>CALFCE010000201.1 GCA_937951215.1 uncultured Granulosicoccaceae bacterium
TTAGCAGAAAGTCTTTTTCAGCTTCATTTTCGGTTAGCTCAATTGCCTTGTCGAAGTGGTTTGCCGCTTGCTGGTGTTGGCCTGCGCGTTTAAGAATATCGGCACGGGCTGCATGGTAGGGTTGGTAGTCAACAAGCTCGCCGCTAGCTGATACAGTGTCCAACATCGGTATTGCTGCATCAGGGCTCTGTGCGTAGGACACCGCCACAGCTTGGTTAATCCTGACGACCGGGCTTGGTTGCAGTGTGTATAGCAGTTGATACAACGCCGCTATTTGTTGCCAGTCGGTTTGAGCCCAATTCGCAGCTTCTGCATGTACTGCGCTGATTGCAGCCTGCAGTTGATATGGTCCGACCTTCTGTTTCGCCAGCGCTTGTTTGACTAGTGAAATACCTTCGGACTTTTTCTGTTTGTCCCAGGCGTTTCGGTTCTGTTCTTCAAGACTGATGATGCTGCCATTCTTGTCTTGACGCGTAAACCGCCTTGAATCGTGCAGTAACATAAGGGCCAGTAGTCCGGTTACTTCCGGTTCGTCGGGCATTAATCCGGCTACAATTCTGCCGAGGCGAATAGCCTCTTCGGCAAGATCTGCTCTTGTGATGTATTTGCCGCTTGAGGCCGAATATCCTTCATTGAATATAAAGTACAAAACCCTTAGCACCGCTTTTAACCTCTCTGGCAGTTCCTCTGCCGAAGGTACTGCGTACGGTATGCCCGCTACAGCGATCTTCTTTTTTGCCCGGGCCAGACGTTGTGCCATGGTTTGGGGCTTGTCGAGGAATGATCTGGCTATTTCTTCTGTGGACAGGCCGCCGAGAGTTCTGAGTGTCAGCGCGACCTTGGTTTTTTCTTCAATAGCCGGGTGACAGCAGGTAAAGATGAGCTCAAGGCGTTTGTCGGGAATAATTTCAATGTCCTCAATCTCCGCTTTTTGTTGAAGTTCTGTCAGGTACGTTATTTCCGGTTGCAGCTTCGCAAAATGAGTATCGCGACGCAGGCGATCAATCGCTTTCCTGCGGGCGGTCTGGATTAACCACGCGGCGGGTGAATCTGGTAATCCGTGCTCCGGCCAATGCTGAAGTGCAGTCTCAACGGAATCTTGCAGTGAGTCTTCCGCAAGTTGCAGGTTGTTGGTTGATTTGGTTAATGCAGCCAGTATGCGCCCCCATTCTTCCCGAACAATCTGGTTTATCGTTTGTTCGAGTTTGAGTGGGGGCAGCATGTCGTTTTACCGGTTGTTTCGTAAACTCAGTTATCGAATACAACGACGGGTCTGACTTCTACCCTGCCTTGTTTGGCGGAGGGTATTTTTGCTGCGTACTTCAGGGCCTCGTCGAGATCTTTGCAGTCCAGCAGGTAATATCCGCCAAGCTGCTCTTTGGTTTCTGCAAATGGGCCATCGGTCGTTTCCATTTTGCCATTGTGATTTGTTACCGTGGTGGCGGTTGCGACAGGTTGCAGCGCGTCACCTGCGACAAACACGCCATCTTTGACAACCAGCTCACTAAATTCCTGGTAGGCCTGAATATACGAGCCGAATTCTTCTGTACCAGGTTGTGGGCCAAGTGCTTCGTTTTTATAGATAAGGCAGATGTATTGCATTGCATGCTCCGAGAGTTGTTTGGATTGATTTAATCAGAATCACTGTTTTCGTGTTCTGTAACCTGTAGACGAATGATCAGATCGAAAATCGACATCAACCAGGAAATATTTTTGCCAAACCGATAAATTAAATCGTAAACAGCTGATTTATATATTAAAAAAAATTTTCTGCCAGGGTAGATTTTATTGTTGAAAAGGAACTGTCTGTATCAGATCGGTGTCACATTGACTTGTCATACCGCAATCCGCCACAATCCACAGGAGCCTCTATCGATGACTATTGCCTTGGCGCAACAAGATCCATCTCCCAGTAGTTTGCAGCTGGCATTCACACCCTCTATCGTCAAAAGATCACTGATCGTGGCATTGGTTGTGGGTACTGTCCTGAACCTGATCAATCAGGGGGACGTGATGACGGGCAGTGCCAGCTTTAATTTATTCAAATGCTTGCTGACTTATGTTGTGCCCTATTGTGTATCAACTTACGGCGCAGTCTCAGCCTTAAAATCTGTTTACAAGACCGAATCAAATTGATTTGGCAGTCGCCGCTCAGGCTAGCCCGATTTCCTGCTGCGGCGAATCATACAAGTCAATCAGGTGCTGGTGTTTGCATGCCAGTTCGTCAAAGTCGTTCAGGCGTTGTGGGTGGAGTCTGCCATTTTCCCATATTGCCTTGCCATCGACTGTGATAGTCGGGTCAACGATATTCCAGGAAATTTCGCCCGGTGCATAGTTACCGCAAGTGTGAAAATGAAGCAGCCTGGGGTTGCCAAAAGCGGAGCTGGACCAACGCAAGATATCGTCGCTTGCATTGCGCGAGTAGCGACAACCCGGGTGTATACCGGCATGCCAGGAGTGAACGAACCAGGGGTCGATATCAAATTTACTCGATACTGATTGATAGTGGGCACGAATACGTTCCACTTCGCTATTATCGCCGATCAGTTCTTTCAGCTCGTTATTTTCGACCATTGCCGTGACCTTGCTGTTGAGGTCAAGGCAGTAGGGTTCGTAGTAGCGTGAACCGGTGCCAACCAGAAATCTGCTGAGTACGACCTGGCCGGAAAAGCCAACGGCATCGACCGGGCTCGGCACCAGCATGGGAAAGCGTTTGATCGTAACATCCAGAGCTGCAGGCGCAGCTTTTGGAGGCCTGCCACTGTAGCGGGTGCCGAGTGGACAGGTGACTTCAATCCACTCAGCGTTGGCGATAGTGTCATCAACACTCTTTTTTATTTCGCATAAACCATGGTGGCATGCAGTGCCAAAGGTGGAGTCGAGCATGTCGCAACCCAGCGTGTAACACATGGTCACCGGCGGGAAATTTTTGTTATTCTGAAATCGAATCTGATCGCCAACCCGTGCAAAAAATACAACATGGTCAAAACCCGGCAGTGACTTCATGAAAGATTGCAGATCCTCCTGATCAAAAATTCCAACCGGTGCTTCGGTCGTGTAAACGGTCAGACCAAGTGCTCTGGCTGCGGCAGCGGCTCTGACCGGGGCCTCATCATCGTAGAAGCCGGTACCTCTGGGTTCTTCAACCACCAATAAACGCTCACCGGCTTTGGCACCTACACAATCGTTGATCAGCGACAAGGCGCCAGCCGAGATCGGCAACCTGGAGGTAGCAGCGGGGTTGTCAAAAAGCGCGCTGGTCATGATGTTGTTGCTTCGGAACGATAGGCGAAAGCTTTGCCAAAACGCCATTCCAGATAATCACCACAAGTGATTGCAGGTTCTGAGGCGACGTAATCCTCGCCGTAGATATCTCTTGCATCAATGCGGGTTTGTGGATCGGGGTCAAACGCCAGTACCATTGACATGCGTTCACGACCAGAGCTGTTGACAACCCGGTGCGGTGTGGAGCGGTAAGAGCCATTTGTCCAACGCGACAGTAAATCACCCACATTGATTACCAGGGTATCGTCTATCGGTGGAGCTTCAATCCACTCTCCATCCAAACCCTGAACCTGCAACCCGCCAACATCGTCCTGGCAAAGTATGGTCATGACACCAAAGTCAGTATGCGGAGCGACTCCAAAGTGATTTTCACCGAAGCTCTCCGGTTGCGGTGGGTAGTATACGAAGGATGCCCTGCTCATCGGTTGTTGGACCTGGGCAAGAAAAAAATCTGCCGGTAGCCCAAGACCCATTGCAAACCCACGCATGAGATCGAAAGCCAGCGCATGTGCCTGATCAAAGTAGTCCAATGCCAGCTTGCGGAGTTGTGGCAAATCCTCAGGCCATTGGTTGGCACCGCGTAGTGGGTGATCTTGCGGGGTGTTACCGTTCTTGTCTTCAAAACCCCAAATGAAGCTCTCTTTTAGATCAGCTTTGGCATCATCAGACATTTTTGCAGCGCCCGGGCTAAGCCAACCGCGATGCTGAGGGGAAATAAGCACCCGTTGTTTGTGTTCGTCCGAGTCTCGAAAGAAGCGATAAGCCGCTTCCCGTGTGTCTGTGATCAGTTGGTCATCGATGCCATGGCCTGCCACATAAATAAACCCGAGGTTCTGGCTGGCGCTATGCAAGGCACGCGAAACAGAGGTTGATAGATCACTTTCGTCCGTGTTACCACGCAGTGCGCCAATATCAATGACCGGTATTGCATCCGGATCGAGTGCCTTTGCTTTTGCGTAACTCATTTCACCTGCTTGCGCCCGATTAGACTGCGCTTGGCGATGCACTTGGCTCAGTGCTGATGCGCCATTATAGGCAGGCTTGAGCGCACATCACAATGCTACTTTGAAGTTGGTGAAAAGATAAGCAATATCAATAACTTGAGGATTTTTTGCACTACTGCAGCATGCGCGGGCCGCATGTGCTTAATCGCTTACCCGCAGCTCTTCGTAGCTGTACATCACGGTCTCTCGATAGCTTTCCAGTGTCTGCAGCTGCTCGTAATATCGCTGCAAGTGCTCAAAGGGTTCCCTTTTGATATCGATATCAAAGTAACGATACAGAACATGCCCAAGCTGGATATCAGCCAGCGTCAAATCATCACCCGTCAGATACCGGTGGTTTGCCAGTTGTCGATCAGCGATTTTCAGTTTGGCGTTGAGCTTGATCAGCGCCTCGGCAACGGCCGCGTCATTTCGTTTGGATGGCGCTGTCCTGACGACTTGCCAGAAAATCGGCCCTGTGAATGCCTGAGCTACGTTGATCTTTGACCATTCTGCCCATTTGTCTACATGGGTTCTGGCCACAAGATCAGCAGGCCAGAAAGCATCTGTGGCATAACGAGTTGCAAGGTATCTGATGATGGCGCCGGTTTCGTAAATGGGTGGATCTTCCCTGTCAACAAGTGTTGGCACAGTTGCATTCGGGTTCATCTCCAGATACTCCGGCGTATTGACAACACCGTAGGTAAAACCGGCGTCGACACGCTGGTAGTCAAGTTCCAGTTCCGCGAGACACCAGAGTAAGGCTTGCACGTTTGAAGATGATTTTCTGCCCCAGACTTTAAGCATGGTGGATGGCTCCGGTTGTAGATTCGTGGTTAGGATGTTGCGCATTGTTGTTTGAATTGCAACGTCTGATCGCGCGGTTTATAGTCGGATCATGACTACCGTATTATCCGTTAACCTGAATGCCGTCGCACAGTTGCGCAACCGGCGTAACTTGCCATGGCCCAATGTGGTTGAAATGGGGCGAACTGCTTTGCAGGCTGGCGCTTATGGTTTGACAATACACCCACGGCCCGATCAACGACACATTCGGTTTTCCGATATTGAGCCTTTACATGCACTCATCGAAAACGAGTTTCCGGCTGCAGAATTTAATATTGAAGGTTATCCCACCGAGCATTTTATGGAGCTGGTGTTCCAGACCCGGCCTGCTCAGGTGACCCTGGTGCCCGATGATCCTGCCCAAGCCACATCTGATCATGGATGGGATTTCCAGTCCAGCCACAACTTTCTGGCTCCGCTGGTTGCACAATTGAAGGCCGATAAAATGCGGGTGGCGCTCTTTGCAGACCCCGATCCCCAACAACTCAAGTGGGCAGTGGACACCGGTTGTGACAGAGTGGAATTATATACAGGCCCCTATGGTGCTACCTACGCAGATCCTGTTGCTGCACAACGGGAGTTGGACCGGCTTGCTGAAACAGCAAACGCCGCTCGCGAGCTTGGGCTGGAAGTCAATGCCGGTCATGATCTAACCGTGCAAAACCTGCCACCGCTGGTGCGTCATATCCCGCATCTTGCCGAGGTATCTATTGGCCATGGACTAACTGCCGAGGCTTTACAATGTGGGATGGAACAAGCGGTCAAGCGATTCCTGACAGCTTGCACTCCGCCGGACCCGGAATAAGCATCGGCAGGTAAGTCTTCTCAGCCGCGCTGAATTCTTAATTCGGTAAAGGTTGCCAGATCGCTGTCATCGGTCAGTGCCAGACCACGCTTGATGTTGGCATCCGATGCCCTCAGGAAAGGGTTGGTAGCCAGCTCCTCTGCCAGCGTGCTGGGAACCGTTGGCTGGTTGTCAGCACGCAATGCCTTGGCTTTTTTAATGCGCTGCTTCAAATCTTCGTTGTCCGGATCCACCTTGATTGCGAATTCAGCATTTTCCAAGGTGTATTCGTGGCTGCAATAGACCACCGTCTCGCCCGGCAGGCGCATGATCTTGTTCAGACTTTCCCACATGGTTTCGGCATCACCTTCAAACAACTTTCCGCAGCCCATGGTAAAAAGCGTATCACCAGCAAACAGCACACCCTGAGACGGGATGTAATAGTTCATCATGTCCAGCGTGTGCCCGGGTGTGTGAAGCACCTGAACATGAACTCCGCCAAAAGCAAAACTGTCACCATCGTTCACCCGTTGATCCAGGCCTTCTATCGGCCGGGATTCTACTGCCGGCCCAATCACGGTGCTGTTGGTTGACCTTTTCAGGTCCATCAAGCCCGCCGTATGGTCAGCGTGATGATGGGTGACAAATATATGCGTCAGGTTCCAGCTCTTGGCAGCCAGTGCAGCCATTGCAGCATCAGCATCACCAGCATCAACACAGGCCGTTTCTCCGGTTGCAGGTGAATGTACCAACACGCCATAGTTGTCAGACAGATAAGGGAATTGGTGAAATTCAAGTTCAGACATGTCAGCCCCCGCAGGGTTTATGGTTGAATCCAGTTGATCCCGGACATGGAAAAAGTTTGGCTATTGTCCCGGGATCAGTCATTGATGCTTCTGTGCTATCAGGTATCTGTACTGCCAGGTATCTGTACTACCAGGTACCTGTGTTTTCCATAGATGCCCACGGCTCGGCGACAGGAAGCGAATCACCCTCCTGCAACAGTTCAATTGAAATGTTGTCTGGTGATTTGATAAACGCCATTCTACCTTCTCTCGGAGGACGGTTAATCGTCACTCCGGAATCCATCAGGTGCTGACAGAGTTCGTAGATGTTGTCGACTTTGAATGCCAGGTGCCCGAAATTTCGACCTACATCGTAGTCTTCCGGGTCCCAGTTAAAGGTGAGTTCCAGTTCCGGTGCCAAATCTTCTTTGGCTCGTGACTCATCTTTGGGGGCCGCCAGAAAGATAAGTGTGAATCGGTCTTCTTCAAATTCCTTGCGGCGGGTTTCGACCATGCCGAGTTTGTTGCAATAGAAATCCAGTGATTCTTCCACATCCTTGACGCGGACCATAGTGTGCAGGTATCTCATGCCTTTTCCCCTGTGCGTTTCGAATAATGACGTCGAGTGACTTTATTATACTGCAATCCCCCGATCACTCAGCTTGCTGATGTATGGCGGATGATGGAAACAAATAAAAGCAGCCAACCAATAATCAGTGCCAGTCCGCCCAGCGGAGTGACTGGACCCACCCATCGGATGGAGGTCAGGGCAAGGATGTACAAACTGCCTGAAAACAACAGGGTACCCAACAGGATCAGGTAGCCTGCCGTGGTGGTCAGGTTGTCTGGTATGCGTGGCAAGAGCAGCCCGATGAACAGTAAAGCCAATGCATGTGTCATCTGATATTGAACACCCGTCTGGAAGGCATTCAATAGTTCCGGGCTCAAGCTGCGCTTCAGGGCATGTGCAGCAAAAGCGCCCAACATGACTGAAGTACCAGCCAGCGCGCTGCCGCAAAGCAAGAACACAGAGGATGAGTTCATCAGGAATCTCAAAGGCAAAACGGCAGTGTAGCCAGATCATGTCATCAAGACAATCTGACGCTAACAGGTCTTTCCACAGGCAAAAAAAAGGGGCGGTATAACCGCCCCTGAGGTGTTACTGCAGAGATTGACTTTATTCGAAGGTCATCCTCGATGCATTCACTGAAACCTCAACTCGTCGGTTGGCTTGTCGGCCTTCGGCGGTATCGTTGCTTGCAACCGGAGAGGACTCGCCCTTGCCGACAGCATTGATCGCGACATCAGGATAGCGTTCTGCGAGCAGTGCCTGAACGGTCTCGGCGCGGCGCTGGGAGAGCTGCATGTTGTATTCTTCCGATCCGCGATTATCAGTATGACCTGATACCTCGATGCCAAGAATTCCTTTGAATGTGGCCAATCGGGTCAACAATTCATCAATTTTGCCCATGCCCTCGCCGGTAAGCTGGTCTGAATTGGTAGCGAACAGCCCAACACCTTCAACGGTTAGAGTTTCTACCTTGGCGACCTGCTTTGGTGGCTCTGGAGCTTTCACTTCTTCTACTGGCTCCGGTGCCGGAGCTTCCGCTTCTCCACCTTCACAAGCAGCAGTTGAATCGTCCGAGCTCCACTTACTGCTATGCAGGCATTCGCCCATCCCGGTTTTGATCACTTTGCCATCATTACCGATATAGGATTTGCTGGTCTCGATATCACCGTCTGCCGCCGGTGTAATCGTGTGTGACGATACAGGTGAGGCAAGTACAACAAGAGCCGAGGCGACCAATGTTGTCCTGAAAGAATGTAGTTTTAATTTATTCATCGTAGTTGGCTCCGCTGTTGGCTCTTGTTGTGAATGTCGTGTGTGAATTCGGGTTCGGTTTACGGTGACTAGAGAGTGATGCGGGTAGTAAAACAACCCGGGCCGCAAGGCGGCCCGGGCTTGGACGAAGTTTACTTAACGCTTACTGCGCTGACGGTCACTTCTACACGTCGGTTTTGCTGTCTGCCTTCGGCAGTCTGGTTGCTCGCGATCGGGCTCAGTTCACCTGCACCTGAAGAGTTGATTGGTGCGTCAGGGAAAGCTGCAGCAACGTAAGAGGCTACGGTGGCTGCGCGGCGCTCAGACAGATCCTGGTTGTATTCAACAGAACCTCTGTTATCGGTGTGGCCGGTAATATCGATAGACGAGATTTCCTGGAAGCCTTTCAGCTTGTCGACAAGTTCCAGCATCGCCGCTTCACCGTCACCAGACAATTGATCAGAGTTGGTTGCGAACAGTGCCGAACCGTCAAGGCGCAAGGTTTTGGTCACTGGCTCCTGGGCAACAGGCTCTGGCTCTTTAGTGGGCTCTGGCTCTGCCTTGGGCTCCTCTACTACCGGCTCTTCTTCGCCGGCACAGGCTGCAATTTTGTTGTCGTCGCTCAATTTGCTGGTGTTGACACAGCCGCTTGAGCTGGATACCGCCAGGCCGTCACCGGTTTTGACATATCCATCACCTTCAACCTCCACATCTCCCTCAACATCAATGAAGTGGGCATGGGCCATGGTTGCGGCAAGCAGCAAGAGTGCAGCTGAGCTGGTTTTAACTATCGGTTTGATCATTGTCTAGCTCCCACTAGTTGTTCCTGAATTGTAAAGTTAATAATCTGGTATACCCAAACGTCTATCTAGCGAGAAATTGACCCGCCACCCACACCCGGAAAAGTCTGGTGTTGGTGAGCACTGGTCAGAATCCTGCTCATGCTTCGGACGGGCAAACATGAAACGCCAGAAACAACATGCTGCTAACAGATGGGGGTCTGCCCATATCGACGGCTGCGGCCTCCCCAAAATCACAGATCCAACAAGGGGTGACGTTGTTGTTTTTTTGTCCTGTATAGCGTTAATCGGCCGAATTGTAAACTGTTTATTGGCGATGTGTGTATCCAAAAAACAACAACTCGAACCTCAGGCTTGCTCGTTACCAACCCAAATTGTAGTGTAGAACACAGAAATTAGGGAAAGGATTGCCCTGTGATTGCAGATTTTACTGCCAAATTTGTACAAAAATTCATCTCATCACCCGGTCGATGTTGTTTGTGTCAGGAATCAGACAGCTATGGCCTGCTGTGTGCAGCCTGCGACAGCCTCCTGATGGCCAATAACGCGGCCTGCGTCAGGTGCGCAGTGCCGATGCAGCTAAACGTTGCCAGAACTCATGCAGAGCCACTTTCAGCCGCATCTGGAGTAGCGGGTTACCTGGCTGGATCTGACCCGGCCCCCGAGTTGATCCACTCTGGCGAAGTGCCAGATTCATCCGGACACGGTAACCTCGTTTGCACTGCCTGCATAAAAAATCCGCCATCTTACCGTTCTGCAATAGTGCCTTATATTTACGGTTTTCCAGTGGATTTTATAATTCATGAATTAAAGTACAGCTCTCGTCTGGAGTTTGGGCGTATGGCTGGTCACTTGTTGGCGCGCGAAATTTTACGGTTATGGCCAACATTGAAGGAAGATATCGATTGTGTCGTGCCAGTGCCCTTGTCACTTTCTCGTCTGCGCGAGCGAGGCTATAACCAGGCGTTTGAGATCTGTCGATGGCTGAGTTCGCAAACAGGCTTGCCGGTAGAAACGCGTTTGGTGTCGAGGACGGGCCATGCCGAGTCGCAGACCCGGCTGATGCGACAGGTACGCTGGCAGAATCTGGAGCAGGCGTTTCAAGTCTCCGGCAAGGCCGAGGGGCTTCGCCTGCTGCTGCTGGATGATGTGATGTCAACCGGAGCCACTCTCGAATCTTTGGCCTCAGCCTTGACTGCCGCGGGAGCCGCCAGTGTCGATGTTTGCGCGCTGGCGCGTACTCCGCCGCCAGTGCCGCCAGTACCGATCATGGTTGAGGAGTCGGCCCTTAGCTTGTGACACCTTCTTGTTGTTGCTGTGGTGATACCAGCACACGGGCTAGTGTCGGGTTTTGTGGTTCCTGCATCAGGTTTTGTAACAAGTTCTGATCGATGCCCGGTAATTCATTGAATACCTGATCGGCCCGAGACAGGAACTGCTGTCGCTCGGAACTCAGTTGTTTCATGCTGGCTGCAACATCTGTGTCTACCCGGGAAAGAGCCTCGGTGATGCCATCACGCATGCCACGACGAGCGGCTGCTTCCATCGTGGGGCGACATTTTTGCAGCAGCAGCCACGGAATCAGCCAGCCCAGCAGTGCCAGTAACAGGGTATGAGAAGCGAAATTAAAACCGAGGTAGGAAGCGGCACTATCGGGAACCGCATAGACACTGATCAGCTTCCACGCAGCCCATCCCATCACTCCCAACGGCAGCACGGTAGCCAGTAGTTTTAAAATTTTACAGAGCCTTCGCTGCGCAGCTGTGCCCGGTGCAGCGAGAGATTGCTGCAGCTGCTGCTTGACTGTCGTTTTTACATGTTCAGGCAGCGCTGTGCTGATGCCAGCCGTGTGTTTGCGAACCGGGGTCGCCGGTAACGCGTGGTTGCCGGCCCGAAGCGCCAACTCATCGATGCCTATCCCGACACTCTCGGTAAAGCCACCGTCGAGCAAGGCATCGTAGTCAACTTCAGGTGCAGTTCCGGAAGTCATCTGCGCTTCAGGCTTGCGTCTGAGCACAAGGTCCACCAGAGAAGAAAAAATACCGCGGTCGAGCTCGGCATAAGGTTTGGCCAGCTGACGGTAATTCCAGCTTAAGGATTGGGTAATTTTTTCACTTTCCAGCCGCCAGTACTCAGCCCATTCTTCAAGTAGTGACGGTATGGCTTGGTCATCGCCGAATCGGCTGGCTGCAAGATCTACCTGCTGACGTGTCTCCGCAATACGCACCAGCACTCCCCGTTCTTGCAGTTGTCTGACGATGAGTTGGTCTGCCATTTCACAGACCGCCTGGTTAAAGAGGGCAAACTCGTCTCCGTTGGGTTTGTGGCTGTCGTTACTGCAATCGGTGGTGAACAGAAGCGGATTGGGCAAGCCTGCTTGCTTTAACAAGTTCTCGAAGTCATCGCGTTGTTCCGCGTACCCCCTGTCCCAATGGTTAATCAGGAACACCCAGGCATGTCGGGCTCCGTGTTCAAGCAGCA
>CALFCE010000202.1 GCA_937951215.1 uncultured Granulosicoccaceae bacterium
AGGCCCATGCGCAAGGAGACCGGGCAACGGCAATGGAGCAGTACGCCAAAATTCTGCCCTTGATCAATTTTGAAAACCGCCAGTGCGGGCTGCGTGCGTGCAAGACCGTGATGATGGAAGGAAGGGTGATCAAATCAGACCGGGTGCGCGAGCCTCTGATGCCGCTTGCAGAGGGCAGCCGCAACGCCTTGCTTGAACTCGCCCATCAATTGCAGCCGGTCGCCCTGAGGTGGGGGCATTGACACGGTCAAGGCAATCAAATGACTTCTGACAAATATCATTCAAGAGCAAGAAACAGTTATGAGTAAAAAGCCGGTAATCGGTTTGGTACAGGGCGATCCTGCCGGAGTTGGCCCGGAACTTATGGTGGGTTTACTGCAGGAGGACGAAATTCGTCAGCGTGCGGACATAGTCATTGTCGGAGCGCCCTCGGTCATCGAGCGTGGTGAAGCCGTCAAAGGGCAGCCCGTACCAAGGCGTCATGTCAGTCGCGTTAGCCGTGAGGATACAGGTGATGAGCTGCTACACCTTGACCTTGATGTTGAATCCATCGAGCAGGTGGCTGTGGGTGAAACCAGTGAAGCTGGCGGGAAGTCTACCTTGCTCGGTCTCAGAACGGCATTCGGGCTGGCACAAGATGGCGTGTTGGACGGCATCTGCTTTATGCCCTTTAACAAAGAGAGCATGCACAAAGGTGGCAACCATTTTATGGACGAGATCGGTATTGCACGGGATTTTTTTGGCATCACCACACGAGCCAGTGAATTTAATATCGCCAAGGGTATGTGGAATGGCCGTGTTACTTCTCATGTACCGATGAAGGATGTCGCGGAAATGCTGACCGAAGACAGGATCTGCGAGTCCATTGAGCTTGCACACAACACCTTGCGTCTGGCTGGCTACGACAGGCCTCGAATTGTGGTGGCGGGATATAATCCGCATGCGGGTGAAGGTGGCATTATGGGGCGTGAGGAAATCGATATTATCAAGCCTGCGGTCGAACGTATGCAGCAACGACAGATGTCAGTTGCGGGACCGTATCCCGCTGATACGCTCTGGCTCAAAGTGCGTGATGGCGAATACGATGTGGTGGTCACGATGTACCACGATCAGGGGCAAATCGCGATCAAGTTGCTGGGTTTTGATCAAGGCGTCTCCATGCTGGCAGGTTTGCCGGTACCGGTTACCACTCCCGCTCATGGCACTGCGTTCGACATTGCCGGCCAGAACAAAGCCAATCTTGCTCCAGCGCGAAACGCATTCATGATGGTTTGTGATATTGCAGAGAGCTTGAACGGGGAGGGTGGTTGGTACAAGTCCGACCAGGTTTGAACGGTCGGAATCTGCTTGAGATCAGTCGAAAGTCGCATCAATAAAAAGTCACATCTGGCAAACGTCAAAACCATCAATACTCAAAACCATCAATAGTGAAGGCCTAAGGAACAATGAAAATAACCTCGCTTGACGTAAACCGGTATCGCCATCCCCAGTCTTCGGGTAATACCAGTGTTTACGGGGCCGAGATTATCGTGATCGATGTGATCACCGATCAGGGTGTTAACGGCATGGGGTTTTGCACCGGGTCGGCGGTCAGTGCTGAAATCACGCAGTTATATCTGGACAAGGTGATTGGCCCGCTGTTGTACGGCAAAGACCCACGTGCCAACAAACATCTCTGGCAACAGCTCTACCATGATGCCCTGCCACGACGGGGTGGCGATGGCCTGATGCGGCAGGCCATCTCTGCGGTTGACTTCGCTTTGTGGGATATCAAAGGCAAGGCTGCCGCTCTTCCGGTATGGAAACTACTGGGCGGTGACAGAAGCCAGGTTCCCACTTATGCCAATTGCGCACATCATTTACCGGTAGATGAGTTGGCTGCACGTGCCGCGGAGTATGTGTCTGCTGGTCACAAGGCGATGAAAATTCGTGGTACGCGCTCCTTTGTTACATTGAAAGAGGCTACAGAGCGGGTCATTGCCGTGCGTGAAGCTATCGGGGACGATGTCAGGCTAATGGTCGATGTCAATGGCAGTTGGGATGTCGACACCGCGATTCAGCAGCTAAAAGTGTGGCAACCTTATGATGTGTACTGGCTTGAGGAACCCGTACCACCACAGGATTTTGCAGGGTATGCCAGTGTTCGCGAACGATCTGGCGATGTCTATATTGCTGGCGGCGAACAACATGTTGGATTGCCGGAATTCCAGATGTTAATTGATAATCATTGCATTGATGTTGCGCAGCCCAATGCAGCGATCACCGGTGGCATTACTGACTGGTTGCAGATTCACAGTTATGCGTCTGCGCAAGGCGTTCCGGTTTCTCCGTGGAATTTACAACAAGTGCACATCCATATGGCAGCGGGCCTGCCCAATGTGCAGTGGATTGAGTATTTTATGGCAGATAACGCCTTACTTGAATTTCAGGGGCAGCTGTTACAAGGGACGCAGTTGCAAGAGGTTGTCGAAGCTGATGGTGTCTATCTGAAAGCACCCGATGCACCAGGGTTGGGTATCTCGGTTGACAGTGCTGTCGCCGAACAGAGCAAGGTGCGTTAGTCCTCAAGATACATAAATCCTGCGCTCGCCAATGCTGCAACCTTCTCGGAGTGTTTACCTGTTTTATCCATGCTGTGAAAACGAATTTCGGTGACTGCCATGCGACGCCCGTTTGACAGCGATTCAACCTCAATATAAACATCGGCTTCACTGCTGAGTGCACGCATGAATCGCACATTGAGATCTGTGGTTGTGCAGGCCCTGAATCGATTGTTCAAATGGGACAGGGCCAATACGGATACAGTATCCGCAGCCGCTGCGAGTGCTTGCCCGCAGATGACTCCCCCGCCTTTGCCTCCACCCCTGACCAGTGCACTTGCAGCAGGCAATGCAAATGAGGCTCCTGTACTGTTTACTGTCAGGATCGACAGGTTCATGGACTGGACCCACGGTGCAAACAGCTCGGGGATCAGGGCAGACAATTCATCGATTTGCATAGAATCACTCCAAATTCACAATATACCTTGGCAGGTATATTGCAATTTTAACCCTTGTAAGGTATATTTTCAGAATAGTGACTACAGGGTATAGCGTGTGGACAAATTTATAGCAACCTCTCCCCAGCAATTGGGGCAAATACTACGCGGTTTTCGCAAACAAACCGAATTGACGCAGGTCGCGATGGCAGAGCAATCGGGTTTGCTCCAGAAAACCATCTCTTCTCTGGAATCCGATGCATCGCAGACAAAAGTGGAGACCCTGTACAAGGCACTGGCAGCACTGAATCTGGAATTGGTCCTGCAAGCGAGACCGGAAAGCGGGGATGAAACTGTCAACACGGCTGAATGGTGATCGCAGAATATGCCGGAGTACGCACATAAATCGCGCCGAAAATCGACACGCAGCAGTGTCAAATCGTTACGGGTTTTGATGAATGGCGAGATGGTCGGACTTTGGAGTGTCGATCGCAATGGCGATCAGTTTCGTTATGAAGATAGTTGGTTACAGAGCAATCTTGCGCGCCCACTTTCCTTATCGATGCCGTTGCGTCCGTCAACCGAGCCCTATCGAGATGCCCGTGTACGATCGTGGTTTGAAAATCTGCTACCTGACAGTAGTGATATTCGGAGACGGATTCAAAGTCGGGTGCATGCAGCTTCCACCAACGCGTTTGATTTGCTTTCCGAAATCGGCAATGACTGTATCGGTGCTGTGCAATTGGTTCCGGAGGAATCCGATGCGCTTGATGTCAAGTGCATCAGTGGAGAGCCTCTGTCGGACTCTCAGGTCAGTGATATTCTGAAAGATGCTGTGGGTACAGCATTACCCGGACAGACCAGTGATAATTTTTTACGGCTTTCACTTGCAGGGGCGCAAGAGAAAACAGCCTTGTTGTGGCACGACGGCAAGTGGCACAGGCCAACGGGCGCAACTCCGACAACCCATATCATCAAGCTGCCTTTGGGCAGGGCGGGGATGGAGCAGGCTGATCTTTCAATGTCTGTTGAAAATGAATGGCTTTGCAGCCGGATTTGCGCGGCCTTCGGGCTGAAAACAGCCCACTCCGAGATTCAGCGATTTGATGACAGGCTAGCCTTGGTCGTTGAACGTTTTGATCGCAAGCTGGCGGCGGATGGGCGCTGGTGGTTGCGAGTGCCGCAGGAAGATATGTGTCAGGCAACAGCGACTCCTCCAGAGTTAAAATACGAAGCTGACGGTGGACCGGGAATTCCGGGTATTCTGAGTCTGCTTCTTGGCTCGGTAAATTCAGCGGATGATCGAGCCCGTTTTCTGAAAACGCAGTTTCTGTTTTGGTTGTTATGCGCGCCCGATGGCCATGCGAAGAATTTCAGCGTGTTCTTGCATGCGAATGGTCGATTTGAATTAACACCTGTCTACGATGTGATATCGGCTTACCCATTTACCGGCCGAGGCAGCACGCAGGTAGCGGTGCAGAAAATCAATATGGCAATGGCCTGGCGTGGTGAAAACAAGCATTATCGCTGGAAAAATATTATGCCCAGACACCTGAATGAAACTGCACGACGGACTGGGTTGCGGCTGGAAGGGGAACGTATGCTGGATGAATTTGTAGCTGATACTGACCGGGCCATCGACACTGTTGCATCCGAACTTGCGCCTGATTTCCCGGATGTCGTTGCTGAAAAAGTGTTTTCGGGCATGCGTAAATGTGCATCTTTAATCGCGTAAATCTGCTTTGGTTGGCACTGGCTGCGCAATGTGATAGAAATGCGTTTGAATTTACGGCGATGCGGTATCTGGCCAGACAGTAGTCGTGTTAATCAGCATTCGTATGGGATGATCTCTGGAGACCTATTCAAGGATAGTCAAAATGGAAGAGCTTCAAACAGGACAAGTCGCATTTCTCAGTGGGTTGCTGGCCGGATTTTCACTGGTTGCCGCAGTGACTATTTTACGAACGGGTGTTGCTGACGATACCCGGTCTCAGGTGGTCATTTGTACTCTTCTGGGCAGTACCTTGCTATTTCTGTTGGCCTTGTATGTCGATGTACGGCTAACCATTGAACTCGCCAATGTTGTTGCACCAACCCCGGCGCTGGAGGCAGAGATTGCCAAGACTCGCGCTATCGGCACCAGCTGTGCCAGCTCCGCATTGTTTCTTTTTATCGTTTCCATAGGATTGCTGGGTTGGCTTGCCAATTCCACGATTGGCATGGTCACCGCCTTTATGAGTCTCGCAACACTGGTTGTATTGACTGTGATCTGGTTTGATATGCGCGGATTGCAACAGATGATGACAGGTTAGCTATTTTCCTGGGTTGCCATCTCGGTGATTTTATCGAGCATGGCGGAGTAGTTTTCTATCCCCTGTGCACCCGATAACAGATAGCGTTGACTAATCACCATCGCAGGCACACCTTGTACTCCTCTACTGGTCCAGAACGCTTCGCGCTCGCGTACAGCCGCTGCGTAGGTTTGCTGATCGAGCGCTGTCTTTGCGGATTCGGAATCGAGTCCGAGTTTGGACACGATTTTTAGCAACACCGAAATATCGCTAATGTTGGCTTGTTCAGAAAAATAGGCCTCGAACAAAGCCAATTTCAGTTCGTGCTCCCGCGCTTGCAGATCAGCCCAATGTAACAACTGATGAGCCAGAAAAGTGTTTAGCATTCGGCTTGAGTCGTGGTAATTAAAGCTAAATCCCAGAGACTGACCGGTATTGATCAAATGCTGTCTGTTTTCCTGGCTTTGTTGCTCAGTCATGCCGTACTTTTCGGCAATGTGTTCCAGCAGGTTTTGTCCCTGTGCCGGCATGTCAGGGTTGAGCTCAAACGGGTGCCAATGAATTTCAGCCGTCATTTCTTTTAGTCTGAGGGCTGATTCGAGCTGACGGTATCCGACAATGCACCACGGACAGACAATATCTGACACAATATCTATTCTGGGAACAGGCTTGGTATTTGGCATTATTGATTGCCTTTTTTCATCATGCGACGGTTCTTGGCAGCTGTAATCCTCTTTCTTTCAGTTTGCCATTCTTTTATCATACGCGCCCGTTTTTCATTAGCGGTCGCGACCACTGGATGACCTCACCGAGAAAACTGGCATGACGATTTGTGGACTGGACTTCGGTACTTCCAATTCAACAATTGGTGTTGTCAGCAATGGTGCCGATATTATGGTACCGCTGGAGAAAGACGGGTTCTCGCAATGGCAGACCACACTGCCCAGTGCCCTGTTCTTTAGCGCTGAAATTGATGATATCAGTTTCGGTCGTCGTGGTATCGAGCGATACACCCAGGGTGAGGCTGGACGTTTAATGCGTTCAATGAAGAGTTTGCTGGGGACATCGTTGATGGCGGAGAGCACACGAGTAGGAAACAAAATGCTCAGCTATGACGATATCGTTGGTTTCTTTGTCGCCAATTTGAAGCAAAAGGCTCACAGCTTTCTTCAGTTATCCGCTTCAACAGAAGTTGGCGAGCTTGAATCCGCTGTGCTGGGGAGACCGGTTTATTTTAATGACAGCAATCCTGAGCTTGATCGTGCGGCAGAGGCGCATCTGGCACAGATTGCGCGTATAGCCGGGTTTAAGCATGTCTCTTTTCAGTTTGAACCGATTGCAGCAGCCCTCGATTACGAGAGTAAAATCACCGCGGAACAACTGGCTTTAATCGTTGACATCGGAGGCGGCACATCAGACTTTACCGTGGTCCGGCTGTCCCCTGAAAAACACCTTGTGTCAGATCGTCAGCAGGACTTTCTTGCAAATCACGGTATTCATCTTGGCGGAACCGATTTCGATTCGCGCTTGTCCATCGCAGGTGTCATGCCCGAATTCGGGCTTGGTATGCCCCTGGCTGATCGGCCCAATCTGAATATGCCCAGCAGCTTCTATTTTGACCTCGCTACCTGGCACAAAATACATTTACTCTATGAACGAAGTGTTGATCGTAAATTGCAGGAACTACGGTTAGATGTCAGCGACAGGGAAAAACTGGATCGATTGATTGAATTATTGAGATTACGTCAGGGACACAGACTTGCTGCGATGGTTGAGCAAGCGAAGATAGACCTCTCCAGCGTCGAATATACCGACATCGTTCTACAGGATCTTTTTTTGACCGCTCCTGAATTCGTGTTGCCTGATTGTCGCGTCGAGCGTCAGCAATTGCAGCGATCGCTGGACGCTGACATAGCAAGAATTTTTTCTGTGCTGGACGAAACCCTGTGCCAGGCAGGTATCAAACATCATCAGATCGATACCATTTTTACGACAGGTGGTTCCACCGCCTTGCCAATGATCCAGGCGTGTATCGAAGATGCATTCCCAAACGCAACTCGGGTGGCCGGGGATTTGTATACCTCTGTCGGCAGTGGATTGCTCGTTGAGGCACGCAAGCGCTATCTATGAACTGCCATGGTCGGGTATCTGGAGCTGGAACAAGTAGTCAGCGCATTAAATATGGGAAATAAAGCCCAAAAAACACATTTAAATGATAGTCTGTGGTCGCGAAAACTCTTCATTTAATGTGAAAGCGGCTATGAAAAATATATTGTCAGGTAGTTCCGATGTGTTCAAAGCTTCCCGACCTGCCAGCTTGTTTTTTGCAGGCCTACTGAGTTGGCTGCAGCTTGGTTCATTGTCAGCGGCTCCTTTCCCGATCACGGTTGACTCGCGGATTGCAGACGGCGAACTTGTGCACGATGCCTCTCTGGCGATAGGTCAGCAAGGTGAGTACTACCGGCGAACGTTGGTCAAACGCTTCAATGCGCCGACAGGACTTGATGTTATTTTCCAGGAAAACAGTCTTCTGGATAATACTTGTGGCGATATTCTTATTACTCAGGTCACTACCAATAGTGATCAAGAGATTCCTGAATCTTCGTTTGCCAGCCTCACTCGAATAACAAATCTGGAAAGTGCCTATTTACTTTTCGGTGCAGAGCGCCCGTCCTATTGTGAAACGTATGATTTTACAGATGAATATAGCCCGTCGGGAGGCATTATTGATGACATCAATGGTGATGGCATCAGGGAAATAACACTGACGACTAACAACGGTGTCATTGTTATTTTCGGGCCGTCGGTTTACGGGCAGGAAATCGACATCCTGACGCTTGATGGCGTCAATGGGTTTATTGTGCCGGGGGCAGGCAGGTTCTTTACAGTGGGCGATATCAATGGTGATGGAATAACCGACATTGTCACCGATTCCGGTTTTGAAACGGGTGTTTCGTTTCGTGTGCTGGCCGGTCGATCAGAGCCGTACCCTCTGGTGCTGGAGACGTTTTCAACTACGCCTTCTGATCAAATAACGTCTTTGGGCAGTCATTCTTACCGAACTGAATTGAAACCAGCTGGCGATATTAATGGAGATGGTTTTGATGATTTGATTGTGCAGGAAACAAACACGGGCGCCAATCATGTCTGGGTCATTTATGGCACACCACAGCTACCCGGAATCGTAACTCACTTGAATCAACCGCAGGGTGAAACCACGATCACCAACTGTGAGGGCTATAGCAGGTGTTATGTCTCTGCCATTGGGGACTTCGATGGTG
>CALFCE010000203.1 GCA_937951215.1 uncultured Granulosicoccaceae bacterium
CCCCGTCGATGCTGCGCACCGCTTCAGATACAGAGGCTACCGCGGTAGCAGTGCCCGAAATAACTTCAGCTCCATCCGGGATGGTAGGGTCTTCAGTTGAAGTTAATTCTCCCAGGGCCAGGTAGTCCCCATCCAGTGTAACGGCACCGTCTTTACTACTCTCAACCGCATCGTCCGCGCCGGCAGCCGGTCTGGCGATGATAACCTCATCCGGGCAGCCGGATTCAGGGCAGTCATTGTCGGCTTCTCCTTCAAGATAACCAATCGGATAGCGTACCGAACCACCGCCGTTGTAACCCGAGAACCCCATCAAACCAACATTAAAGCTACTCGATTGGTCCAGCAGCGTATTCATCGCTTCTTTCAGCCTGTCCATACGGGATGTCGTTAGCCCGTCGCGGTTTGACATTGAGCCTGATGTATCCAGGATAAACAGAATGTTCGGGTTGGTATCAGCATCGCTGCCGCCCTGACCAAAAAAGATTTCGGTGTCATCGGCGAATCCGGGTGCTGATAATACTGTCGCTGTGATCAACGCTGTTACGCTGGTTCGCAGTGTTTTCCGGAGCTTGGCAAATTGCTGTTTTACAGTCATGGTTTTCTTCATTGTCAGCATGCTCCGGATGAGTCTTTCGGAACGATGTAATAGGTGCCCTGGCTTGTCTGCGTGTTTGTTCCTGACGCTGCAAGTGTGCTGGTTGCAGAGGCGGTATAACGGATGGCAGACACCAAGCCACTGGACCAGCCCGGAGCGATGGTTTGACCCTCGTAGGTTACGGTCGCGACTGAAGTAATCACATTAGCTTCGTCGAGCTCGGTCACGTCCACCGGTATTGCGGTCGGGCTGCAGACAGCGCCGACTAGCGCGACCTGATCGGCAAGAGCGATGTCTGATGCTGACTCGGACACTTGCAATGTCAGATCTTTTTCCAGCGCGTTTGTGACCATTCTCGAGTTCAATGATCCGCTGCGCATTGCTGATATGCCAAGCAATGACATGGTGAAAATCAGCATCAGCGACACCATTAATGCAGCACCGCTCTGTTTGTGCAGGGGAGTCGTTACAGAATGCCGGTCAGGTATGTTCATTCGCGTCTATTCCGGATATTGATCGTGGTGTTGAAACTCATGCGCAAGCGTCTGTCAGCTGCGTGCTCGTTGGCCGCTGGATTAGCTGCCGGATTAATTTGCAAGCCGGTGATCTCGTAGCTGTTGTTGTCAATTTCATCGAGTACCAGGTCATGTGATTGCATCAATACCCCGATTTGGATGCTCACTATTTCTGACTCGCGACCGGCAATTTGATCTGCCGTGGTGAATTCAATATCGTTGCTGCCTTCCTCACGCAGGCCGAAGCGAACTCGAAATACCTCTACTCCCTCAATCAGTTCCAGTGGTTGCGAATCGAACGGCAGGGTCTGTATGTACAGCGACTGAATTGCGTCTCCGCTCGCATTGGTTCGTCCGGTATCTGCAAGAAAATAGACGTTGGAATGAAACTGCATCACTTGCGCCTGATTGTTGATGGCTGCTGTGCCATAGGTGGCTGATAGCGTATCGCTGCCACCGTTGACCGCACCGTCGTGTTGCAAGCTGGCACCCAGTGCATCCGAAATTTCAAACAGGTCTGCTATCTGGCAGTTGGAGATAACCGCCAGATCGCCTTTCTGTAAACCGGAATTGTTGCTCTGCAATACAATCGGAGCGTCGGGAGCCGTCATCGGGTTTATCTGAAATGTCTGCTGGCTACCGAACTGAATTGAAAGCACGTGTGAGCCGACCACCGGGGTGATGGTGTTGGCTGGAATTTGAAACCCCAGCGGTGGCGCAGGATCGAAACCGCCTCCCGCCTGAACAATGGAACCCGAAATCGCGGTAGCGCTGATATCGGTGGTAGGAGCGGCATCGGCCATGATGTTGACGCTGCGTGTGCAACCGAGGAATCCTGCCATACGCGCGTCGCGTGCTATTTCATCGATTGCGAATTGAGCTGCCTGCTGCATTTCAATCCTGGCCTCGGTGATTTGCGCGGTCTTGCGGTTGTTGACGAAAACGGATATCAGACCGGCGATCAGCACGGTGCCCAACACCAATGCAATCATGATTTCCACGAGCGTGAAGCCGCGGTGACATTGCATGGCAACTTGACCTTTGTTACAGGAAGTTGCGTTAGGCGTTTCCCGGCGGGATTGCTTGTAACAGGGTAGTGGCATGGGCATCAGGGAACCAATCTGATCGAATAAGTTTGAGCTGTGTCCGTGCCGTCAACCGGCTCACTCCAGACCACGGATATGGTGTAGATATTTCCAGCCAGGGTTATCGAAGCTGATGCCGGGATAGTCGCAGAACTGGGAAGCAACGGAATAAAGTCTGCGCTGGTATTGTTGAAAAAAGCGGTCCACTCGGCGAGATCGTTTTGCGTGACCATGGCCGGCGTGCACGCCGTGTTTGAGCCGGCCGCAATACAGCTGGAAGGCTGTATGCCTTGTGTCGTGGAAAGTCCATCGTAAAAACCCGCTTCAACGCCTGCGGGATTGCTGCGCATTCGATCGGCCATATCTTTAGCCAGAGAGGCGGCCTGCGATCTGAAATACGCTTCCTGGCTCGATCGGATTCCCTCGACCTGCATGCGGCCGGTTGCCAGAAAACCGATGGAAAGGATGATGACAGCGACAAGGATTTCAATGAGTCCTATCCCGCTCTGGCGACTACCCGCTTTTCCAGGCATCGCCTTTCCAGAACTGCCTGGATGCATCAAGTGATAGCTATCCATCACGGTGTGCCACCACAGTCCAGCGGATCGCCCCATGCGCTGATATATTCATCGTTTGCATCTTTGCGAACGCGTCTGAGGCTACCACTCATTCCAATGTTGGCTGCCTTGATTGAGCGCTCTTGCCGTCTGTCACAAAGCCACACTGTGCCTCCACCCCGCCAGTTGGAATTTCCGCGTGGACCGAAGCGAATTGACGTTCGATCCGCATAGCTGGCATTGGCTCTTGTCATTGAGCCGCGACCGTTCAGTGTGGTCCCATCCATTAGAGGCGGATTTATTTGCATGATCACTTCGCCGGCATCGATAACATTCGGTGTTGCTCCGTCGTCGGTGAAAACCAGCCAGCCGTCCTTCCAGTCCTGCCCGCAGGTGCTGTCGGAGCCCCTCGCACAAACGCTGACATTGATGTTGCGTTTAACGGCTTCCGATCTGGCCAAATGCATGGCTGATACCAATCGGTTGTAGTCAGCGCGAATACGGGCACTGGCAATTGTTTCGTTAAAACTGGGTGCACCAATTGCCAGTAATACAGCAGCCACACTTAGCGTGATCATCAGCTCGATCAGTGTAAATCCAGACTGTTTGTTCAGATTTGGGCGCATTAAGTCAGCTATGTTTTAGTTGTACGTCACAAAAAAATCGTGCCATCCTCCAGAGCTCATTCCCTGAATGAACCTTGCAACTCCTTGTAAGACCCGCAGATGCCCGGCCTGGCCAGACCGTCCAAATCCGTCTTCTTAGTTGTCTGGTATCGGCATTGGCGATTCAGCTCGTGAGTCAGGAACATGGAATACTTCAAACAACTGCTAGAATTGCGTAGCAAAACAGGGAGTGTGTCCCGTTTTACAGTGTGCTTTGATTGGCACAATTTTCTGATGCTGTGATTTCCACTGGCCCCAGCGTGCACTGGAGGCCTTTCTGGCTGGCTTGTCAGCTTGGTTGAACCAAATCGTAAGCGGCTTTGTGGCCATCGAAGAGAATGTTATGAGTTATAAACTGGGGCTTGATACCGGGGGAACTTATACCGATGCTGTGCTGCTGGATGAAAAGCAGCAGGTGGTAGCCCATGCGAAATCCCCCACCACCCATCACGACCTTTCTATCGGTTTGCGCTCGGCAGTCTCGGCACTACTTGACGCAAGCCGCGAGCTAAGCCGGACCGACTCTGCCGTCACTGCGGATATTCAGCTGGTGTCGATGTCTACTACCCTGGCCACCAACGCCATTGTAGAGGGGAGGGGCCGTCCGGTTTGCCTGGTACTGATCGGGTACAGCGAAAGGCAGTTCAAGCGTGCGCGACTTGGCGATGCGCTGGGTGGTGATCCACTGATTTATATCGACGGCGGCCACAATGCATCAGGCGCGCCGCTGGCAGATTTCGATCTGCAAACTCTACAAAGCCAGATTGACCTGCACTCGGAAGGGGTGGAGGCTTTTGCAGTGTCCGGGATGTTTTCAGTGCGAAACCCCGAACACGAAATAGCAGCTCGTGACTGTATCCGCGATGCAACCCGTTTGCCGGTCAGTTGTGGGCACCAGCTCAGCACCGGGCTGGATGCGCCCAAGAGGGCTTTGACTACGCTGCTGAATGCTCGCTTGATTCCGCTGATCAAGGATCTGTTAGTAGTCACTGAATCGATGTTGACAGACTTCGGTATCGCGGCTCCCTTGATGGTGGTCAAGGGGGATGGGAGCCTGATTAGTGCAGAGTTTGCCACTGACAGCCCGGTGGAGACAATTCTCTCGGGTCCGGCTGCCAGTGTGGTGGGAGCACAATTTGTCAGTGGTGAAAAAAATCTGGTTATCTCCGACATGGGGGGGACCACCACGGATATCGCGATTCTCAAACAGGGAAGGCCGCAGCTCGACCAAAATGGCGCGACCGTGGGCGGTTGGGCGACCATGGTCGAAGCGGTACGTATCAACACCAGTGGTCTGGGTGGGGATAGCGCAGTCAGTTTTGATCGCGAACAACGAACCTTCACTATCGGGCCGCAGCGAGTGATACCGCTGGCAAGTTTTATTTCGCAATATCCCCAGTTGCAAGCAACGCTGGATGAGCAACTCAAGCTGCCTTTTTCCACTACTCACTCTGCCCAGTTTGTCGTTATCAATCGAACTGCTGCGACCAGCAGTCCAGGCCAACAGGAAAACGCACCTGGCCAGAATACCCGCGAGAATTCGCGCAAGAATACCCGATTGACCAGTCAGCAAAACGAACTGCTTGAACGTATTCAGCAAAGTCCGATGGCCTTGCAAACATTGTTTGAAGATCAAACGCTGGATAGAGCATTGCAAAGTTTGTTAAAGCGCGGCCATATTTTACTTGCCGGATTTACACCGACCGATGCCTGCCTGGTTATTGATGAACATTTTCAGGTAGCCGGGTCGACAGCTGAGGAGTCTGGTGTTGCCTGGGACCGCAAGGCTGCGGCTGCGGGAGCGCGTTTGTTGATGCGTTACAGTGAGCAGAATCTTGGCCCGGTCTGGCAACAGGAAATTGACTTTGCTCAATGGGTGAAACGCAAAGTCGAACGCCTGGCGGCTCTGGCTATTCTGGATACTGTTTTTTCGGATCAGCGCAGGCAGCTCCGGCACCAACACTCACACCCCCATCCACATCCGGGCGGCCTGCAAGGGAACACGCTAACAACCCAGCAACGTCAATTGCTGGATGAGCTATTCGTACCTGAGCCTGCTGGGGCCCGACAACTGGATACTCCACCCGAAGGCAGCAGCCCTGCGGTGCATGCAGAGTCGAGCGATTTATCGGTGGATCTCAAGGTTCGTCTGAATCAGCCAGTCATCGGGATCGGTGCTCCTGCCCAGAGCTACTATCCCGGAGTCGCAACCTTGTTGGGGACGAGCGCGATCGTGCCCGAGCTGGCCGGGGTCACCAACGCGCTGGGAGCCGTAGTCGGGACGGTGGAACAATCCTGTGCGATCACGATAACCGCAGCGGGCGGGAAACGTGTGGTGGCACATACCTCCCGCGGGCCTGAGGAGTACCCCACGCTCGAAGAGGCTGCCGATGTGATGATTGCCGAATTAGAACAGCTGGCTATTGCCAAGTCTCGGCAAGCGGGTGCTGAAAATGTGGAAACCCGAGTGCAGCGCAAGGATGTTGTGGTTGAGGATCAGGGAGAGTCTGTATTCTTTGAATCGGTGATTACAGTGACTGCGTCTGGCAGGCCTGCGACAATGGCCCGGGAGTAGGCGGAGGAGTACTGACGATCGATTAAGAGAAACTTCTGTGGTGGTAAATCAAATCTCGTTTGTCAGCTTGGTAGCCTAAACCTAGACTGAGTGAAATTATTGATCAAATAGAGTTCGCTCATGCTTTCCACAGCAGAAAAATCAGCCGTACAATCTGAAGAGGTCATCCGCTACCCAGCGCTGCACGAATTGGGTATCCGGAGATTTGAAGAAATTTCGCACTACGATTTACAGCAGCAAGGTAATGCACATGATGTGCTGCGTGTTTACTATCAGCGTGCTGCCGGTTCTTTGTTGCCCACCCGACGTCAGTATCGCTTTGGTCGATCGACTGCGACTGTGAGTTGTGGCAACTTTGAAAGCAGCTCCGTCGGCAACATCCGGCAGGTGCAGGAGATTTCGCCGATGCTGTTACAGGCAATCGATGAACTCGACGCTTTGCTGGGCCACCGAATTGGCGACAACCCGAGATGGCTTTCGCGCCTCCTGTTGAAACTTTTGAATCGTAAAAAATAGTCCAGACTGGATGCCCAATCTGGATATTGCTGCCTGGATATTGCAACCTGGCTATTGCAGCCCTGATATTTGATTGGGAGCCGGGCTACTTTGAGCGCGGCGCGTAGATATCGGTACAGGTTCCTTCTGCCACCTCGCAGGCAAAATTGAAAGTTTCAGACAATGTCGGATGCGGGTGAACAGTGAGCGCGATATCTTCGATATCGGCTCCCATTTCCAGAGCCAGTACTGCCTCTGCTATCAGTTCTCCTGCATTCGGCCCGGTCATTCCTGCTCCCAGAATTTTCTTTGATTCCGGATCGAACAGTACCTTGGTAACCCCTTCTTTGCGGGCAATACTGAGAGATCGCCCGCTCGCCGCCCAAGGGAATACGGCCTTCTCGTAGCTGATTTGCTTTTCCTTTGCTTCAATTTCAGTCAAACCCATCCATGCGACCTCGGGATCGGTATAGGCCACTGAAGGGATGGTCAACGGATCGAACCAGGATTTTTTGCCAGCGGCAACTTCGGCTGCTGTTTTACCCTCGTGCGTTGCCTTGTGTGCGAGCATGGGCTGCCCAACAATATCGCCAATGGCAAATATGGTGGGCACATTGGTGCGTTGCTGATTGTCGACGTCGATAAAACCTCTGTCGTCCACATTGACTCCAGCTGCACTGGCATTGATAGCATGCCCGTTCGGTGCCCGACCGACGGCGAGCAAGACCCGGTCAAAGGTATCTTCAGCGGGAGCGTCCCCACCTTCAAACTGAACGATCAATCCGGCATCACCTGACTGCACTCCGGTCACTCGGCTATTGAGTAATATGTTTTCAAAACGCGATCGCAGGCGCTTCTCCAGAGGGCGTACCAGATCTCGATCAGCACCGGGCATCAGTCCATCGGACAATTCCACCACCGAGACCTGACTGCCCAGCGCATCATAAACACACCCCATTTCTAGACCGATGATGCCGCCGCCAATAATCAGCAAGCGCTTGGGTATATCGTTCAGTTCCAGTGCACCGGTCGAGTCCATCAACCGAGGATCGTCATACGGCAACCCGGGGATTTTAATGCTCTGTGAGCCGGCAGCGATGATGGCTTGTTTGAACTGGATTGTCTGCACTGAATCAGTGCCTTCAACCTGAACGGTCTCGGGACCGGTAAAGCGGGCTTTGCCATGCATGACCTCAACTTTTCGCTGTTTTGCCAACCCGGCGAGCCCTCCGGTTAATTGGCCGATGACGCCTTCCTTAAACGTTCTCAATTTGTCCAGATCGATTTCGGGTTCACCGAAACTGATGCCGTGAGCCTCCATTTGCGACGCCTCGTTAATGATTTCTGCAGTGTGCAGCAAGGCTTTGGAAGGGATACAGCCGACATTGAGGCAAACACCGCCGAGGTCAGGGTAGCGTTCAACCATCAGAACTTTCATGCCCAAATCTGCTGCTCTGAAGGCTGCTGTATATCCACCCGGGCCGGCCCCCAGCACCAACAGATCAATAGTTTGGCTGGGCGCGCCGGCGGTAGCTTCCCCGGTGTTTGCACTTGCAGAATTGCTTGCAGACTCGTCGGCCGCACCTGCAATTGTACTCTCGCTCGAGGCAACATCGACAACCGCCAGATCACTTCCCGCGGAGATCTGGTCACCGGCTTTGACCAATACCGATGTCACCGTGCCGTTGTGCGGTGACGGGATCTCCATACTGGCCTTGTCGCTTTCTACCGTAACCAGTGAGTCCTCGATAGCAATCGATTGACCTTCAGTAATCAGAACTTCGATCACTTCAACGGAATCGATGTCCCCGATATCCGGGAGTTTTATGGTTTGTAATTCACTCATGATTTTTGATGACCGAGTCGGTAGCAGAATGTGCTCTGCGGTTCACTTTACACTGGCCGGTGAGCCCATTTTTTGAACACCCGGTTGAGAACCTATATTTGACAACCCATAGTTGAAACCCATGTGTTTTATTAAACCCATGTGTTTTATTAATTGCAGATTGATCAAATCAGCAATCTCCTGACATCACTGATCGAGGTGCAATAGTGAGCCATAAATCTGGCTGCGTCGGCGCCATCCACAACACGATGATCGTAGGTCAGGTCCAGTGGGCACATCAGCCTTGGCTCGAATTCCTTGCCATTCCACACAGGTTGCATCCGCGCTCGTGTAATACCCAGTATGGCAACCTCGGGCGTATTTACGATCGGTGTAAAAGCGCTGCCGCCAATGCCACCCAGACTTGAGATAGTCATGCTTGCTCCCTGCATTTCGTCAGGTTTGAGCTTTTTGTCTCGAGCACGTTTGCTGACCTCGGACATCTCAACCGCCAGTTCACTGATGGATTTTTTGTCAACGTCTTTAAATACGGGCACTACCAATCCGTTGCTGGTGTCGACGGCAATTCCAATATGGTAGTACTGCTTGTAGATCAAGGACTGTCCATCTGCACTCATCGACGAGTTCAGTTTGGGGTAGGACTTCAGCGATTGCACCAGTGCCTTCATATGAAACGCAAGTCCGGTAATTTTGGGGTCCCCTTCGCGCGCTTCTGCTTTCAGGGCCTGGCGGAAGGCTTCCATCTCTGTAATATCCGCTTCATCATGGTGTGTCACCATGGGAACGTTCAGCCACGCTCGATGGAGATTTGCAGCTGATAACTTGTTGATGCGGCCCAGGGCCACTCGTTCTATGTTGCCAAATTTACTGAAATCTATTTCCGGTATGGAGGGGATGCCGGCACCGCCTCCGGTATTCATATTGCCACCGTAGTTAGAGCCCATCCCTTGCATGGATTGCTTGATAAACGCCTTAACGTCGGTTTTCAGTACTCTGTTTTTACGTCCGCTACCCGTGATCAAAGTAAGATCTGCACCGTGTTCTCTGGCATAACGCCGAACACCCGGGCTGGCATAAACCTTGGCACCCGACGAGGATTCGAGGTGAGCGGTAGGCGAGGCAGGGCGTTGCGATGCAGCATAACCATCCGGGCCGGTGTTATTTGATTGCCCAACTGGCGAGTCCGATCCGGGGGTTGGTGCTGCAGCTGCAGCTTGCTGGCTCGTCTCTTCAATTGCCGAGGGTAAGGTGTCTGTCAGTGTGGATTGATCAGAGGCTGGCTGGCTTGAGGCCAGGGTTGCCAACAGAGCTCCCTGACTCACTCGATCCCCTTTTTGAACATGCAGGCTTTTAACCGTACCGGCATGTGTGGAGGGAATTTCCATACTGGCCTTGTCGCTTTCCAGCGTTGCGATGGATTGATCAACCGTTATCGCGTCACCAACGTCAACCAGCAGCTCGATAACTTCAACCTCATCGACATCTCCGATATCAGGTACCGCAACAGTGATCTCGGAAGTTTCATTGTTTGCGGAACTTGAAGGAGTGGTTGGTGTGATGTCGTCAGTACTGGATGACAAAACAAGATCTGGCTGAGTAACCGCAGGAGTTTCGCTGGCATCAGTGGCGGCCGCGGGGTTTCCACTGAGCACAACCTCGATACGACCGATGCGGTCTCCGGCTTTCACCTGGCTGCCGATTTCGACATCAATCGAGGTGATGACTCCGGATTGCGCGGCTGGAATCTCCATGCTCGCCTTGTCACTTTCAACAGTCAGCAGTGAATCATCGATAGCGACACTGTCTCCTGCCGATACCAGTATCTCGATGACTTCCACACTTTCTACATCACCAATGTCTGGCACTATAATGTCGACAGTACTCATCAGATCTGTGCTCCGGCCCGGTTGGTTAGGGCGCGATAGATTGAGATTTTTGCCGGCCCCGCCAAGCTGTGTGGCTTGGTCCCGGCAACCCTGAAATATTGAAACGGCAACATGTTCGACGTCTCGCTATACAGTTGTAGGATTGGGTTTATCGACATCAATAGCGTACTTTGTTAACGCTTCAGTGACGGTCTGGCTCGGGATGCGGTTGTCTTCCGCCAGCGCATGCAACGCAGCGACGGTGACATAGTAGCGATTGACTTCGAAAAATTCGCGCAGCTTTTCTCGTGTGTCAGAACGGCCAAAACCATCAGTACCAAGCGTCATGAACTTGCCCGGAATATATTCCCGAACCTGGTCCGAATAGACCTTCATATAATCTGTAGCACTGATAACCGGTTCATCACCATCGCCAAGTTGTTCTGTGATAAATGGTTTTCGGGGTTGTTGATCGGGGTGTAGCATATTCCAGCGTTTGACAGCGCTACCGTCGCGAGCAAGCTCGTTGAAACTGGTGACACTGAAAATATCGGATTCAATTCCCCAATCATCGCGTAACAGATCGGCTGCAGCGATGACTTCGCGCAGTATGGTCCCTGATCCCAGCAGTCGCACCTTTTTGGGGCCTGAACTATCGCTTTGCTTGAGCGGATAGATGCCTTTGATAATGCCTTCTTCCACCCCGTCAGGCATGGCTGGTTGGTGGTAGTTTTCGTTCATCGCGGTGAGATAGTAGAAAACGCTCTCTTTTTGTTCGAGCATACGTTTCATTCCAGCATGGATAATCACCGCCATTTCGTAGGCATAGCAGGGGTCATAGGACAAGCAGTTCGGGATCGTGTTTGCCAGCACCAGACTTTGGCCATCTTCGTGTTGCAAGCCTTCGCCATTCAAAGTGGTGCGACCGGCGGTGCCGCCTATCAGAAATCCGCAGGCACGCATATCGCCAGCAAGCCAGGCCAGATCACCTATACGTTGGAAGCCGAACATGGAGTAGTAGATGTAAAACGGCATCATGTTGACTCCGTGGGTGCTGTAGGCAGTCGCCGCAGCAAGCCAGGATGAGAATGCGCCGGCTTCGGTGATACCTTCTTCCAGTATCTGGCCGGATTTGTCCTCCTTGTAATACATGATCTGATCGCGATCCTGTGGCTCGTACAATTGCCCGACAGAGGAGTAGATGCCAAGCTGTCTGAACATGCCCTCCATACCAAAGGTGCGAGCTTCATCGGGCACGATCGGGACGATGTTCTTGCCTATTTTCTTGTCCCTGGTGAGTATTGTCAGTAGACGCACAAAAGCCATGGTGGTCGACATTTCGCGATCACCCGAACCGTCCAGCAACGGTTTGAAGTCCGACAGGGGAGGAACTTCAAGAGGGGCTGCAAATTTCTTGCGCTGCGGGAGATACCCACCTAATTCCTTGCGCCGTTGTTGCAGGTATTTGATCTCCGGACTATCTGGTTCCGGTTTTACATATTCGAGATTCTCAACCTGTTCGTCAGTCAATGGAATGTTGAATCTGTCCCGCATTTCCTTGAGCGATTCGATATCCATTTTCTTCTGTTGGTGGGATGCATTGGTTCCCTCTCCGGATTCACCCATGCCGTAACCTTTAACGGTTTTGGCAAGGATAATCGTCGGCTGTCCCTTGTGATTGACGGCCTGGTGATAAGCTGCATAGAGCTTGTGAGGGTCGTGTCCGCCACGATTTAACCGCCAGATATCTTCATCGGAGAGATTGGCAACCATCGCCTTTGTCTCAGGGTGTTTGCCAAAAAATTGTTCGCGCGTGTAGGCACCACCGCGAGCTTTGTAATTCTGGTATTCGCCGTCAACGGTCTCCATCATCAACTGCTTTAGTTTGCCGTCCTGATCTTTAGCCAGCAGCGGATCCCAGTAGGATCCCCAAACAACCTTGATGACATTCCATCCAGCGCCCCGAAACAGTGCCTCCAGCTCCTGAATGATTTTGCTGTTACCCCGCACTGGTCCATCAAGCCTTTGCAAATTGCAATTGACAACAAACACCAGATTGTCGAGCTTCTCCCGACCGGCGAGGGAAATTGCGCCAAGAGATTCTGGTTCGTCCATCTCACCGTCGCCAAGGAAAGCCCAGACTTTGCGGTTATCGGTTTTAGCAAGACTGCGATCCTGCAGATACTTCATAAAACGGGCTTGATAGATGGACGTGATCGAGCAAAAACCCATCGAGACGGTGGGAAATTGCCAGTACTCTGGCATCAGCCAGGGGTGGGGATAAGACGACAGTCCACCACCATCGACCTCTCTGCGAAACAGATCCAGTTCGTCCTCGGTCAGTCTGCCTTCAAGAAAAGACCGGGCATAAATACCGGGAGCCGAGTGCCCCTGAAACATGATCAGGTCGCCGCCATGATTGGGAGAAGGCGCATGGAAAAAGTGATTGAATCCGACGTCATACAAGGTGGCCGCCGATGCAAAACTGGAAATGTGTCCTCCCAAACCGGATCCACCCCGGTTGGCGCGGAGCACCATCGCGGTTGCGTTCCAGCGGATCATGGAGCGGATGCGATGCTCAATTTCCGGATCTCCAGGGCTTCTGACTTCCAGGTGAGGCGGGATCGTATTAACGTAGGCGGTGTTGGCGTTATAGGGTAGGTTAGTGCCCGACCTTCTCGATTTATCAATTAGCTGTTCAAGCAGGTAATGTGCTCGTTCCGGTCCCTCGGACGCGATGACCGCTTCCAGAGCATCCAGCCATTCCAGTGTTTCCTGAGGATCGATATCGTGCTCGATCGGGGAATTTGAGGCGCCGGTGTTATCCGGCTTACTGGCTTGATTCGACATTGACGTCCTCTATTAACACTGCATCGTTGTATGCACGATCCAGGACAGAGCCCGTGATATCGGTCTGCGTCCTTTCGCGTGATGGTAATCCCTGAAATCAGGTATCCCCAGCCCATGACGCTGCATAATTGACGCCATATTGATTGCCTGAGATACGGTGAGTCTGCATTTTGAAGAAACCAGGTGGTAGCCAGGGGTTGTGTTGAGCGTGCACTTGGTCTTTCAAGGTTCTGTTGTCAACCGCTTTGATTTTAACATGCACTGATCGGAGTGGGAAATATAGTGCGGTTAAGCGGGATGCTGAAGTCCGCCCTCCAAAACAGGGGATTGTTTGTGTTTGCCCTTGTTGGCTGCCAACGGCTCGGGTATGACCGAGTTGATAGACACAGAGGTGATGGTGTTTTCCAGCTTTTCGGTCTCGCTTTGCGATTGCAACAACGCCGAGACACGAAAATAGTTCGGCGTATATCCAAATATATGGTGCTGGTTGTCGGCAGTCTCCTTGCTGTTTTCCCACAATACGTTCTGGGTAGAGCCGATCAGCTTTTTCATCGACTCGGTTTTGAGTTCCGCAGCCAGTAAATGTAACTGTCGTGATCGGGCCTTCTTGATATCACCCGTCAGCTGTCCCGGAAGGTTGGCGGCTTTGGTTCCCTGACGTGGTGAATAGCTGAATATATGAATATGCCCAAATCCGGTTTCTGCAATATAGTTTATGGTTTGTTGCCACTCCTCTTCGGTCTCACCGGGAAAACCAACGATAATATCGGTGGTCACGTTAAACCCGGGGATAGCGCCACGGAGGTTTTGTAGCAGCCTGGTATAGTCTTCAGTTTTGCACCGGCGTGCCATTCGCCTCAGTACGGTATCGCTACCACTTTGCAACGGCAGGTGCATATGGGGCATGAGCCGTGGATTTTCGAAGAGCTGCAGAAAAGAGTCTGGCAAATCCCAGGGTTCGACAGATGCGAAGCGGATACGTGGTACGTCAGTATTATCAATCAGCGATGCCACCAGCTCGTACAGTGAACTGTCAATATCCGAACCGTAGCCGCCAACATGCACACCGGTCAGCACGATCTCCTGCACCCCCTGCTGCACCAACTGATTGACTTCATTGATGACATCGTCCAAAGGTCTGCTTCGCTCCTCGCCCCGTGCCAGCGTCACGACACAAAAGGTGCAGCGATAGCGGCAGCCATCCTGTATCTTGATGAAGGCTCGCTGTCGTTGTCTTGCAAACAGGGCAGGCATGTCTGGTTCGAGTGCGCCAACCGGCATCGCTGTCAGATCCAACAGCTCATGGGCCTGGCTGACCAACTGTTCTTTCTGATCGTTCGCAACGATCAGATCAACCCCGAGATCAGCAGCGCTTTGTGTATCATCAAGTGATACGAAGCAACCACTTACAATCATTTTAGCGAGTGGATTGTGTCGTTGCAGACGAGTGATTGATTTGCGGGACTTGCGCACAGCTTCCTGCGTGACCGCACAGGTATTGAGCACCATCAGATCCGCGTCTGCTGCGTCGGTAACCAATTGATGGCCGTGATTTCTGAATTCGCCTGCCCAGAGTTCCAGTTCGGCTTCATTGAGCCGGCATCCGAGTGCGCTGAGGTGAATTTGCAATTGCTTGCCTGCTTGCCGGGGGAGTCAAGCTCAAATTATACATCAGTTGGCCGCCACCCAGAAAATACACATTGATTTACTCTTCCCTCTTGAATAGCCACTCACTTATAAGAGTGGCACAGCGGCGACTGCCGTGGCAGACCCTCTCTGCCCGCATTACTTTTGCAAGGATTGTAAATTGTCTTGATTCTGATTTCGATACAACAGGTTTTCATTTAAGATGTGGCAGTCTTTTGTAAAGAATCGCAACCTAAGGACCACTTGTCATGATTGACGATCTTTTGAACACCCCGAGCAAGAACTCGTACTTGCTCAAGCTAATACTGGCGGCTCTCACCCTACTGGCGTTGCTGGTGGGATGGAAAGCTCGCTCTGGTTTGCAAGCGGATTTCCGCCAGTCGCAAACTGAAGTGGCCAGCTTGCAAGAGCAAGTTGAGGGCAGCAAATCCAATCTTGCTGCAGGTCAGGAGGAGATCAAATCCCTGAATCTGAAACTCTCCGAATTAACAGAAACCAGCGAGCAGTCGACTTCCTCATTGCAATTGTTGCAAGCCGAGAAGTCCGATCTGGAATCGAAACTGTCAGAGCGCGAAATTGATTTCGGTGAGATGGCGGAACGTCTTGCCGCAATGCAGACGAGAGCGGCTGATACCACCGCAGTCGATGCACTCATGGCTCAGGTGTCGGAACTGGAAGCTGCTGCTGCGGATACCAGTGAAGTTGACGGCCTGAACGCGAAGCTGGCCGAACTTGAAGCCGCCGCTGCAGACACCAGTGAAGTCGATGGTTTGAACGCCAAAATTGCAGAGCTCGAAGCGGCTGCTGCTGATACGTCAGTAGTGGATGGTTTGAATGCCAGGATTGCCGAACTGGAAGCAGCTGCTGCAGACACGACTGAAATTGATGGATTAACTGCGCAAATTGCTGAATTGGAGGCAGCTGCTGCAGATACAACTGAAATTGATGGCTTGAATGCACAAATAGCTGAATTGGAAGCAGCTGCTGCAGATACAACCGAAATTGATGGCTTGAACGCACAAATAGCTGAACTCGAAGCAGCTGCTGCGGACACGACAGAAATTGATGGCTTGAATGCCAAAATTGCCGAGTTTGAGGCAGCGGCTGCCGATACAACCGAAATTGATGGCTTGAACGCCAGGATCGCTGAACTTGAAGCGGCAGTGGCTGACACCAGTGAGCAGAGTGCACTGCAGGAAAAGCTGGCAGCTCTGCAGGCTGAGCTTGACTCGAAAGCCGGTGAAGTCGAAACAATGACTGCTGAAGTGCAGTCGTTCAAAATGAACGATACCTCTGAGAAATTTGCAGACTTGCAAAGTCTCTATGATACGGATACCGGTCGTTTGAACAGCCAGGTTAATCGACTGACAGGTCAGAAGGCTGCACTTGAGAAGCAGGTGGGCGAACTGGAACTGGAAGTTGAAACGCTGACCGGGACTGTCTCTTCTCTTGAAGAACAAGTCAGCGCAGGATCGTCAGCGGCCGAGGAAGCGCAAGCGGGCGTCGCGTCAGAACTTGAAGCAGCGCAAGCTGAAGTTACCGCGAAACAGGCAGAAGTTGACACGCTCAAGGGCGAAGTTGAGACATTGACAGGGACTGTTGCTTCTCTCGAAGAGGAGCTTGGAGCAACGGCTGCGTCGGCTGAAGAATCACAAGCCAGTGTTGCATCCGAGATTGAAGGCTTGAATGAACAACTTGCTGCTGCCAAGGACGAGATTGTCGCCAAGCAAGCAGAGCTTGATGCGATGCAAGACGAGATTGCAGCGGCAGCAGAAGCATCTGCCGGGGCTGAAGCTGCGGTTGCTGATGCCGAGTCTGCCAAATCCAGTTTTATTGCCGACACTGCAAAACTCAATCGTGAAATCGCAGACCTGCGAGCGGCACGGGATGCGATGGGTCTCCGGGTCGATGAAGCGTTGGCTAATGAAGAAAAGATGCAGGCCGAATTTGATTCTCTGAAAGCTGCGGCCGAAGCTGCCTCTGCCAGTGCTGAACAGCTGGCCACCGCAAAAACTGAAATTGGTGGGCTGAATACTACCGTTCGCGAGCTTGAGGAAAATCTCGCCAAGGCGGAAGAAGAGCTGGCAGCTGCCCAGCAAAGTGGCGAGGGAGCAGGTTCTGCGTTGGCTGAGTTGCAAACCAGGTATGACACCGATACCGGTGATCTCAATCTGAGACTGGGTGACCTCCTGGCGGAGCGTTCAGATCTGGAAAGCCGGGTTGCTGATCGTGATTCAACGATCGCGGCACTGCAAAACCAGCTTGCCGAAACCATGGCCTTGTCTGATACCAATCAGGCGTCGGTTAACCAGCTGAAAAGCGATAGTGAAAACCAGGTGGCAGCTTTAATGGAGCAAATCACCTACCTACAGGCTCAGCAGGCTGAAGCCGAGTCAGGCTTTTCATCCAAAATGGGGATATTGCAGTCACAGTTTGATTCTGATGCGTCGGGCATGCAGGGGACCATCGATGAACTGCAGGGCAACAACCGCAACCTGACCAATCAACTCAGTGAGTTGGAAGCAAACAACCAGACACTGATCGGCCAGATTGATGAGCTTGAAGGTGCAAATGGTGATCTGACAACTCGACTTGCAGAGTTGCAGGCAGCTAATGGCGACATGGAAGGCCAGGTCACCGCGCTTCGTGACGAGAACGGTCAGCTGATAGAGCAGATTGGTTCACTTCAGGGAGAAAAGGGTGAGCTGGAGACTCGCATCGGTTCGCTTGAAGGTTCTGGAGGTGAGCTGAGCGCTACCATCGGTTCCTTGCAGGAGGAAAACTCCGGTCTGAAAGGCGAGCTTGAAGGGATGGCAGCGAAATTGGGAGAAGCTGAGGGAATCAATGGTGAGCTCACAGCGAAAATCAGTGACCTTGAATCCCTTGGTGGTGACCTCGGGGGCAAGGTTGGTGAGCTGGAAGGCTTGAATGCTGATCTGACCTCACAACTCGAAGGTGCGAACGGTCGCATTGGTGAGCTGGAAGGTTTGAACGGTGAACTGACTGCGAAGGTTGGCGAACTTGAAGGCATGGGTGGCGAGATGTCCGGCAAGGTGGGCGAGTTGGAAGGCTTGAACGCTGACCTGACGTCGCAACTCGAAGGCGCGAACGGCCGCATTGGTGAGCTTGAAGGTTTGAACGGTGAACTGACTGCGAAGGTTGGCGAACTTGAGGGCATGGGTGGTGAGATGTCCGGCAAGGTGGGCGAGCTGGAAGGCTTGAATGCTGACCTGACGTCGCAACTCGAAGGTGCGAACGGTCGCATTGGTGAGCTGGAAGGTTTGAACGGCGAGCTGACTGCAAAGGTAGGCGAGATGTCCGGCAAGGTTGGCGAGCTGGAAGGCTTGAATGCTGATCTGACGACGCAACTTGAAGGCGCTACTGGCCGCATCGGTGAGCTTGAAGGTTTGAATGGTGAGCTGACAGCGAAGGTAGGCGAGCTTGAGGGCATGAGTGGTGAGATGTCTGGCAAGGTTGGCGAGCTTGAAGGCTTGAATGCTGATCTGACAACGCAACTTGAAGGCGCTACTGGACGCATCGGTGAACTTGAAGGTTTGAATGGCGAGCTGACTGCGAAGGTAGGCGAGCTTGAGGGCATGGGTGGTGAGATGTCCGGCAAGTTGGGCGAGCTGGAAGGTGTTAACGCCGATCTGTCTGCACAACTCGAAGGCGCGAACGGTCGCATCGGAGAGCTCGAAGGCTTGAACGGTGAGCTGACCGCGAAAGTCGGCGAGCTTGAGGGCATGGGCGGTGATCTTTCTGCTCAGCTGAGCGCCCTGCAAGGGTCGAATAGTGATCTGACTGCACGTCTGGGAGGCATTGAAGGAGCCAACACTGATCTGACTGCCCGTTTGGGTGAAGCTGAAGCCAGAGTTGGAGAGCTTGAGACTGAACTCGGCTCAGCTAATTCGATGACCTCTGAAAAGACTGCTCAGGTTGACGAGCTGCGGGCCGAGCTTGAATCTCTGCAGGCGGAGCTGGCGGCAACTCAACAGGATGTTGCCGCTAAAACCACCAGCGCTGATGAGCAATCTGCACTGGCGCAGGATCTGCAGGCGCGTCTTGATGCTGCAGAGGCCAATGCTGAAGAGCAAGGTTTGCTGGCAGAAAAACTGGCTCAGCAGCTTGCTGACTTGCAAAACGCGCAAACGGATACCTCGGCCATCGAATCGCTGCGTGACCAGGTAGTTGCGAGTCTGGAAGCCAGTGGTGTTGAAGGTCCGCAGGTAGAAGTCCGGGCCGATAACACCGTTGGTATCAACCTGCGCAGCGAGGCTCTGTTTAATTCCGGGCGCGCCAGGCTGAGTGCCCAGGGCAGGGCCTTGATGGATAAGGTCGCAGGTGCACTGAGCGGGTATGACAGTAATCTGATCCGTATAGAAGGTCATACGGATGCGATTCCTGTATCGGGCGCGCTGCAACAGATATTCCCGAGCAACTGGGAACTGTCTGTGGCGAGAGCGGCAAATGCTGTCAACTACTTGCAGAGTCAGGGTGGATTTGATCCTACCAATCTCTCCGCAATGGGTTTCGGCGAGTTCCGTCCGGTAGCACCCAACGATACTCGAGAAGGTCGAGCGCTTAACCGCAGAATCGAGGTCGTTATAGCCCCTCAATAGGATCTTTTGTAATTCTCGGCGCGGGAGGCAATCTGCACCCCGCGTCGAGTCGATCCGCCACTGAATCCACCTCTGGCTTCATCCGCTTTATCCTCTCCTGTCAGGTCTGACAAAGCATTGATTGTTGGTCATTCTGAGCCCTTCCTGTCCAATTCGGCGACAGACCAGACCATCCAATAACGGTTTGCGGTGGTAACATTCGCACAGGGCAACAAAATGCAGCTAACTCATGACTAAACTCGGCGCGGACCGATCCGCCTTCACTCAGACGATTACGGTGGCCATCACCGGAGCTTCAGGCATTCAATACGCTTTGCGTTTGATAGAGTGTTTATTGCAATCTGATTGTCAGGTCTACGTGCTGATGAGCAAGCCCGGTAAAATCGTGATGGGGATGGATACCGACATCCCGGTTCCCGCGCGCACATCGGATGTACAAAGCCAGTTCAGCGAACGATACCGCGCTGCCCCGGGACAACTACTCGCCTTTGGCACGGACGAGTGGACATCGCCTGTTGCCAGCGGTTCCGGGGTACCTGACGCAATGGTCGTCTGTCCTTGCACAACAGGAACCCTCGCGTCATTGGCGGCAGGTAACTGTAACAATTTGATCGAAAGGGCTGCCGACGTCGTCATCAAAGAAAATAAAAAACTGATCGTTATGCCAAGAGAAATGCCGTTCTCGGTGATACATCTGGAAAACATGTTGAAGCTGGCTCGTCTGGGTGTTTGCATCCTTCCTCCCAATCCTGCTTTCTACAACCGGCCGCAGACGCTTGAAGACATCATTGACTTTATCGTCGCCAGAGTACTTGATCAGTTGCAAATACCTCATGATCTGCAACCGAGATGGGGTATTGACTCATGAAAATTCCATTATTTCCACTTTCCAGCATTGTGATGCCCGGTGGAATCATGCCGCTGCGGCTGTTTGAGCCGCGCTACCTGCGAATGGTTTCTGATTGTCTGAAGACGGACACGGGTTTTGGCATATGCCTGATCAAGGACGGGGGTGAGTCAGGTGCTCCTGCTCTCCCGTATCATCATGGCACATTGTCTCGCATCGTGGATTTTGACCAAGGGGATGATGGGCTTTTGCATATAACCGCCCGTGGAGAGCAGGAATTTACGCTAACGGATATCGAGATAGGCGAACAGAGCTTGCTTTGCGGCACAGTGCAGCTGATTGAGAGAGAGTCGTCTGCCGATATTTCTTATGATTTTAGCGAACTGGCAGAGAAGTTATCGTTGATACTGGATCACGTTGAGCCGCATATCAGCTTTGAGACCCGTTCTCTCGACGATGCGGAATGGGTATGCAACCGCTTACTCGAGTTGTTGCCCATAGAGGCCGGCATCAAATACGACATGCTGAAAACACCTGACTTGCAACAGCGGCTGCAAGCACTCGATGCACTGCAATTCAGCGTGGCAACCTGAACACTAAAGCTTATCGGGATAGTTGCTTGACCAGCACTTTGGAATTGCGTTTCTGATCTAGCTGCTGTTGACGGCTGACGGGGAGTGATGTTGTCTCCGCGAGCGTAAAGCCTTGCTCTATAAACCAGTGGCCCGTACGGGTCGTTAAAACGTACAGTGCCTTGTCTCCGCGGCCAAGAGCGATCCCTTCGAGATGTTTTAGCAGTTTTTCTGCGCGACCCATTTTTTGATACTGCGGGTGGGTGACTACACAGGCGATTTCTGCCATCGCGTTACAGGAGTCCTGTAACGCAGCACATGCCGTGATCATGCCTTCGCGCTCACACACCACAAAATGATCTATGTCCAGCTCCAGTTGTTCTCTGGTGCGTCTGACCAGAGTACCGTTGTCTTCAAGGGGCTGGATGAGTTCGATGATGCCGCCAACATCTCTTATCCGGGCCGGTCTGATGGTGTCATAGTCTTCTGAAGTCACCAGCATGCCGCCGCCATCACGCGTAAAGAGCTCCTTCAGCAAAGCATCGGAGTTGTGATGGCTCAGCAAATGAACCCGATCGACGCCATGATCACAGGCTTGCAGTGATTGCTGCAATACTCTTTGCTGCTGCTCCGTGAGGTAATCCGTGCGATCATTGAGCAAAGTCCGCACTTCGCTGGAAGAACACTCGAGCAGGGGTTGACCTTCATCCCCGCAAACGGGTTTATTCAACATGTAAACCAGTTTTTCAGCTCCCAGGGCAACGGCGACATGCCTGGCTATGTCCTCTGATTGAAGATTGAACACTTCACCTGTCATCGAATAGCCTAACGGTGGAATCAGCACCACATGGCCCTGTTGTAGTTGATTATTGATGGTGTCAACTTGTATCTGTCTGACAATGCCGGTGTGGTAGTAGTCGTTACCTTCGTGGATGCCGAAGGGTTGGGCTATGACGAAGTTGCCCGATGCCACGCTAAGGTGTGATCCTGACATCGGTGTGTTGGGCAGGCCCATGGATAACAAGGCTTCGATTTCAATTCTGGTCTGCCCGACAGCATTCTTTACCGCTACCAGTGCGTCATCATCAGTGACGCGTAAACCATCGATAACTATTGGCTTGCGCCCAGCTGCAGTCAAACTGGCATCAATCTGAGGCCTCAGACCAAACACAAGTACCAGCCTGATACCCAGACTGTTCAGCAGAGAAATGTCGTGGATCAGTGTCGGGAAGCCGCGGGATTCGATACCTTCACCGCTGACGTACAGAACGATGGTTTTCCCCCGATGGGCTTTGATATAGGGGCTGGCCTGCCTGAACCAGGCAATATTCCCATCCAGTAATACTTCGTCGTTCATGTCGATATCTTATACTATCAACTAGTTGAAAAACGGAATCGAATGGATTCCGGAGAGTGATTTGGGAACCCTTTTAAACTAACCCAGCCTAAAACCACGTAGCTTGAGAATAGATAGACATTTTTGGTTTTGTTTGCCCACGCCGTGTTCGCGCGATGATTTGTTCTGCAGCCCCCGTTCCCACCAGTGCTGCCCAGCCCAGGTGGCGGGCAAGTAGAGGGCAAGTGACGGGCAGGTGGCGGTCAGGTCGTGATACGGGAAGCGTGTAACCCGCGAGCTTGCAGCAAATGGCTGTCTTATTGCATATCCAGATAACTGGACAGGATTCAGGAACCCCTTTGCGAAATAACAACGAAAAACAGTACCTCAACGCTGGCCCATGGCTTTGCTCATGGCCCGGAAGATGGGTGGTAGCCGCAGTGTTGCTGCTGATGTCCCTGCCAGGCAGGGCGCTGGATGATCAGTGGGCTGAAACGATAGCCCGCACCGCCGAATCGGTTGTGTCTTTGCAGCTGTCGCAGCTCAGAGCTTTCGATGATTCAGAGCAGGGTGGCAGTGGTGGTACCGGATTCGTGGTTGATGCTGAACGGGGTATTGTATTGACCAACAGGCACATCGTTGGCTCCGGACCGGTTCGCTTCAGTGCGACTTTCCAGAATCAGGAGCGTGTTGATGCGGTGCCACTCTACCGTGATCCGGTACACGACTTCGCTTTTGTCCGCTACAACCCGGAAGATCTCAAATACGCCAAACCAGTGTCTCTGCCACTGCGGCCTGACAAGGTGAGTACCGGCTTGAATATCCGGGTTCTCGGCAGTGACGGGGGTGAACAACTTTCTATCCTGACAGGTACGATTGCGCGTATCGATCGCGAAGTGCCAGGTTACGGACGCTATGGCTACAATGATTTCAACACTTTTTACCTGCAAGCTGCATCGTCTACCTCAGGCGGGTCTTCAGGATCACCGGTGATAGATTTTGATGGTGACGTGGTGGCCTTGAACGCAGCGGCCAATACCCGCACTGCCAGCAGTTTCTTTTTGCCCTTGTACCGGGTGCAACATGCTCTGAAGCGCTTGCAGCAGGACCTGCCTATCACCCGAGGGAGCTTGCAGACCTTGTTCTCTCACAAGCCGTATCGTTCTTTGACAAGGTTGGGTTTACCCGAGTCGCTGGAGAATGAGGTGCGCGCCCTGGACGAGTCCAATACCGGCATGTTGACTGTTTCGCAGGTATTGCCGGAAGGGGT
>CALFCE010000204.1 GCA_937951215.1 uncultured Granulosicoccaceae bacterium
AGGTATTCCGGGTGGACAGTGCGCCATTGACAAGGTTATTGACGGCGACAAATTAACCATCAATCTATCATGCTCGGGTGAAGGGGATGATGGCGGTGCAGGCAGTGTCAAAGGCAATGGTTCGTATAAATTCACTGAGGATGGCACCCTGATGCAGGGCACCATGATATTGGATATCAACTTTCAGGGCATGAGCATGAAAATGAAATCCATTTCCACGGGAAAACGAATCGGGGCTTGCTAGTTCAAGCGCGGCTGTCTCGCATCTCGAACAGCCACAATCGGCCTTGTATAAAATTCATCGGGGATCTCATTCGCGTCCATACTGATTGTCTCGGGGTCGAAAAGAATCAGGTTATGCCGTTAGTGGTATAGTTTATCAAATGCTCGATCACATAGTTTCAGATGGTTTTCGTAAATTTTACGGTACCTGGGAGTATCAGCCAAGTTGATAACAGTTAATGTCCTGACACGGTTTCCCGTCAAAGGCCTCAGCGGCCAAGCTCTGAACAAGGTTATTCTCAATCAAGGCCAGGGGTTTCCGTGTGACCGCCGGTTCGGTTTTGCGCGACCAGAGAGCGGCTTTGATCCCGAAAACCCGAAACCACTACCTAAAACCAAATTTTATATGCTGGCTCGAGACGCTTCTCTTGCGTTGCTCAACACAGCATTTGACGAAGAAACCGGTGTACTGAAGATGTCAGCCGCTGACAATGTTGCGGAGTTCGACATCACCACCTCGGAAGGTAAAAAAAGTGCCAGTCAGTTTCTCAAGGCCTATCTCTCACTGTCAGATAACGAAATACCAGAGCTCTACGAAGCATCACCGCACCGTTTTACTGATGTCTCGGTAGTCTCAAAAGAAATGATGAATGCTGTCTCAATTATCAATCTGAACAGTGTTTCAGAATTTGCCAGAACAATCAGCCAGGAAGTTGATCCCGCCAGATTTCGCGGCAATATCCATCTGGCCGATATGCCCGCCTTTTCAGAACTGGATTTGGTTGATCAAAACATGCGCATAGGCTCAGCAGAGTTCAAAATCGTCAAGCGTACCAAACGATGCCCTGCCACCGAAGTCGACCTTGCTACTGGTGAACGGAACATTAAAACCCCGAAACTACTGCAGCAACACTATGGGCACATGGATATGGGAATCTATGCGGAGGTAATCGGGGGTGGTGAAATATCGTTAGGGGACGTCGTTAAAATAGGCTGAGTTACCACCCCACAACCCTATTTGGAACCGTCGCCCAGCCCGCGTTAGCTCTATTGTGTTCCCAGTGACTTGCCATGGCCCGATCTGAGCAACCAGACAACTTGCCACTTGCGGTTAGTACAATCGTCTTCACAGTGTTCGCTTTGTCATTAGGCGATGCCTTCATTAAACAGAGCAGCGGAAATTTTGTAATCTGGCAAATTTTCGTTTTGCGTTCGCTTATCGCGATCCCATGCCTTGTTGTTTACATCGCAGCTACGGGGCGATCTTCTTTGGGAATGCCATCTTCATGGCTGTGGACCAGCATTCGCAGTTTACTATTGGTGGTTATGTGGGTTTGCTACTACCTTGCCCTCCCACATATGGATTTATCAGCTGCAGCAGCTGCTTACTATACCCTTCCCATATTTATTACACTTTTTTCGGCTGCACTTGTTGGCGACAAAGTTAGTCAGCTGGGTTGGTTGGCAGTTTTTATCGGTTTTACCGGCGTTCTGCTAATCCTGAAACCCAATATGCAAGACTTCAACTGGTATGCACTTCTACCATTGTGTTCAGCCATTCTTTACGCATTGGCCATGATATTGACACGCACAAAGTGCCGGTCAGAGCACCCGCTATTTTTATCCCTGGCACTCAACCTTTCGTTTGTCATCGTCGGCAGTTTGGCTGCTGCCTACATCATGACAATGCCACTTGAATCAAGGCAAGGATTTTTGTTTGCACCGTGGGCGGCAATGGGTGCTCAGGAATGGATTGCGATGAGCTTGCTTGCAATAGCAATCCTTATCGGAAGCATCGGAGCTGCTATTGCTTACCAGAATGGTCCATCATCGGTTATTGGAATATTCGATTTTGCTTATATTGGTTTCGCAGTGATATGGGGGTTTGTGTTTTTTGCCGAAGTGCCTGACACGTTATCAATGGCAGGCATGGTGTTGATCGTGATCGCCGGGGTGATGTCGCTTCGCCAATGACCGAGACTGCAAAGACATTATCAAGATGTGCGCGTAAAGAAACATAGCTGCTCGCGCCGACTTATTTTCCGATCTTTTCCTAAAGCCACAACCACAGCGCACTTTTACAATAGTGCCATCCAGGCGCCAGGATCGGGCTGTAGTCAACTTGCATTTTCGAGCGGTAACAAAATACCTTGTATCCAAGGTATAGTTTTTGTATCCTCCACAGATGCGCAAAGCTCGTTTCAAATTTCACTCGCTGCTTCATAGCTCAAGCATTCTGGACAAGCGGCTGGCTACCTTACTGACACCGATTGGAATCAAACCAAAACAAGCGCGTATTTTGAATGTGTTGGACCGGATTGGACCCACATCGCAAAAGATGTTGGCCGAACAGTTTGCTGTTACCTCCGGCAGTATGAGTACGATGATTGACCGGCTTCTGGCGGCTGGTCTAGTGCACCGAAAGAAACACCCCGATGACAAACGAACCGATATCGTCTCCTTGTCGAAACGCGGGTGTGCAGTGCTGGTCGACGTCAGGGCTGTCTGGCACGAGATTGATGAGCTGATTGTCGAGAAGCTAGGGGCTGAGAAAGCGGCGATATTCAACGAACTGACGCGGGAGTTGAAATATGCGCTTGGCGGGCGGGTTATCGGACATTCTGATCACCCGGTACAACCAACAGATTCACCCAAACTAAAACCTGAACCCGAGAGGAAGGCATGATGAAACAGACGCAACTTGGACTTATCGGAACGCTCATACTAGTGTCAGGAACCGCTGCAGCAGAGGCGCCCAATCTGCAAACCCCAAAACCCGTTATTTATCTGGCTGACAACCTAGATGAGAAAGACAATCTGGGATGGTGCATCGACACACTGGGGCGCGGCTTTGCTGAAAACCTGCAGACACACTCCTGCAAACCACAAGGTGGTGATGTGCAGTTTGCATTTGAAGAGGACACCGGACTAATACGTTCCGTTGCTTATCCTGATTATTGCATGCAGTATAACGGAGGCGATAATCCAGTTTTTGGTCTTGTCACTTGTGAAGCAAGCAACCGCACCCAGGCTTTCATCTACAACAGTGAAACGATGGCGATCTCTCCTGCAGATGATGCAGAACTATGTGTCAGCGCCGGGCAAGCCAGCAAGTCGGCCGGCCCATTTATGTCCCGCACATTAGAGCTAACAGCCTGCGCAGAAACAGACGCGCCTTACCGCGAGTGGATTGTAGCCCGTGGTTGATAATAACCACCCTATTTCCCGCAGAAACATTCTTAAACCTGGGTCAGGCACATTGCTGCTCGCATCAACCGGAGTCAATGCTCAATCCAATGTGCTTCGTACCATTGCAGACGACATGGGGCTTGATGGATCTCATTGCTACGAGGTTGGAAGCCAACAGGCACCGATGCCGAACCAGAAGCTCAACCAATCGCCGCAGACTTGAAAGCAAAGCGACAAGCTTTGGCTGCCACCAACCAATAACGAGAGTGTGCCGAATGGACAAGCTACAAATCCCGCCGCCACATGTGCCAGGTCTGGATCAGCCAATTAAGACATTGAAAGTGATACCAGGGAAGGTTGCTCTTTCCACACACCTGACCTCCGGTCACATGTCGCGTCGGAGAGTTATCAACGCTCCTACGGATACTACGTGACTGAAAGCTATCCATGGGTGATGGGCTGTTTTAGTGGAACACCAGATGACTCGTTTGCAAAGTGCAGAGGCTGAAATTCAATTTCAGTCAGTGCCCGGTTTAGGATCCTCAAGTATTCGTTTTGCGGATTTTTACAGCGGCTAAAAGAGCTTACACCCAGTCATGTGTGATTGTCATTGTTCCTGTCCACCAGACGAAAAAACCGCAGGGCGCAACCAGAATTTGAATTAAGTGCACCCACCTGTTTCCTTCAAATCGAACCAGTGTATACAGCATCGAAAGCCAAAATAGCGTCAGCAGTATCCAGAATGGCCAGATCCATATTTCCCAGTTTACATGCCCTGTTATTGGTGAAACGACAATTGCATAAGCAAACGCAATTGGCAGCAATAGTCCATGACCGGCTACCAATACCCTTCTCGTTTTATTGATTGCCGCCGACAAAAACCAGTAGATCACGGCGGATGCTAGTGGAACAAGAAAGCACGGCCAGATCCCACGCATCGCAGAAAGCTGATAGTCATTTAGCATTCAACTACTTCCCCAGGAGGTAATATTCGAAAGGCCTGTTTGATGCTGTGCGTCGCTATCCGTCACTCGTTTCGATGCCCGATTGTCTGCCCATCGACCTAGTCTTCGACATAACCCCCAGTGATCGTTCCGTCTGGCAACTCGATACATTGCAAGAATGCTCTGGTAATCTGCGCAGCCGTCTGTTCCTTGTCCCAATCATGACTTTGCGCTAATCCATTAGCAATATGATGCACAGTATCAGCGAGCAGTTCTCCCCAGGCATGTCTTTCGTCAACCTCAGTATCACGCGCATCTTCCCACATGCCCAGCAACAGCGAGACATGCAGTCCCTCATGTGCAATCCATATTCTTGCCATCTCCACAGCATCGCCATCGCCAGCTGTCTCAACTGGTATATCAAGTTCCCGCATTTCGATACCTTTTTGGAAAACAATAGTCTAGCAGGCAGTTGATAACCACAGCACACGCAGCAAACTGGCTTACTTCACTGGTGATGAAAAAATAGGGTAGACTAAAAGCTCAACCAACATCAAAGGTTTACAAGGACGTGAAACCTCAATGCCCCGGCTGCCGCGACGGTAGCCACTCTATCGTGCGCGACGGGCGCTTCTTTCGCCAGTGTGATTCGCGCCATATCCAACGTTTTCGCTGCCGTGATTGCGGACGCAGATTCTCGGCCTCCACCCATTCACCACGCTATCGGCAGAAGTGCCGGCGCATCAATGCTCTGGTACAGGAATTAATGACTCTTGGCGGCATGGCGCAGCGTGATCTGGCGAGTTTTCTCGGTGTGTCGAGAACCACGCTGGTCAGGCGGTTTCGCTTTTTAGCCAGG
>CALFCE010000205.1 GCA_937951215.1 uncultured Granulosicoccaceae bacterium
CGGCGCATGCGACAATGGCTACCCTACCTGCTGGTAGCGCCGGCTGTAATCTACTTGCTGATGATTACGCTGTATCCGGGCGGTTACGCGCTGGTGCAGAGTTTTCATGCAGTCAAATTCGGTCCATGGCGCCCCATCGGATTTGAAAACTACACCACGCTGATGGGTGACTATCAGTTCTGGGGAGCACTCCTCAATACCTTGATCATCGGCTCTATTGCGCTGGCATTGCAGTGCGTAATCGCATTGACCCTGGCCTTTCACGCCTACCGGGATCCGTGGGTCCGTGGCTGGAGAATTATTTTTTTATTGCCGATGCTCTTTATGCCGTCGGCAGTCGCGTTTATTTACAAACTTGCTTTTCTGGATGCACGGGTATTCTCGGACCTGTTAATGAGAATTGGCTTGATCGACGCCAACCTGGCGATTCAGTCTTCGGTATGGATGAGCCGTGGCTTGCTGATTCTGGCGGATGTCTGGCAATGGACACCCTTTTTGTTCATCATTTTTGTTGCAGCTCTGCAGGGCCAGGATCCTGAAGTTGAAGAGGCAGCGAGACTCGATGGCGCGTCGTGGGGGAAGATTTTCTGGAATATATCCCTGCCGTTGATGCGTCCGGTTATTGCGGTAGCGCTGGTGTTGAGAGGAATTGACATCACAACCATGTTTGCCAACGTATTTATTATCACCAAAGGCGGGCCGGCCTTTGGCACCGAAACCATCAGTTATTTTATCTACCGGACTGGTTTCAAATTTTTCAATTTTGGCTATGCCTCTGCGGCATCGGTGATCATGCTAATACTGACAATCATTATCGCGCAAGTGGTCGTGAAGCGCGCCTTTGTCTCCCAACGGGAAGCATGACGATGGCTGGCAAATCCGGACGCCGTTCCGAAAACCGCTTTATCCGCTATCTGATTTTATTCACCTGGGCACTGTTCTGCCTGATGCCGATCCTGTGGTTTTTGTCGATAGGGCTGCGACCACGCATTGAAATTATCACACCCCAACCAATTTACTGGCCCAGCTTCTCGCTCGATGCCTGGAAGATGATCTGGCAGGATTGGCCTATGGCCAAATACCTGTTTAACTCGGTCGCCGCCATTTTTGGCTCGGTGTTGATCGATCTGGTACTTGCAATTCCGGCGGCATATGCACTGTCGCGATTTACATTCCGCGGCCGCGATGATATCGCTTTCTATATATTGTCAACGCGCATGATGGCGCCTGCCATTGTTGCCATCCCGATCTTTTTCCTGTTTCGCAATCTGGGTTTGCTCGACACCATATACGCGCTGATGCTGGTGTACGCAGCTATCAACTTGTCTATCGTCACCTGGATCATACGCTCTTACATGCTGGATATTCCAAAGGAGCTGGAAGATGCCGCTCGCACTGATGGCGCAGGTGACTTGAGAATTTTATGGGAGATCATCATCCCGGCGGTTCTGCCCGGCATCATTACCGCAGCAGTGATAGCAATGATTTTTGCAATCAATGAATTTCTCTTCACTTTGCTGATCGCATCCACACCCAATGCGTACACCATGTCAGTTGCGCTGGCAAACTTCACTGGTGGTTCGGACGGTGTTATTTACAACGCAATTGCCCTGGTCTCCTTTATCGCCATGGTCCCGGTCTTTATTGTGGTGCTGGCAATCCAGAAGCATTTGTCCCGCGGGCTGACCATGGGTGCAGTAAAAGGGTAACTGATGGCAAGAATTGAACTCATTGATGTACAAAAGCGCTGGGGACACTCCGTTGGCGTCAGAGACATCAACCTCGATATTGGCGATCAGGAGCTGCTGGTACTGCTGGGCCCGTCCGGCTGCGGTAAAACCACGACCATGCGGATGATTGCCGGGCTGGAAGAATTATCCGCTGGCGAGATTCTGATGGACGGGCAGCCGGTAACAGACGTTGATGCCAGAGACCGCGATGTTGCGATGGTTTTTCAGGGTTATGCGCTCTACCCGAACATGACCGTTTACGAGAACATCAGGTTTCCACTTCGCATGCGCAATGTACCCAAAAGCGAGCATCGCCACAGAGTACGCGAGGCTGCCGCCATGGTGGAGATGGAACCCTATCTGGACCGTAAACCTGCTGCACTATCCGGAGGACAACGACAACGTGCGGCGTTGGCGAGAGCGGTGGTACGTTCACCCCAGGTTTTTTTGATGGATGAACCACTATCCAACCTTGATGCAAAATTGCGACAATCCATGCGCATCCAGATCAAACAGCTACAGCGCAAACTCAAGATCACCACGGTGTATGTCACCCACGACCAGATAGAAGCAATGACGCTGGCGGATCGCATTGTCGTGATGCATGAAGGCTCCTGCCAACAAGTTGGAACACCCGATGAGATTTACTCTGACCCCGCCAATACCTTCGTCGCCTCGTTCATCGGCTCGCCTCCGATGAATCTGATACCGGGGGTAGTCGACGGCGGCGTGTTCGAATGTCAGAATGTCAGAGTCACTGGCATACCGGATTCGGTGACAGGCTCGGTCACTTTGGGCATACGGCCTGAAGACTGCTCGGTCGCAGGAAACAACAGCACACAGCACGCTCAGGGGACGGTCTATGGCGTCGAACCCACAGGCGACCTGACCTACCTGTCGGTCCAGGCCGGCGACAACACTCTGGATATAAAAGCCAACAGAGATTACCGTTCAGAACTCGGAGAAATCGAAGCGATCGAATTTGATACACAACGGCTTTACTTTTTTGATTCAGCCAATGGCATGCGTATTCGCGCTTAAAGATCAGGGGTAACCATGACCACAAAACAATTTGACTATACCTCTGTCGGTTTTTACACCTTTGATTGTCTGGGTCGCCCGGTCAATCAAATACCGCCTGGCGCAGATACCTATTTTATCGACGAGCTGACACTGGCAGTATCCGGAGCTGCCGGTTCAGCCGCAATCGTAGCCGCCAAGCACGGATTGAAAGTACAGGCCGTGGGGGGTGTTGGCAAAGACGATATGGGTGACTGGGTCATACAGAAGCTATCGCACTTTGGAGTCGATACCCGGCACATGCAAGTCTGCCCGGATGTGTCTACCTCATCATCGATTGTGACAACACGCCCCAACGGGGATCGTCCGGCCCTGCACAAGAAGGGAGCTACCGGGGCATTCTATGTCAACGATGAGCAGATCGAACAAGTGATTGATACCCGGATTCTGCACATCGGGGGCGTCGGTTTGATGGATGCAATGGATAGCGGTCGAACACTTGAATTGATGCAGGCAGCCAAGCAGGCGGACTGTCTCACTACGCTCGATGTCTTTGCTGCCACCCGTGATGATTTCAATCTGATCGAACCCCTGTTGCCCTACACCGACTATTTCATGCCTTCTGAAGAAGAGGCCAGAGCGCTGTCCGGGATGCAGGATCTCGGCGCGATTGCAGATTTTCTGCTCGACAAGGGTACTGGTGCCGTAGTGCTGACCCTCGGAGCAGACGGTGCTCGTTACAAAGACAATCAAGGCCGGGAATTCGCGGCACCCGCATTCAACATTGATGTTGTCTGCACATGCGGTTGTGGAGATTGCTTCAATGCAGGTTTTGCCACCGGTCTTCACCTCCAGCGCCCGGCTCGGGATTGCGTCATGCTGGGACAGGCTGCATCTGCGCAGAACGCCATGGGTCTGGGCTCTCAAGCTGTGGTATCCTCGCTTGAAGCGACGGTGAAGTTTATGGATAGTACTGCTCACCGTGCAGGTTGAGACTCCCATGCAATGACCGCGTCGGCACTGAAGGCACCGTTGATTCGTACACTGGTATTGTCCGTAAAAGATGGTTTGCGAGGCATCAGGCATATATTGCTGTCGCTACGTAACCGTTTTGCCAGAGTCGCCAGACGCTCACCGGCACCCATGCGACAGTTTGGTAAAGTGCTGGTCAGCCACTTTGACCGTATCGCCGACCGGGTTGATCGCAACACTTCCAGTATCGTTCACCGGTACCTTGATCCCGAAATTTCGCGCAAGGCAGATGTCGCCGTTCTCTCCAGGATAACGTCACTGGACGAGGCCAGTGCCTCAGTCATCTTTGCCAAAATCTCCTACGACAACCTTAAATCCGTTATTGCCTACCTCTGTGATCGGCTGGATCATGAAGGTCACTTCTTTGTCAGCGAAGCACTGGGTGCAGTAGCGTATGGCCGTGCAGCAGGCAGCTTTCAAGACACCGCCTGCGAAAGCACAAAAGCTGCAATGTTGCTGCAGGCACTGCTGCGTGTTGGCATGGTCAGAACAGGTAGCAGCGGCAATGCCGCAACTTCATCGGATGCGGATACTCAAAAAATTGCTCAAATGAGTGTTTTCTCTGCCATTCTCTGGCTGATCATCGAGCGTGAATCGACTCCCGAAAGTGAAGATGAACTGCTGATTGATTGTTGCGATCTGGCTCTGGCCCAGGCCGAATCGATTTACCAGGCACTTGAGGACGTGCAGGCAATGGCTGACTTGATGGCGTTCTCCAGGGAAAGTGTCTGATGAATGCGCTCGAATCACGCCCTCCAGTCGTCTTTAACAATCTGGGCGATGAACCCGTTCACCGCGCCATTCGTCGGCTGCGCTGGTTTAAATCCAGCTTTATCTCGCAGGTCAACTCGGTCTCTGAACAGACCGACATCCAGTTTGAAACCAACACTGAAATACTGGCCCGTTGTTTCCTCGCATGGTTAAAGGAGTTTGAAGCCAGCAAACCCGATGATCCGGCAGAACGCGAATCATTTCTGGGCTATGCGTCCGGCATGATGCTTCGCCGCCTGATAGAACTTGAGCCAGTGCGCCATCTTTCGATGCCGGAGGAATTCGATAAATCGGACCCGGCGATGTTTTGGCCTGAAGGCTATGTTTACGTCATGTACTGCCTCAATATTCGCAAGCTGGTCGCTGATGAGGCATTCGACGCCGGACTGGAATTCAGCCCGGCAGTCGCTGATATCAGCACTTGGTGGTCATTCCGGGAAAATGTCGGAGAGATGTCATCTTATGCCATCGCTTTCCTTGATCTCTTTGCAGGAAAAAAACCCGACTTTGTCACTCCGTATATTTTCAAACCGGAAGACTCCGCGCAAAGTCTGCCCCCGTCATCGCCGTCACAAACAAACCAGGCAACGACTCGGACTGCGTCTCGGGCCGCCTCTCGGTTAGCCACTCGGTTAGCCACTGGGGCCGAGACCCAGGCTACGACAGCAGGCTTGTCCTGCGGGTTGCAGATAGGAGAGCAAAATTGCCGTGCAGTATTGGTCGATAACAGTGGCAGCTTGCTTTTCGAACGTAACACCGAGATTGCCATCCAGCCCGACTCGCAGCTGGCGACCACTCACTCTGCGGTGATCAATGAATTGCTGAGCGCGGCTCGGGATATCAATGTCACCCTGGAGGGTTCAAGCCTGCAAGGTCTGTTTGTATCAGTACCCGACAGTCTGCTGACGGACAGCGCCGAGATACAGAGTGCTATCAGCGCGAACACCGGGGTGGCGGTATCAGTGATGAGCACTTCAACCGCAGCTGCTGTCGCGGAGATAACCCTCGGTGCGGAGCTTCCCGATCGTAATTTCCTGTTGGTCTGGATGGCCTCACCTATCGAATATCGTATGGTTGTCGATGGCAAGGTAATTAACGACACAGCATCAACACGCGGCAATACACCCGCTGTTACAGACCCTGCGACCCTCGCTGAGGAGTTGGCAGCAACGGTAAGCGTACTTCACAATGTAATGGGGTTACGTCAGGTGGTATTGGCACCGGCCAGCACCGAGCCCGATTATCCGCAACTGTTGGGCGAACTCAAGAATCGGCTGCCGGCCATCGATTTCCGTTACAGTGAAGTACCCCAGACACCCGAGGCTTTCGGTGCCGTGTGTTTGCAGTTTATTGATATCGTCACAACCACCGGCGCAGACAGAACCCGGCTCGACAGCTAGCTCGCAGTTTTGTCCCGGCTGGTTATCGGCCGGGTTTATCGACTGGGTTTATCGACTGGGTTTATCCGCTGGGTTTATCGATTGGGGTGATGGTTATCGGCTGGGGTGATCCCAAACCAGTTTGGTCTTGCCCTTGACAAAACCGCATAAGCGTAGCGGATTGTCGCGATTAACCTTGGCTACCTTCTCTGATTGAATCAGTGCGTATTCGCATTCCTGCTGCACTTGTCTTAACTGCTCAGCGGAATCAATCCTGAATCCCTGAAACATAAAACTGGTTTGCTCCCAAGGCACATCCAGCTCGACAACCAGCATACCCATGCTGAGTTCGTTGCGATGAATCCACTGTCTGTCGGTAACGATGCGGGTTGCTGTCTGATCTGCGCTAACGTATTTCATGTTGACTTCTCCGGCAGGTGACCTGCTCTTGTTGTTTTGTTGGAGGAGACTTTACTGCTTCGATCCTCCACCACCAAACGATTTTTAGCAAAATGTTGAAACCAATCCAGAAACCCCGCCACCAGCTACCGGTTTCTGCCAGATAGTTCACATCCACAACTTATCAACAGCTTTTACGCAGGATAAAACCGCCGAATCCACAGCATGTAGTGGTTTAGATTATTTTTTTACACATTTTGTGGGATTTTGATTGACCCGATTCGGGCCTCGGTACTACCATTGTGTGCGCTAATTCACACCGTCACTGAAAAAGCGCCCATTGCGGTCATATAGCACAGGCATAACGTAGTCAGTGTTTAGTCAAAGTGCACAGTCATAGTGCAGACACATGGCGACCAGTAATAAAAAAAGCGCTAAATCGAAAAAACGATCTACACTATATCTTGTAGGTTGCACTTGTTGAGCATACAATATGTAGTTCTTCTGGTAGCTTCTTCCGACTATATAGATGTATACCCTTATTAGTAGATTGACACCGCTCTAGCCGGTTCACGCCACTACCGACAGGTACACACCTCTGGTAGGCGTCAATACCAGTGGTGTGTGCAAGATATAGTGTGCAAGTTATTTAGCGATCGGATGCAACCACAACAACAAATCGGATAGCCAGCGACTCAAAGTCCCTGGTTTTAAAAAAACTCGCGCCGGAGAAAATTGAGAAATAATGGGTAATTTGAATGTATACGCAGTGGATGGGAAATCGGCCAAAAAGGAGGCACCAGGCAAGTCAGGAAAACAATCTTCCAAACAGCAGACCAAAAAGATAACCACCGCCACACAAACCGCCACCCAGGCCACCGCCCAGGCAACAGGAGCAGCCTCAACCGCCCAGTCTCCGCTGGTGGGCATACCCCTGCAAGATGCCTCGCTGGATATTTGGGATAAAAAATACCGGCTTAAATCCAAGGAAGGCGAAAATGTCGACGCCTCTGTTGAAGATACTTACCTGCGTGTAGCGGGTGCGATAGCACAAGTCGAAGCCGAGGCTGATCGAGACCACTGGATGCAGCAATTCGTCTGGGCCTTGCAGCAAGGGGCAATTCCTGCCGGCAGAATCACATCCAATGCGGGTGCACTGGATCACAAACCGGCGACCTCCACTATCAACTGTACTGTCTCTGGCACCATAACCGACTCTATGGATGACATCCTGGGCAAGGTCCATGAAGCCGGGCTGACACTGAAAGCCGGTTGCGGCATCGGCTATGACTTTTCAACCCTCAGGCCCCGGGGAGCCTATGTCTCGGGTGCTGGCGCCTACACATCAGGTCCGCTGTCCTTTATGGATATTTTCGACAAAATGTGTTTCACCGTGTCATCTGCAGGTGGCCGGCGTGGTGCGCAAATGGGTACTTTTGATGTGCGTCATCCAGACGTACTGGAGTTCATCAAGGCCAAGCGTGAGAACGGCCGTCTCCGACAATTCAATTTGTCTTTGCTGATCACAGAAGATTTTATTCAAGCGGTCAAGGCAGACGCACCCTGGCAGCTGGCATTTCCGATAAGAGAAAAGGAAATACAGGAAGAGAAACTTGATCTTAACGACAAGGACACTGTTGTCTGGCGCGACTGGCCAACCCAGCAGGATCTGGTTGCTGACGAAGAAGGTCTCGTTGCCTGCCGCATTTTCAAAACCATCCCGGCCAGACGCCTGTGGGATCTGATCATGGCATCAACCTATGATTTCGCAGAGCCCGGATTCATTCTTATTGACAAGGTCAACGAGATGAACAACAACTGGTTTGACGAAACCATTCGTGCGACCAACCCTTGCGGTGAACAACCACTTCCACCGTACGGTGCCTGCTTACTGGGTTCGGTAAACCTGACCCGCTTCGTCATTGACCCTTTCACCGACGAGGCTAGCTTTGACTGGCCACGGTTCAATAAAACCGTCGCCATCTTTACCCGTATGCTGGATAACGTTGTTGAAATAAATGGCTTGCCACTTGCTCAACAGCAGCAGGAAATCGTTCGCAAGCGTCGTCATGGTATGGGATACCTTGGACTTGGTTCGACTCTGACCCTGCTCGGCATCAAATACGGTTCCGATGAATCGCTCGAGTTCACCGAAAATGTCACTCGCGAGCTGGCGATCACCGGATGGCGCACCGGCCTGGAACTTTCTCTCGAGAAAGGCCCGGCGCCGATTATGCAAGAAGAGTTTACAGTCACTGGTGCCATGTTGAGGCAGCGGCCGGAAATGGTCAGCGACGGTTACAAGGTTGGCGACACTGTTACCGGCAAGGTGCTACACGCCAAATACAGCCGCTACATGCAAAAAATAGCTGAAGTCGATGCTGATCTGGTTGAGTCACTGGCTCATCATGGCGCACGTTTTACGCACCATAGCTCGATTGCACCGACGGGCACTATTTCATTATCTCTGGCAAATAATGCCAGTAATGGCATTGAGCCGAGCTTTGCGCATCTGTATTCCCGCAATGTTATTAGAGAAGGCAAAAAGACCAAAGAGAAGGTAGACGTTCTGTCCTTTGAGTTACTCGCCTACCGTGAGCTGGTCAATTCACAGGCCAAGCCCTTTAGCGAAGAACCGGAAAACAGCTTGCCCGATTATTTTATTGCCGCGGATGATATCCGGCCCAGGGATCACGTTGCGGTACAGGCTGCCGCGCAACGCTGGATTGATTCTTCGATTTCCAAAACCGCCAACGTACCGACTGATTTCCCGTTTGAAGAGTTCAAGGACATCTATCTGTATGCCTACGACCAGGGGCTCAAGGGTTGTACGACGTTCCGTTTTAATCCGGAAGCCTTTCAGGGAGTTCTGGTCAAGGAAGAAGACCTGGAAAACACCGAATACACCTTCACTCTCGATGACGGCACAGAAGTGAATTGCAAAGGTAACGAAGAGATAGAGTATGACGGCGAAACCCATACCGCTGCCAACCTCTACGATGCATTGAAAGAAGGTTACTACGGAAAGTTCTGAGGAAAGTTCTGGGGAAAGTTCTGAGACAAGCCCTGATGCAGTTCGGGGTCAAACTGAGCTTCAGGTCAAACTAAAGTTATTTGAAGAGTAATACCATGGCAATCAAGATAGAACGGAAAATCACCAACTACAGGGTTAACGAAAACGAGGTGGCCGGTCAGGAGTCAGCAGCTGAAAAAACAGCTGCTGTAGAGACCGACAATGTAATTCATATGCACGAAACGCTGCAAAGACCGGAAGAACTGATCGGCAGCACCTACAAACTCAAGGTGCCCGAGCATGTGTCCGAACATGCCATGTATATCACCATCAACGATATTGTACTTAACGAGGGCACCGAGCACGAACTCAGACGTCCGTTCGAAGTATTTATCAATACGAAAAATCTGGATCACTTTCAATGGATTGTGGCACTCACCGTCATTATGTCTGCGGTGTTCCGGAAAGGTGGTGACATCACTTTTCTGGTAGATGAACTGCGCTCGGTGTTTGATCCCCGCGGCGGTTACTGGTCAAAAGGTAAATACAAGGCATCTATCATTGCCGAAATCGGTGATGTGATAGAGCGTCACCTGATCAAAATAGGGATGCTCAAGTCCATTGAGCTTGATAACTCTCAGCAGGATATGATCAACCAGAAACGCGAAGAGTTTGAACGTTCCCAAGGTCGCGATACGGCCCGCCGCTCTCCAGAGCAGGGTGCACAGGAAAACACTCCTCCCGATGATGGCTTCCCGACTGAAGCCGCGCAATGCAAAAAGTGTAATGCACGAGCGGCCATCATGATGGACGGTTGTATTACTTGCCTCAGTTGTGGCGATTCCAAATGCGGCTAGAAAATAAAGGCTGACCCGAACATGAAATGTAACCGCTGTGGTACCCACATGTATGTCAATCGTTCCGAAACATCAGTGGGCTCTAGTACCCGTTGGCATAAATGCCCTCTTTGCAATACGGTCCGGCTCACCAGCACCCCCATCTACAACCCGGTCACCACACCGCTGACTGCTGAACCCTACCCTCTTTCGCTACAGGCAGATGCACACTCCGCAGAGGGTTTGTACCCTGACACCATGGGCCACGAACTTGAGCTGACAGAAGCCTGAAGTTTCACCCAGACCGGAAGCAACATGTATAATTGACCGATGAGTGAATTACAGCTTTCTGCACAATTGGTGCAACAGGTCCGAAAAGTTCTGCAAGAACACGATGAAGCGGCACAAGATCCAGGTGTGGCATCACAATACCTGTGTGCCGTCACCGGTTTTTTGCTTGGCCAGCAAGACATGCCTTCAGACCAGAAAGCCGAGCTACATGACCAACTCGCCGCATTTATGCTGCATGTTATGCAAGATGTCGATCAGCAACGACAACAGCCTGCAGCACCCGCAGCTCCACCACCACAACAGGCTTTTGGTATCTGGAAACCGGGCATGTCCTGATTACCACCGGCATTATTCCCCAGCACTATCCCCCTGCATTATATACGGGACAAACCACTAACTATTCATGAGAACAGCATGGCTCAAGCATCCGCAAGACATATCCTGGTAGAAACAGAAGAACAGTGTAATCAATTGGTTACTGACTTACAGGGCGGAGGTGATTTTGCAGCCCTTGCAAAGTCACATTCAAAATGCCCTTCAGGCGCGCAAGGTGGGGATCTCGGCAGCTTTGGACCCGGCCAAATGGTCAAGGAGTTCGACGATGCTGTTTTTAATGGCGAAGTAGGTGCAGTTCAAGGCCCTATAAAAACTCAATTCGGGTACCACGTATTGCAGGTTACCGAGCGTAGTTAAGCCAGTTTATCGACAACTTTCGAGAACGGCGGCAATCGGCGTTCTCGTTTTAACCACCGGCACGACCATCACCGCCAAGGCAATCAGGGGTTTCACCAACAACGCCGTTCTTTTTTAACCATTCATCTGGCGTGTGGGTCTGCAAAGACAGCGCATGCACCCCGGCAGCCAACTGCTCTGCCAACAATTTATTGATGATCCTGTGCCTTGCCACCAGCGATTGCTCAATAAACTGCTCACTCACCACAACCAGCTTGAAATGAGTCTCGGAGTTGGGTGGAACATTATGTTTATCGCTTTCATTAATCACCTGCAACTCTGTTGGAGCCAGGTTTTCACGGATGATCGATTCTATGGTGGTGGCCGTCTGCATAAACACAGTTTATCGGTAAATCAGTATTGAAAACACAAAAAAAAGCCCCTCGGAAGAGGGGCTTTTAGTATTACAGCATTTGTAATTGGTTTTTAGAACGATTTGGTCAGCATAACGCGGTAGTCGGTTACGCCTTCGCCTTGATCAGGCTCGGTTGAGTTCAGACGGAAGCTTGCGTCCATTCCGCCACCCAGGCCGTAACCTGCATCTATACGAAATTTTGCATCGTCTTCATTCACGTCACCGGTGAATACTTCATAGGTGAGAGCCAGAGAGACACCAGCTATTCCGTAACCCACTTTTACACCAAGGGTTTCTTGATCGTTATCGAAGTCCTTGAAAGCAACAGCAACGGAAGCTCCTGCGAAACTGAATGAAGCACCCGCTGAAGTGGCGGTGTCACCATCGATGTCTGCGCCACCGATACCGATTGCAAATCCACCCAGGCTGAATTTGATACCAGCTGCAGTCTTGTCACTGTTGTTCTGTGGAGACCAGTTCAGACCCAGTGCAACCGGACCGAAAGTACCGGTGTAGCTGATACCAGCGTTTTCACCACCGATATCTGTCAGGATATCACCGGCTACCTGACCGTATTCACTGGCATCAGGTACTTCACCAACACGGATGTCACCGAAACCACCTTTGATACCAACCCAAACGTTGTCACCAGCCGGGGTTGAACCGGTCAGCGCACTATCCAGACGGTAGTTACCATATGCAGTCAGACCGCTGTTCATGGTGTGTGAAGCAGAGATATTCAGTGTGGAATCATCACCGTTCAGGGTTGGGTCACCGGGGCGCACTTCAGGGGTTGCTGCAACTGCTTCTGAGACAATAGTCAGTTCGCCAGTTGCTGGGTCAATTGTCGCGATTGCTGGTGAAGCAGGAACCGGATCGACATCATCGGCATCGCTCATGTCCAACTTGATAGCCACCTGGCCAGACAAGGTAACGTCTGCCATGGCAACTGGTGCAACAGCAATACCTGCGATTGCTACTGCCACTGCGGTCTTTGTGAATTTCATTATTTATTCTCCAATCAGATATTTGCTGTTTTACAGAGTGTCGCTGAGTGTTTCTTTTAGGAACTTTAGTCTGCGTGTCTGAATAATGCAACAGTCTATAACATTTTTGCAAGACTCAGAGGCGCAGCCACCTAAAACACCTGAATAAGTGTAGACAATAACTGCACAAGTGCCAAAAATATTCGCAATAAATCAGGGTTTCAAGGAAATAGTGGTTTTTTTGCCACAAACAGTCGGCTAAAACCTGAGTATTACTGAAAGGAAAGCTGAGCTGAGCAAAAATGCACAAAGCTGTTGTAAACTTGACACACGGGTAACAATGAAGATATTTTTGAAGTGTTTTTCTTTGGATGGCCGATTCTGGTCGGGTTTCCTGCGCTTGATCTGCTGGAGTAGGCCGTGCAATCACAGCTGGCAATCATTGCCAGCACTCATATGACGGGTACCCAAATAAACCGGTATCAAATAACCGGGGATTGTTCTCAGACTACCTTGTTCCCACCGCGACTACGTTTTTTATCTTGTTTCTTGCTTGCTGCTGCCACCTGAGCCGCCCGTGTCTGGTTGGCCTTGGTTCGAGCTGAACGGCTGCGAGCGCTGGCCTTGGTCCGGCTCCCACTGTCAGACGTGTCCTCCGGCAGGGTAATGTTCAGTTCAAGCACTTCACAGTCATCTTGTGAATCCAGCTGCACAACAACCTGCTCCTCTCCGATATCGACATACTTTTTGATGACAGCCAGAATGTCCTTCTTCAATAGTGGCAGATAGTCCGGCCCATCACGATCAGTACGCTCGTGTGCGATCAGGACTTGCAGCCGGTCCTTGGCAGTCACGGCACTGCTGTCCTTGGGACGGCTTCGAAAGAAATTGAATATGCCCATAGCGCGTTACCCGAATAGTCTTGCGAGAAAACCTTTCTTGCGGGTTTCCATAAAGCGATGAGGTTTGTCTTCTCCGAGCAGACGGTCAATGGCATCACTGTAGGCCTGCCCTGCCTCACTCTCCTCCTCGAGAATGACGGGCTTACCCGCATTCGATGAATCCAGCACGCTCGGGGATTCCGGAATGATGCCGAGAAGCGGGATAGCCAGCAATTCAACAATATCGTCGACACTCAACATCTGCCCTTCCTTGACGCGCCCCGGGTTATAGCGTGTGATCAACAAGTGCTCTTTTACCGGGTCCTCATTCATTTTTGCCCGTTTTGATTCACTCTGCAAAATACCGAGGATGCGATCAGAATCCCGTACCGAAGAAACTTCAGGGTTCGTCGTTATGATCGCTTCATCGGCGAAATACAAGGCCATTTTTGCGCCCTTTTCAATGCCGGCCGGCGAATCACAGATAATGTAATCAAATTCGCTTTTTTTAAGCTTGTGCATGACGCGCGCGATGCCTTCGATGGTCAGTGCATCCTTGTCCCTTGTTTGAGACGCCGGGAGGATGTACAAATTCTCGACTCTTTTGTCCTTGATCAGGGTTTGGTGCAGACTGGATTCCTGGTTTACCAGGTTAACCAGATCATAAACAACTCTTCTTTCACACCCCATGATCAGGTCAAGGTTGCGCAGGCCAACGTCAAAATCAATGACAACAGTTTTATAACCCTTGCGGGCAAGGCCGGTAGCAATCGAAGCACTGGTGGTTGTTTTGCCAACACCCCCTTTGCCGGATGTCACAACGATCGTCTTGGTCAATCTATCACTCCCAATGTCTAAAGGTGACACGTTTTTCGTGCACCCGGTTCTGTTTACTCTTGTTTTGATCCTTCAAAGGAACCCTGACTCGAGTCGAATAAATCGACTAAAGCGGGTCTATATTGATGCGCCCTTCCTGGTACCAGATCTGAGCCGGTTTGCCGCGCAATTCTTCCGGGATTTCTTCCAATACTTTGTAATTGCCAGCCACTGAGACCAATTCTGCTTCCAGTGACTGACAGAAAATTCGGCTTTCAGTGTTGCCGGTGACGCCACAAAGCGCTCGTCCCCGCAACGGACCATACACGTGAACATTGTTATCAGCGATAATCTCGGCGCCAGGCCCGACATGCGCCATCACGATCAAATCAGCATCCCTGGCGTACAGCTGCTGACCCGAGCGAACCGGCCTCGACACCATCATCGGCCGGGCTGGGACATATTCCACCGACTTACCCAGGCCCAGACTTTTATCCAGTGTGGAATCGAGACTCACAGCGTCGACGGTGTTGCTGTCGGCCGCTCCAGTTGATCCGGCCTCCCCTTTCTTGGAGCTGTCTTGCTGATCATCGCCAGAGACCCCGTTCTTTGAAACCTTGCCACCAGAGATCTTGCCACCAGAGACCAGAGAGGGTTTATGCCCGGAGCCTGCGTCGTGCTTGTCAGTGTCTATTCGGGTATCCGCTGCGGCTGATCTGGCTGATTTGTCCCTGTTGGCCGCAGCAGGGTTGATAGAAGAGGAGCGCTTGGTGGTTTCTACCAACGGTAACTCGATTGCCGTCGCCACCGGCGATTGTTTGTCGACAACGCTCGCCAGAACGGGAACCAGCTTGTGGCCCCGGATCTTTTCAAGCAGCAGGACGGGGTCGAACTCACTGTTGCCTTCAATCTCGGACAAATCGACAACGACCGGGGTTTGGCTGAAAAATCCTGGAGCCTGCTGCACCTTGTCGGCAAGACTATTGTCGATGTCGGCGATATTACTGGAATGCAGCCGCAGTGACATCAGTGTGTACATGCCGCCTTTCAACTCTACAACTGCGTTGCTGGACAAGAACCCTGCTCCGTTTGCGTCGGGTATTGGTGCAAAGTGACTGCAAGATGACTGGCAGTATGCAATTCACCACATTGTCACCACCGCTATCCGTTCGACGCAGTAACTGCTTCGCTCAGGTTGTGGTCGTGGGTGATAGTGGCCGCTTTAAAAAGCCGACTTTATGGTTTCGCATTGTAATCTATTATGCGCGCGGATACTAAGACTCAAGACCTGCGTTTTGCAATGTTAAACGATGAAGTACCGGCAAGGTCCGATCACAGGTTGATCACGTGACCACAATTGTGTCGTCGCGCGTTGACAACAAGTGAGAGATGAAGAGCAAGCTGCGTGATTGTGCACGATGGCTGCAGCCGAGTGGCAGGTTACAACACCTGCCGAAATGAAAAGTATCGCTATAGAGCGACTGTCGCGTCGAACTGATTATCTGATTCCTGATTCCCTCCGAGACAGACGTCCGGAAAGGTAGTCGCACTCATCGGCTCACACAGGAAATAGCCCTGGGCTCGGTGGCACCCCAGTGCCTTCACCATCTCAAACTGCTGGCGGGTCTCGATCCCTTCGGCCACAACCTCGGCTCCTATCGACGCGGCAACAGCGACCGTGGCTTTAATGATCTGCCGACTTTGCTCGCAGGTACTCAAATCGCTGACAAAGGTCCGGTCAATTTTGACTTCATCGATGGGAAAATCCCTCAGCTCCAGAAAAGACGAATACCCGACACCAAAGTCATCAATGGAAAGGCTGACACCCAAGTCATGTAGCGACCCCAGTAATTTCGCCGCGCGGTCGCGATCATCGAGTATGGCGGTTTCGGTAATCTCCAGCGTAATCAGCGAAGGATCGATATCACTGGACTCTATGATCCGTTTGATGTTGCCTATCAATTCGTCATTGTCGAACTGACGACGGGAAATATTAATGGACAAGGTAGCTGGTGACATGCCGAATCTGGCGAGGTTCTTGTAATCCGCGATAGACTGCACCAGCACCCACTCGCCAATCTCGACGATCAGGTCAGATCGCTCGGCACGCGGAATGAATTCAGCCGGAGAGACGCTACCGAGTGACTGACTGTCCCAGCGCAGTAATGCCTCCATGCCACAAGTCAGGTTGGTTTTGATATCAATCTGGGGCTGATACTGCAGCTGGAACTCGTTGTTGGCCAATGCCTTACCGAGGCCAATGTCGAGCTGATGCCCCCTGTCAGCGACTTGTTGCCAGCGCCTGCTATAACTCGCGATCGAATTTTTCCCGACTGATTTTGCTCGGGCACAGGCACTGTCAGCAGCACTTTTCAGCTCCCCGACCGTCGTCCCGTCCTGCGGGGAATAGGAAATCCCCATACTCGCTCGAATCGGCAAGGTTCGGGCACCGACTGCAAGCCCGGCTCCCATTGCCTCCAGAAAATCCTGCGCTCGACGTTCCAGTTGCTGGTGATCATCTGCCTCGTCCACCAGCACTGCAAATTCATCACCGGCCAGTCTGGCAACAATCGCCTGTTCCGGCATTGCGGCTTGCAAGCGTTGGCCGGTTTCCACCAGCAGGCGATCTCCAAATTGTTGACCATAAGAATCGTTTACCTGTCGGAAGTCCCGGAGGTCACAGATCATCAGTGCAAACTTTGCGTTGGGCTTTCTGACCAAATCTCGCAGGTGCGACATAAACAGAGCTCGATTGGGCAAGCCTGTGAGCAAATCATAGTCATTGGCGTACACCAGCTGCTGCTGAGTCAAACGCTGTTCACTGACATCTCTGACAGTGGCTGCAACCACGCCGTTTTCTACCGGGCGCTCTCTGATCAGCAACTGGCGATTGGATCGGTCCGGCAACTCGATCGAGGAAGTTCTGTCACCCGGCAAATTGGCAAGCCAATTATCCAGTTTATGCAATACCTGGGTGCTGTCATCACACAGCTGGGTGTAGAGAGTGCGGGCTGTCGCCCCGGACACCGGTAGCTGTTGATCTTGCGGCAGCAGCTTTTCCAGCCGCTTGTTATGCGCTGAGACGCGACGCTGCTTGTCAAAGACTGCAAAGCCGTCTGTAACACCCTCTATCAGCTGATCGGAAGGCTTTTCATTTGCATTTCGGGCTTTGCGACGACTGAGAGCCACCATCAGAACAGAGAGCATTGCCAGACTCAGCAGAATAACCAACATCGACACCGCAGCTTGCGACGTCCACAACGAGGAAATCGCAAGTGAAGACCCGGTTAACAACGCTGTTAATGTGGCAACTGCCGGCAGTTGCAAGACCTCAGACCAAACCGTGGCTGCCCGGCTGGTCGCGGTTTGAAATAACGATGTCTGATTAGATGCTGTTTGATCGGGCGCTGTTTGGTCCCGGACTATTTGATTGGGGACTATTTGATTGGGGCCAGACTGACTCAGCAATGCCAGCTCGTACTCGAGATCGACCAGACGCAAACGACTATCAAGACCCAATTCTGCCGTGGACGAAACGTCAGGAGATGCTGGTGGGTTGGACGAGAACAGACCCGCTGCTTGCTGGCCTTTAAACAGCGTTGACAGCGATTGCGGCAAAAGCTGCGGGAAGTTCAAGTGAGCGACCAAAAGCAAAAGTGGAGTCAACAGAAGCAAACCCAACAGGGTGGGCAGCAGGCTGCTCCCCTTTTTGTTGCTGGCTGCGGGTTCGCTGTTATTTTCCCCATCAGCGTAACCGGGCTCGAGAGTGCTCATAGCGTGTTTCTGACTTTGACTGTCTTGCTGGTAGGCTCGCACCAATGCGAGAACTCGTTTTCTTTATGAAAAATAGCAGAACATTGAGCTAAGTGCACAATCTTTAAAGTAAAAGTTACACTTCTAACTCCACTGAGTCAATTTTGTTGCCCAGAGGAATTTATTACCCAGAGGAATTTACTGCCCAAAGGAATTTATTGTGAAGAGGAACCACTCGCATCGGCCTCGACTTCTACTGCGTCTATCTGATCACCAATGCGGGCAAGGATACGCGTCATTCCATTTTGCAAGCGCCATTCGAATATGACCCCGTAGGCAAGTACCGCCCTGACGTATCGCCGCGTTTCAGTGAACGGAATCGTATCGATCCAGACATCTGCCGGCATCGGTTCAAGTTGTGGCAACCAGGAACGGGTGCGATGAGGGCCTGCGTTATAGGAAGACGCTGCCAGTGCAGGGTGGTCGGAAAACTGATCCATCACGTGACGCAGATAAAAGCTGCCGAACTCGATACTGATACCAGGATCAGTCAGTTCATAGGGCTGTTTACCTCGCCCCATGAGCCCCGACACATATTTTGCGGTTTTGGGCATAAGCTGCATCAGGCCAACCGCTCCGGCTGACGATCGGATATCTTCGATAAACGCGCTTTCACGGCGAATCACGCCATAGATTAAAGTAGGCTCAAGAGAATACTTGTCAGCCGCCTCCATCACCCTCTGTTCAAAGACGATCGGAAAGCGCATCGCCAATGCCGCTTTTTCTTTTGCTGCATTGGCGCTGGCGATGGCCCGGTCGGGTAAATTCCAGCGCGTAGCCAATAACGCTGATGCGGCTTTGTCTGCCTGATCCAGTTCTTCAATTGCTGCCGACCATTCACGCCGACCTTCCGGCAGAAGTCCAGTCAACAAATACTCCCGGGCCCGGATCAGACCCTCATTCTGAGCCAGACGAGCGAGCGTAGACTTCTCGGCTGCAATGCCACTGTCCACAATGCGATAGTTCAAACCCAATCGATCCGCTGCCAGAAACCCATGGTAGGTCGGTAACAAGGCTATTTCCTGATAGATTTGTTCAGCTTTGTCGGTATTGCCCAACTCGGCCTCGGCACGAGCCTCCCAATAAGCCCAATGATCTTCCTTCTGCTCGGCAAGCGGAAGTTCTGCAAGGCTTTTAAGTACCTTTTGCCAATCCTGCTCACGCAAGGCAGTGCGCACGCGCCACTCCCTGACTTCAAGGTCCTCATCTCTGACCTCAAAGGAATAGAGCCATTCGTGGGCATCGGGCAGCACACGCCAGCCACCGCGCAAGGCCAACTCTCTTGCCACCTCATAACGCTCATCATCAAAGAACGAATACTTCCCGTGTTTCTGTAGCCAATAACCGTGAGCGGCTTCAGGATCAAGCCATGACCAGCGGATGACCAGATCCAGCAAAATGCGGCGATTCAGCAGATCATCTTTGGCGACAGCATCGCTCTGCAAAAAAGCCGAGGGTTCGGCCCTGGCCCCCACCCAATCGAGGACACGTTTTCTGTCCGCCGAAGACAGCCAGGTGGCCATCTCGCGAGCAACATCCAGCTTGCCCTTGTCGATACTGGTGTAAATGCGCTCCCAAATTGCCGCTATCGGAGGTGATTTCTGTTCTCGCAGTTGCTCAAACAGTGCTGCGCACAGTTCTGGCAGCACCGGGGTACGCTGCCAGTAAGACAACAGCGAGTCGTCCCACTGACTGATCTTGCCATCAACCACTGAGCGCGCTTGTGCCAGGGCGCAGGGTTGTTTTGCTGCCAGATCACTCGCTGACACATCAAGATAAATCGGCCAACTCTCTTCCTCGATCAAACGTTTTTGTAAAAAACGGGTCAGATTGCGACTTAGCGCCTTGTCATTGTGGGTCTGCTCAAACAGGCCCAACAACTTGACGACGCTTTGATCAGGAATTTGATCAATCAAGGCGCGGATACGTCGATAATCCAGATATCGAATCAACGGATAACCTGACCCATTGAGGCGCTCATACATTTGATCAAAGGCGGTGCGGTCGTCGCCGTCCAAGGCCAGCAGCGCAAGCTTGAACAATTCACGTTGCTGCAACAAACTCAAATCGGCTTGGCTCAACAAGTCCTGTCCTGCCTGACCGGGGTATCGTTGATCCGGGTATCGTTGATCTGGGGCTGACTGAACAACATCGGCCTCGGCAGGTTCGTCATCGACTGGTGGATTGTCCAGCGCCAACAACACTGGCGCGGTGAGGAGTAGCAAAGTACAAAGTAGAGGTCGAAGCAGGCCGCGGCCAACTGTCACAGTGGCCGGACCACGATAGGGATTGGTACTAACATTCATTGGAATTGAATAGTGTCTCACACCCGTTGATGGAGGCTGGTGCCGAAGGCAATCTGCACAAACCGCCACTGTATCCTGTTTGGTAGCTGCCACTGACTCGAATCAGCTTGTCTACTCTGGTTTTTATCTGGATTTATCCTTATACCAAAAAGTGTAGTACAGTCTTTGGCAGATGCCAGTTTTTTTTCGGCAACTGTTTCCACGATACAAAGCCATGACCACAGTCGCCGATCAATACCTCAATATTTCCGGTTATCAGTTCATTACATTGGAACACTTACCCTTGCTGCAGGCTGATCTTTCAGTGTTTTTACAGCAACAACAAGTCAAGGGCACGGTGCTGATTGCCGAGGAGGGTATCAACGTGGCACTTTGTGGCAGCCCCAACGCCATCGAAAATTGCCAGAACTGGTTTCAACAAACCCCACCTTTTGCCGATTTACATTTCAAGTCAAGCTATTCGAGCTTTCTGCCTTTTTCCAAACTGAAAGTTAAAATCCGGCACGAGATAATCAGTTTCGGGCAAGCCGGGCTCGACCCGGAGCATGACGCAGCTCCTCGCCTGTCTGCTCTGGAGTTGAAAAGCTGGCTGGATCAAGGACGTCGTTTTACCTTGCTCGATACCCGAAATAACTACGAGATCGAATCGGGAACCTTCAAACAAGCCAGCAACGTCGATATCGATAATTTCCGCGAATTTGCCGAGGCTGCCGAAAAGTCGGATTCCATCGACAAAGCAGCCCCCATTGTTACCTTCTGTACCGGTGGTGTTCGCTGCGAAAAAGCCGCTCCCTGGTTGTTGCAGAACGGGTTCGAGAATGTACTGCAACTTGACGGAGGCATTCTCGCCTATTTTGCAGCCTGCGGTGGTGCTCACTGGGAAGGCAACTGCTTTGTATTTGACGATCGCGTGGAGATTGACTCCAATGCTTTCGAGACCGGAGCGGTTCTCTGCAAAGCATGTCACCGTGCGGTCAGCATCGAGCACCAGCAGTCTGGCGAATTTGTCGACGGAGAATCCTGCCCGGCTTGTTTTGTCAAGCCAGCTGCCCAACCATCTCCCGAGCCATCTGCAGATTAATTTCTGTCAGGCGTCGCGATAGGCAACAGACACCGTGTAGTTGCTGCCTTGCTTGAGTTTTTTGTAGTTTCCAAAAACTTCGGTGAAGCTGCGCTTGATAAACTGCCTGAGCCCGTTGATGGTCACCACGTAAAACGCAGCGCCCGGGTTCATACGATCCAGCGCGTCATAGAAATATAGATAAAAGAGCTCTTTGCCGGCCTTTGCCGGCAGATTGGAGACGACGATGTCAAATCGGCTCTCGATCGACACGGCATCCAGACCATTGCTCAGATACACGTTCACATTATCCAATTTATTAAGCATGGCGTTTTTTCGAGTGAAATCGACCGCGACAAAGTCCTTGTCCACCAAATGGGTCACTCCACCGGGCGCTTCGGCAGCCATGGTCAGCCCAAGCGGGCCATAACCACAACCCAGATCAAGACAATCGTCATCACGATCGATTTTCATCAGTTCGAGCAGCAACAGACTTCCCTCGTCCACAGCTCTGGGAGAAAAGACACCCCAGGTACTATGGAAGGTCAGCGGGTGCCCTCGCAACGTGGCATCAAAAACAATGTCCTCGCGAAGTTTGGCCAGATCAGCCCGGGAAAATTGTGCCATTAAATTAGCGCTCTTGTGTGAGACTCGGAATGCGACTTGGAATGAGACTTAGATTCTCATTATGACCTGAAGGAGGTTTCCAGCCAATCCATCACCGGTTCAACCTTGAAAATATTGAAAGAATGTAAAAGCCGGACGGCGACGAGAACCCAGCATTGGAAAATGCCACCAACAGCACTGTTTTCGACAGATTAACCCTGTTGTAGTGTCAGATAAAGCCGATACAGTTGTGTGCCACCGTTAAATTTCCGAGTTTTGATGACACGCCCCAGCCTAAACGTAATATCATTGCCAGCATTTGCTTTGAACGCACCCTGACAGATAAAAAATATCTGCAGTGCAATCTCTAAAATTCCAAGGAAAAACTACTCATGCGATTCATCTTGCTCGGGGCGCCCGGTGCTGGAAAAGGCACGCAGGCCAAGTACCTGACCGAACGCTATGCGATACCCCAAATTTCAACTGGAGATATGCTCAGAGCGGCCATTTCGGCCAAAACTCCTGTGGGTGTCCTGGCCAAGGAAGTGATCGATCGTGGTGAGCTCGTGTCCGACGAAGTCATGATTGGTTTGATTCAGGACCGTATCGCACTGGACGATTGCAAAGACGGGTATCTGCTGGACGGGTTTCCAAGAACCTTGCCCCAGGCTCATGCTCTCAGGGATATGCAGGTGCGGGTCGATGCGGTAGTGGAAATCGACGTCGAGCACAGCGAAATAATTCGCCGGATTAGCGGACGACGAGTCCATGAGGAATCTGGCCGCACTTACCATATCGAGAGCAAACCACCCTTGAAGGACGGGATCGACGATGCGACCGGGGACCCTCTGGTACAACGCGAGGATGACCGGGAAGAAACTGTCAAACGCCGGCTCGATATTTACGAGAAACAGACATCACCGCTGAAAGCGTATTATTCGGAGTGGGCTGCATCTGACGATGCCGCTGCACCCGGTTATGTGTATATCAAGGGTGTTGGCAGTGTCGATGATATTCGCGACAAGATTTTCAGCGAGCTGGACGCACTGAACAAGACATCCTGATTGCCTGATTGCCTGATTGCCATATTGCCTGATTGCAGGTAGCTCGATCGGCAGGGCTTTCCACCAAACGGTGAGCCCTTCCAATCAACCCCGGTAAATCAACCCCCAGGCAATCAACCCAGGCAAATCAGTCCTGCCAAATCAGCCCTTGCTGGACTTTGATTCTGGCTCAGGGGCAAATGCACGCAACATGGCCTGCAAGGTAGCTTCCGGCTGTTCAGCCATCATCATATGGCCACATCCTGCCAGAATATCCACCCGTGCAGAAAGCGCTTCTGCAAGTTCCCCGGCGCCGCGCGGTGGTGTCATCATGTCGCGCTCTCCCAGTAACAAGCTGCAACCAGCCGTCACACGCTGGGCGGATTGAATGCCGGCTGTGTACTCGTTACAGGCATTCAGTCCCGCATGCATCACACCGGGGCCTGCCATCCCCATCAAGGTCTTGGCTGTCTGCATGATATTGATCCCAGCCACCGGATTTCCACCGAGTTGGGAACTGTAAGCATGACCATACACAGACACCATATCGATAGCTGCCGGGTGGTTGTCAAACGCGGCCGACAGCAGTGGCTCGCCTACCGCCATCGGATACGCTGTTCCCAGCAATTGCAGACGCTGGTAGCGGTCCGGTGTGGTGGCGGCCGCCTCCAATGCCACCAGCGACCCCATGCTGTGCCCGGCCAGATGCACAGCAGTGGCGTTCATCTGCTCCAGTAATCGGTCAACCCAGGCACCCATCAGTTCAATAGTGGGCAGAGGTTTGCCGGCAGAACGCCCATGTCCGGGCAAATCCGGCGCTGCCACATTGTAGCCGTGACGGGCAAAGTACCGGCTGTACAGCATCCACACCGAGTGATCCAGGGATGCACCATGCACCAGACACATCACCGGCAACCCATCCTGCCAGGTCATGCCACCAGTATTGACGTAAGCTGCTTGACCGTCGATTGAAATGTCCACTACGCGACTCCTTTGGCAGCTGCACGCAACGCTGTTTTCAGATCAGCCAGTAAGTCCTGCACGTCTTCTATACCGATGGACAACCGCACCAACCCCTCTGAAATGCCGGATGCCAGCAAGTCCTCCGGGCCCATTCTCGAATGTGTTGTACTGGCAGGGTGAATCACCAGCGATTTGGCATCACCGACATTGGCCAAGTGCGAAAACAACTGCAGCGCATCGATAAAACGTCGACCGGCTTCACGCCCTCCCTTGAGCTCGAAACTGAACACGGCTCCACAACCGGCTGGCAACAACTCACTGGCCAACTGATGATCAGGATGGGAACTCAAGCGCGGGTGCAACACCCTCTCAACCGCGTCATGCCCGGCAAGAAAATCAACGATAACCTCAGTGTTACTGACGTGGCGCTGCATGCGCATCGGCAGCGTCTCCAGCCCTTGCAAAATCTGAAAGGCGTTGGCCGCTGTCATGCTGGCACCAAAATCGCGCAAACCTTCTTTGCGCGCGCGCAGGATAAACGCAGCCGGCCCGAACTCTTCGACAAAGTCCATTCCGTGGAAACCGGCATAAGGCTCGGTCAGCTCGGTAAATCTACCGGACCCTTCCCAATCGAAGCGACCCGAATCGATCAATACACCGCCGACTGCCACGCCGTGCCCACCCATAAATTTGGTCAAGGAATGCATCACAATATCTGCTCCCAATTCCATTGGCTTCATCAGATACGGAGTCGTCAGCGTGGCATCGACCAACAGCGGCAGCCCTGCATCATGTGCGATGCTCGACACCTCGGGAATATTCAGCACTTCCATGCGCGGATTGGACACCGTTTCACCAAACAGCATGCGGGTATTGGGACGGATCGCATCAGCAAATGCCTGCGGATCACAGGGATCCACAAAAGTGGTTTCAACACCAAAACGTGGCAGCGTGTAGGACAGTAAATTGTGCGTACCGCCATACAACGATCTCGACGCCACGATGTGACTGCCAGCCGCGGCCAGGGTTGCAATACCCAGATGGATCGCAGCCATTCCGCTAGCGGTGCAAACAGCACCCACCCCACCTTCCAGCGCTGCAACACGTTCTTCCAGCACCCCGACCGTAGGATTTGAAATACGCGAATAAACATGACCGCTGCGGCCCACATCAAAAAGCGATGCAGCATGATCGCTGCTGCGAAACACAAAGGACGTTGTCTGGTAAATTGGGGTTGCGCGCGCCCCGGTCTCTGCATCAGGTCGCTGACCGGCATGCAGACTAAGGGTATCAAACCCGATCTGTCTCGGGCCTCGATGTGTCGTTGACCGACTGGAACTGGTCGAGTCAGCAGTGTTTTTATCGGATGAATCGTCAGCAGACATGGTGAGTCAATTTGATGCAGGCCAGCTTAGATTCTATACTGCAACGCTGCCGCACACACTATCTGCTGCAATTAACATTTCTTCAGCCGCAGACCACTCTGCCAATAATTTACTGAAACTGATATGACCAGAAAAATTGAAAAGGTAGCCGTTATCGGCTCAGGCACCATGGGCGCCGGGATCGCCGGTGTATGTGCAGCTGCGGGAACTCCTGTAGTGCTGCTGGATCTCGAAAAAGAAACCTCGCAGCAGGCAATAGAACGACTGACTGGAGGGCGCAAACCGGTGCTTGATGCCAGTCAGGCTGCACTGATTGAGGCAGGGTCAATCGCTGACGATATGAACAATATCAGCGACTGTGACTGGATTTGTGAAGTGATTGTTGAAAACCTGCAGGCCAAACGGGATCTGTTCACTCGGGTTGAAGCACTTCGCAAGGATGGCTCCATTGTGACCAGCAACACCTCTGGCATACCGCTCAGAGATATCTGCGAAGGTATGCCGCAGCGCTTCCAGCGAGACGTCGCGGTGACTCACTTTTTCAACCCTGTCCACATCATGCGTTTGCTTGAGCTGGTTGCCGGTGAGCAGACAGAACAGGAAGTGATCGATGCCCTGGTGGCTTATTTGTCAGGCCCGCTTTCCAAAGGGGTGGTCTACGCCAAAGACACCGTTAATTTTATCGGCAACCGGATTGGCTGCTTCTGGATACTGGCCGGCTTGCACAAAGGGATCGAGGCACAAAAAGCCGGTATCACCCTGGAAACCGTTGATGCACTTTTGTCCAAACCTCTGGGATTGCCACCCACCGGTCTGTACGGACTGATAGATCTGATCGGTCTCGACGTCATGGATCTTGTTGCCAAAAATCTCCGAACCAATCTCAGTGATAGTGATGTTTGCCGATCCTACCTCGACTTCCCACCTGCCGAGCAGGCCATGATCAAAAGTGGGCAACTGGGCCGTAAAACAGGTGGCGGTTATTACAAGATGAATCGCGACGCGGACGGCAACAAGAGCATGGAGGTGTTTGATTTAATCAACAGTGAATGGCGAGCGGCCTCACCCGCGCAGGACATCCAGCATTTGACCGGTCCCAAAAGTCTGCTTTTCAGTGACGGGCCAGAAAGTGCGTTTGCGTGGGACCTGATGAGTGTCACGCTGAGCTATGCAGCTGACCTGGTACCGGAAATCGCTGATGATATTGTGAATGTAGATCGTGCGATGCGCTGGGGCTTCAGTTGGTCACATGGCCCATTCGAACTGCTGGATTTAATCGGCCCGGCTCAATTCACCGAACGATTGCGTGCTGAACATCGTGAAGTTCCCAAAATGCTGGCCTTGCTGGAAGCATCAGGCAGCTCAAGCTTCTACCAGGACGACACCTTTTTTGGCACTGACAGCCAGTACCATCAGATACCACCAGAGTGATATCTGCGATAAGTCTGCCGTCTAGTTGACGCCAAACTCCTCATCGCGGGCCCTGCGCAGCACAGAATAATGTTCTGCCAGCAGGTCCGCCTTGAAAATCACCCCGAGGAATTCACGTTTCTCCTCCAGCTTTTCAGTCAGCACCGGCAAGTAATCAATATCGCTGTCTGCCATTAATTGCAATGCGCCAACCAGATTCGACGAGGCTGTCACTGACACTGTTGCATCACGAACAACATCAGCAACGACCGTCATATTCGGTACATCACTCAAGGCAGCTTCCCGCGATCGGGCAACCAACTCGCGTAACTCGACACTGCCGATAAATTGCTGCTCGGCATCCAGCACAATGGCGATTCGCTTGCGAGCAACTCCAAGTTGAGATTCAACTTCACGCAAACTGCTTTGCGCATCAACGCGGGTGCAACGTTGCGAGATCAATTTTTCTACGGTGTGGGTACGCAGCAAACTAACATCACGCCCAGCTGAAATATTGACACCACGAGTGGCCAGCTGCCATCGGAAAAACGAGGTATGTTTGCTTAACTGCATCGTGGTACTGGCAAAAGCTGCAGCGGTCATGACCGCCAGCGTCAGCCCATAGTCACGAGTCAGTTCGAACACGATAATAGTGGTGGAAATCGGAGCTCCCAGCATTGCCGAGGACACAGCCGCCATACCGGCAACCGAGTAGATGCCCTGCACTGCCCCCGACCAGAAAACAGAGGAAAACGCGAGGATAAAAACACCACCAAGCATAGCGCCCAGAAACACAGAGGGACTGAAAACGCCGCCGGCAAACCCGCTCGACAAGGCCGCTGCGGTACCGAAGGTTTTCAACACCAACAGCACCAACAAGTCACTGAACGGCAGTGTCTGCTGCAATGCGGCCTTGGTCGGCTCATAGCCTATGCTCAATATCATTGGGTACTTAATCGCGATCAGACCGATCAGCAGACCGGTAATACCGGGCCGCGCCCAAACGGGTATCGACGTTCGATCCCAACCCTGTTGCAACACAGCCACCAACTTGATAAACCCGCACACCAGAAAAGCAGAACAAATACCCAGCAACGCAAACAACGGGATTTCCCAGGCTGAGTGCTGGCTGAATGTGTCGATAACAAAGAGAGGTTCGGCGCCGTAAAACCGTGTGCGAATCAGCACCGCCGCGACCGACGCAATAACCACCGGTGCGAAAACACTGAGCGTGTAGTACCCGACAATAACTTCCAACGCGAATAAAACCCCGGCAATCGGGGCGTTGAAAGATGTTGTGACCGCAGCAGCGGCACCACAACCCAGTAAAGCCAATGATTGACTTCGATCCAGGCCGAGATGCTCGGCAAGCCAGGCACTAATGGAAGCCCCGATATGTACAGCCGGACCCTCACGCCCCAGAGGCGCACCAACACCAAGAGAGACAGCCGCTGCCAATGCCGCACTGAGGCCCGACCTCACTCCCATACGACCGCTGTTAAATGCACAGGCTTCCATCACGTCGGCTATGCCGTGATAGCGCTTAGCAGGCAGCGTGTGAATAATAAAACCCACAATTAGTCCGCCCACCATTGGAGCCAACAACAAGCGCCACCAGGGTTGCTGGGCCGCAATCGTCGCGAACTGGGATTCGGAGCGCCCGGAATAGCTGAACCACTGCACCAGCAATATCAGCTCGATCAGCAGAATCGTCGCCAACGCAACAACGACACCGATGATCGCAGCCAGCAGAAAAAAAACCAGCCGACGAGCTAGCGGATTATCCAGCGTGGCTGACGAAAGACGACCGGGAGACATGCTAAACCGGGGGCATGCTGAATCAGAGCCGGTTGTTTTTCAGCAGATCGCGAATTTCTCCGAGCAGGACCACTTCATCAGACGGCGTATCGGCTGTGTCGGAATTTTTCCGCATCTTGTTCAAGGCACGAACCACAACGAAAATAGCCGCAGCCACAATAAGAAAACTGATCAGGGTATTGATAAAACTACCCCAATTGATGGTGATGGCACCCGCATCGGCAGCAGCCTGCAAAGACACATAAGGTGCCGGACTGCTGCCTTCTTTCAAGACGGTGTAGATGTTGGAAAAATCAACCCCGCCCAGCAACAAACCGATGGGCGGCATAATGATATCCGACACCAGGCTGGTCACAATGGTGCCAAAAGCTGCGCCGATAACAATCCCGACGGCCATATCAACAACGTTTCCACCCAGTGCAAATTCTTTAAAATCATCAAGCATCGTTGTCTCCAGAAAATTTCAAGGTTGAGCCATCAAGCCCATCGCCCGACGCGAAAACTGTCGCTGCAACGGAGGCGTATATTCGAGACCTGCCAGACCCAACGCACGCAGATGAGACAAAGCGGGGTTGGAGCCGCGAAAAACCCGGGCCAGTGCGTCGGTCAGGCGCACGGTTCGCTGTTGATCAGGCCGCCTGAGTTCCTGGAAGGCCGTCAGAAAGGCTTGCGCACCTGGATCATTCCCGCTGTCCGGCTGCAAATCCCGGCCGGCATCCTGGCGCTTTCCCAGCAATTCCAGCAAGCCAGAAATATCGCGCAATGCCAGATTAAAGCCCTGCCCTGCAACCGGGTGCAAAGTGCGGGCCGCGTTTCCCATCAACAGCACTCGCTCTGCTATTTGAGAGCTGGACTCTACCAACCTCAGCGGCATCAATGTGCGCTCGCCACAGCGATAAAAACGCCCCAGACGATAGCCGAACTGTTGCTGCAAATGATCCAGAAAAAGCCGTTCATCGAGTTGGCACAGGGTTTCGCCCTGCTCTGGCTCGACACTGTAAACCACCGAGTTAAGCTTGCCACCCAACGGCAGAACAGCCAAAGGGCCGGATGGCGTAAAACGCTCGTAGGCAACTCCCGGGTTAGGCTTCTGGGTCTCGATATTCAGCAAAATAGCGCTTTGCTGGTAATCAGTTGTCTGCAGAGACAGACCACTCAATTCCCGAATCGATGAATTCACCCCGTCCACAGCGACCAGCAGCCTGGATTGCACCCGGTAATGCTGTTCACCACGACAGACAGCAACTCGGATAGCGCTGCCACCACATTGCTCCAGCCCTTCGATGCGGATCAGATCATGTGTCTCGATCAAGGGGTGCTCGCGAACACGTTGCAATAGCAGATTGTTGTAAACCTGATTGGGCAGGATGGCTCCCAACATGTCCAGTTTTTCATCACTTGCAGACAACCGCACACTGCCAAAGTGGCCCGACTGCGAGACATGTACCTGCTGTATGGCTTGCGCGTGAGCGTTCAGCCCGGGTGACTGCCACAACCCCAGCGAGCTCAGAATTTGCAATGATGATCGCGACAGCGCGGTGCTACGGGTATCAAGCGCCAGCACAGATTCTGCCGGCAGCGTATCTTCGGTCGATGGTAATGAGCGTTGCTCGAGCAGCGCGACTCGCCACCCGGCTTGTGCAAGTGCATAGGCCAATGTAGATCCTGCCATGGCAGCACCCACGATGGTGATGTCGACTTCGTCAGTTCTGCCGATCATCAACCTTACCCGTCAGCAAGCACTCTTTGCAGCTACACCAATCTCTCATGCCATGATGTTTTCAATTTCGGAGATGGACTTTGCTACCTGCGAGGTTAATACCTCATGACCGGTTTTGGTCACCAAAACATCATCTTCAATCCGCACACCGATACCCCCATAGCGTCGAGGTACGCCACGCCCGGCATTGATGTACAAGCCCGGCTCTATTGTCAGTACCATACCCGGTTCAAGTACTCTCCAATCATCATCGACCTTGTACTCTCCGACATCATGGACATCAAGCCCCAGCCAGTGGCTGGTGCGATGCATAAAAAATTTGCGATAGCCTTGTTCCTTTATCTCCCGCGCAAAAGTACCCTTTAACATGCCTAGGCTGATCAGACCTTTGGTCAACACATTAACCGCAGCGGTATGCGGCGCATTCCAGCTATTGCCGGGTTTGACTTCATCGATTGCCGCCAGCTCTGCGTCCAGCACCAGTGAATAGATATCTTTTTGAGGCTCAGTAAATCGGCCATTTACCGGAAAGGTGCGCGTAATATCACCAGCATAGCCCGCAAACTCGGCTCCTGAATCGATCAGGACCATTGAACCATCCTCCAGCACATCCGTGTTTTCGGTGTAGTGCAGAATGCAGGCGTTGACACCTCCTCCTACAATAGGCAGAAAAGAGTGCGTAGCACCGTGGGATTTATAGGTGGATATTAATTCCGCCTCTAATTGATATTCATACACACCCGGCTGACAGGCACGCATGGCTGCCAGATGTCCTTCTGCGCTGATTTTAGCGGCTTTACGCATTAACCCGAGTTCTGAGCGGCTTTTATGGACACGCATTTCATGCAGGTGATAATCAAGCGAGACAAAAGACGACGGAACCTGACTGGCTACTCGAGTCGTGGCGCGAACACGGTTCAGCCATTCCATTAATTGCTGATCGAAATCCGCATCTTTACCGAGGGAGTAGTAAATCTTCTCTCGCCCCTCCAACAAACCGGGAAGTATTTCATCAATATCGCCGATCGGAAAAGCATCATCCGCCTGTAACACGTCAGGTGCTTTTTCCACACCCAGACGCCGGCCATGCCATGTTTCTTTTTCTTCATCACGTTCACGACAAAAAACAATATACTCACCAGACTTGCGCCCGGGTAACAAGACGATGATGGACTCCGGTTCATTGAATCCACTGAGATAATAGAAATCGCTGTCTTGTCGATAGCGATATTCGGTATCTCTGCTGCGGACGCGAACGGGAGCTGCCGGCAAGATGGCGATGGTATTGTTCCCCATCGTTTTCATCAGATTTTTCCGGCGACGCAGGCATTCTCGCATCAGGGTTTTATCGTTCAAGGTATCAGTTGTCATTTCCATTCCCGAATAGCTGACCGGCCAGGATCACCACTCACGCAATTGCCCCGGATCACGATGTAGACTCGTCGCGAAACATTGCCGTTTAATGCAGTGTATTACCGGTTGCAGACGAAACTGCGGTTTTGGTCACAGGCTGTAGTTCTTCGTTGATAATCATCACTCCCACCCGGACATATTCCTCCAGCTCTACGAAATCCTGTTCAGTCTGTTCATAATCAATCTCATCCTCAGCGGATGATCCAGCCTGAAAATCTTCGTGAGACGGGGTTTCAGAACGGGCAATATGCTGGAAATCCTCGAGCAACTCCGCTGTATCCGCCGGCAACTTATTGGCTGAGCTACCAAGCTCACCCAGCCCGATACCCAGATTAAAGCCACTGCACCAATTTGCCAACGAATTGATACGATTCTCGATCGACGCTGACTCCTCTTCGAGCAACAGATGAAATTCAAACTGCGAATCGTTGAGTCGCGATACTGTCTCGCCAAAAAATGCATCCAGCTCCTTGATTTCGTCGGCTCGCTGGGCAACAAGCTGAGGCTGCGTCTGCATCGCCGACAACACCTCCTTGAACCATTTGAGCTTGGCTTTTTCCACAGAAAGAGTGCACAACAAGCCGCACAACAATCCATGGGTTTCGGTAGCAGGCCGCTCGCATTGCACGGCCTCGAGTATTTGTGTCATTTCTGAAGAATCCACGATCAGGTTTCCGGCATACGACTTGTAACGATTTGGGGACGGTGCAGGCGAGAAGGGCCCGCACAAGAACCCTTTATGATAGCAATTGCCTGAGACCAGCAACAGCGATAAGCCACTGATTTATGCATTATATTCTGGCTATCGATCACGGCAGCATCACCCCGAAAGCCCTGCAGCAGAGTCCCGTTGCGCGAGAACACCACTTCCAGCCGACGGTACTTGACTTTTTTCTTCTACGCCCATGCTAATGCGGTATACAATACTGCTGCATCCAATGCGGGTAGTTTCATGAGCGATCCAAAATTAGAACAAAATATCAAACAGCTCAACGAGCAGTTGACTGAGCTGGTGTCTTTTTGTGAAAAGCTGAAAGTCGAAAACAAGTCGTTGAGAGAACAGCAAGAGACGCTGGTAGAAGAGCGCGCGAAATTGATCGAGAAAAACGAAATGGCGCGAACCAAGGTCGAATCAATGATTACCCGGCTGAAATCGATGGAGGCAGGACAATGAGCGTTGTCAGCGAAAACAAAACCGTCAAGGTTCGAATTCTGGAAAAGGACGTACAAGTCGGTTGTGCTGCGGACGATGAGGACGATCTGACCCGTGCGGCCCGGTATGTAGACAAATCCATGAATGAATTCAGGAACCGAAACAACGCTGCCTCTGTTGAAAAAATCGCCATTGTGACCGCTATCAATATCGCCAATGAGCTGCTGAAGCGAAAAGGCGATAGCTCAACAGATGAAAAACTGGTGCAACAGTTGGCCAGTATGCAGACTCTGGTTCAAGGTGCACTCAGCGACTCCCAAAACTAGGGAAATCGCATGGGCAAATACAAGGGTAATCCCAGCACCCATCACAACAATACTCCCCGCTGATACACGCCTGGTTTCATAACCGATCGCTACCGTCGTGCTGGTATAGTGCTGGTAAACTGCAATCAAGATTGCGTGCAAAGTGCTACAGCATCGCAATGATTTTCTTCAACGATCGTGCTACAGTCTTGGTGTATCTTCTGCGCGGTTTGTTATTTGGCTGGGTATATCCCTTGAGCCTAATTTCACACCCCGGGGATCTGTTGGTAGCCGTTGTTGAGCATGTCCGCCACGGCGGAAAGCCTGAAGCGGTTCCAATGGTCCCCACCTGAACCGATTGGTTCAAGGTAGCACACCAGAAACGGCTGTCGTGGTTGATACACTCTCCCGATTATTCCCATCACCTGTCCAACCACTCCAGACGCGCTTGGGCGAACAACCGGGTCAAGCGATACGAACAACGGGTGAAAATCGGTGAATAAAAGCGGAAAAGACTTAGACAAAAAAGAACGCGAAGCCAGCAGGCTTGCGATGCGTGCTGCCGTGCTGGAGAAAAGAAAAGCTTTGTCGGTTTCCGCCATGCGCGCTGCCGAAACAACACTGCAACATCAGTTGGTCGACGCGCTGCAACAACTCTACCAGCAAGCCCCAAACATCAAAAATCCCCCAAACATCAAAAATCCTGGGCGCTGCCTGCAAATTGGTGGCTATCTGGCGGTACGGGGTGAGATGGGCCTCGGCAGCAGCCTGCGTTGGTTACGCCAGCAGGGGCACAGTACCTGCCTTCCCATCGTTTGTGACCAAATGCTGGTATTCGCCTCTGTTGATGACGACACACACTACAAGAAAGGCAAGTTCAATATCGACATTCCTGTTGTTGATACAAGGCAACATGTTGAGCCGCTCGAACTCGATATGGTGTTGGTACCGCTGGTAAGCTTTGATCTGGAAGGCAACAGGCTGGGTATGGGTGGAGGCTTCTATGACAGAACCTTTTCCTACCGTCTGCCTGCTGCAGATACTACCGTTGGGGCAGTTAAATCTGCCAAGTCTCTGGCTGCCGAGTCTCTGGCTGCCAAGCGTGGGGCTGCCAACGCTTCAAGCTCGGCGAAAACACAATTTTTTATTGGCATAGCTTACGAATTTCAGCGCGTTGACAGCGTGCCAGCTGAAAGCTGGGACGTCCCTCTGGATATGGTAATCACAGAGAAGAATGTTTACCATTGTGTCAGTACGCATTAGTTCAAGTAGCGATAGTTGACCAGACCAACCCGGCAAAGATAAGCGTATGAGCAAACGCGCAACCCAATACTGGCTGTTTAAATCAGAACCCGATGCATTCAGCATCGACGATCTTGCCAATATGCCAGGAAAAAGAGATCACTGGGACGGTATCAGAAATTACCAGGTTCGCAACATGATGCGAGACGTCATGAAAAAAGGTGACCTCGGCTTTTTTTACCATTCAAGTTGTGCCGTTCCAGGCATCGTCGGCACTGTGTCTATTGTCAAAGAAAGTTATCCCGATCACACGGCGTTTGACAAGAAAGAGAAATACTACGATCCGAAATCAGATTCAGAAAACCCTCGCTGGCTGATGGTGGATGTTAAATTGCAAAAAAAATTCAGCGAAATTCTCAGCCTGGAATTTTTGAAAACACGAAAACCTCTGCAAGATATGCAGCTACTGCGCAAGGGCAACCGATTGTCGGTGATGCCGGTATCCAAAAAGGACTGGGACTACATCAACAAGCTGGCCAAGTAAACCCAAATTACTTTAGAAAACGAGTGTAGGCCGGGTTTTCTGTTTCGTTCTCGTAGGGGTAGCCGAGATCTTGTAAAAATGTTGAGAAGGCGGCCTCCTCGTCTTCCGGTATTTGCATGGCGACCAGTACGCGACCATAAGCTGCACCGTGGTTGCGATAATGGAAAAGCGTAATATTCCACTTTGCACCCATGCTGGAAAGAAACCCCAACAAAGCTCCCGGTCGCTCTGGAAAACGAAAGCGATACAACCGTTCCTGCGTTCCCGGGCTGGCGTGCCCGCCTATCATGTGTCTGACATGCAACTTGGCGGTATCGTTTTCCGACATATCCAGCACCGAATACCCTTCACTTTCCAATTGCGATTTCAAGTCACATCGCTCTTGACCACCGGCCGGCAGCTCAACGCCGACAAACACCTCGGCCTCGGTCTGTTCCGGATTAACACCCTTCACCCGGTAGTTGAATTCGGTGATACTGCGGCGACCCAGGGCATCACAAAATCGCAAAAAGCTGCCCGGTTTTTCGGGAATCGCCACCGCATACAGAGCTTCTCGGCTCTCACCGATGTCAGCACGCTCTGCCACATGCCGAAGTCGATCAAAGTTGATATTGGCACCGCTACTGATTGCGATTAATGTCTGCTTTTCAATTTTATTGGCAGCAACATATTTCTTCATACCGGCAATTGCCAATGCGCCTGCAGGCTCCACCAGGGTGCGGGTTTCGTTAAACATGTCCTTAATCGCCGACGACATTTCATCAACACTGACCAGAATGACATGATCAAGAGTCTCCTTGCAGACCTTGAAAGTCTCCTGGCCTGCCTTTCTGACCGCCACACCATCAGCAAAAAGCCCCACCTGCTGAAGTTCAACCGGCTCTCCGGCCTGAAGCGCATCGTGCATGCAGGCAGCATCAACGGGTTCCACACCAATCACCTTGACCTGTGGGCGCAGATACTTGAGGTAGGCCGAAACACCCGCGGCCAGACCGCCGCCACCGACCGGAACAAAAATAGCATCCAGCTGCCCGGGATGTTGCTGGCAAATTTCCATTCCGATAGTCCCCTGGCCGGCAATAGTGTCAGGATCATCAAAGGGGTGAATAAATGGAAAACCGCGCTCTTCGCCAATCGCCAGCGCATGCGCCAGAGCACTATCAAAATCATCACCATGCAAAATGGCCTGTGCACCGTGTGAACGCACCGCATCGACTTTTATCGGTGGCGTGGTTACCGGCATGACGATAATGGCTTCCAGACCCAGGCGACTGGCTGTCAGGGCCACGCCCTGTGCATGGTTACCGGCCGATGCTGCAACCACCCCTGCCAACTCACGTGTTTGCGCGAGGCGGAATATCTTGTTGAATGCACCCCGACATTTGAACGAAAATATAGGCTGTTCGTCCTCGCGCTTGAGCAAAACGGTGTTTTTGAGCCGGTTCGACAGCAAAGGTGCATCATGCAAACGGCTTTGAATGGACACGTCGTAGACGCGAGCATCCAGTATGCGTTTAATATAGTGTTCGGTCACGCTTGAATTGATTGAGAGGATGGCATCAGGCTCGACAATGTACCTAAATTACCTGCAAAGGGAAACCATAGCGGTTCACAATTAGCTCATCCATTGGCACCGAGTCTGATCCTCGGAACACGAACACTGACCCCAACCTCCCAACCAACAACTGAATCCCGGCTTATGGCAACGACCCAACCCTCAACTCAAGCTCTGAAACAGGCTGTGGCTGCCGCTGCCATCGAAATCATGCCAAAGGATTGTGTGATAGGTGTAGGCACCGGCAGTACCGCCAATTGCTTTATCGATCTCCTGGGAGAGATAGCACCACGTATTGAAGGTGCTGTGGCAAGTTCAGAGGCAAGCGCGGAAAGACTGCGCCAAAACGGTATTGATGTGCTTGATCTGAACTCAGCCGGCCCCTTGCCGGTCTATGTCGATGGTGCCGATGAAGCCAATCCGCAACTGCACCTGATCAAAGGAGGGGGAGGTGCTCTGACTCGCGAGAAAATCGTCGCAGCTGCCAGTGAACAATTTATCTGTGTGGTTGATGAGAGCAAGCTGGTCAAGGTACTGGGAGAGTATCCATTGCCGATAGAAGTGATCCCCATGGCCAGGAGCTACGTGGCTCGACAAATAGTGGTTATGGGAGGAGATCCTGAACTGCGTGAGGGTACCGTCACTGACAATGGCAACCTGATACTCGATATTTACAACATGGAACTGATCGATCCAGTTACCAGTGAGCTTCACCTGAATCAAATAGCCGGGGTTGTCAGCGTCGGATTGTTCGCGGCCAGACCAGCGGATGTTTTACTGGTGGCCAAGTCAGACGGCTCCATTGAGAAACATATGGCAGGTAATTGAGTATCAGGTTTAAGCAATCAGGGTGTAAGCCTATTGGGGGCAGCGGGCCAATACCCGCTGCTTCCAACTTGAACTTAACTGGCAGGTTTTTAACTGGCAGGTTTGTTTTTGGAGGTACTTTTCTTTTTAGAGGAGCTTTTCTTTTTGCTCTTCGATTTGGAAGACTTCGCAGCTTTCTTCTTGCAGTCTTTGGACACTTTGCCACTGGCATTCTTCTTACAATCTTTGCTGGCTGATGTCGAGTTGCTGCTTTTCTTTTTGGTGGAACTTTTCTGATCGGACTTTGCAGCCTTGCCAGCTACCGATTTGCTTTTCGTTGTTTTCTTGCTGGAAGCTGACGACGTAGATGAACTCCCGGAGCCACTTTTGGACTTGGCCTGTTTTTTCGCCGCCGCGTAGGCTTTGGCATCACCTTTGACAGCACCTTTGCTTAGGGACAGGTACTTCTTGTTCTTTTTTATCAGCGCGGGTCCGATGCCTTTGACACCGCCAAGATCATCGAGACTTGAAAACTTACCGTTCTTCTTCCGGTAGCTGACAATAGCTTCTGCTTTGACTGGACCGATGCCGACCAGATTCTGCTGAATCGCCGCAGCATCAGCCTTGTTGATATTGACTATTTCTGCCGCCACAGCAAAGCCGGAAAACAACATCAAAAGCAATGTTGAAACAAACAGGCTGTTTCGAAAACTCATAGTATTAACTCCAGATTTTTATCAGTTAATCAATCTCGTCATCAATGACTGCCAATGGCAATTCAACGGAAATCCTGGTTCCGCGGCCTGGACTCGAGGCCCACACTCGCCCACCATGCTGGGTGACAACTCTTGAAACCAGTGCAAGCCCCAAGCCGATTCCTTTAAATTGTTTGGAAATATTGGCATCTCGTTTGAAACGCTGAAACAGGTTTTCCATCATTTCAGGGGCAATTCCAATCCCCTGATCCTCTACATCGAGAAAAATTTTATCTCCCTCAACCCGATACAAAATTTTAATGACAGTCTTTTCCGGAGAGTACTTTATCGCGTTGCTAACAATGTTGACGACCGCACGTTCGAGCAATGAAGCGTCGGCATTGACCCAGATTTCATCCTCTTGCGGATCAATCTCAAAAACGATTTCCTTATTTCGAGCTTGCGGAGCCAATTGCGCTACAGCGTTGTCCACTATCGAATCAAACAGTGACAATGAAAATTGCTCGGCACTGAGATTATCCGCCCGTGCCAGTGTCAGCAAGTCATCCATCATAGTGAGGCTGAGATTGATATTGGATTCAATACGCTCTATTTTTTCATCATTTTTAGCTTCGGAAACTCTGAGATCATCTCCCAACAGGTACAGTGAAGATATCAGGGGGGAACGTAAATCATGTGACAGAAAGTCGATCAATTCTGCTCTGGAGCGTTCACTGCGCCGAATCTCGGACACATCGACAATACTTGCCGAAATCAATCTTTCTGCCAGAGTGTCTCCTACTGCTTTGAAATTGATAACCAATTCATTGTCATCCTGTACCCGATTGATTTGCCAGGATTCAGAATTCAAAATCAATCGCTGCAATCGCTCTTGATCCCTACTGTCCGGATCCCGGCCGATCCTTTTTAGAAAATCGTGCAGGGAAATTTCCTTGTCAAGAACCATTGGCAAAACCTGTTGCGCCAACTCATTGATTCTGACTGTTTCACCAGCAGCACTCCAGACCACCAACCCGGCCGAGCTGCCTTCGAAAATACTTTCACTCAATCCATTGAGCTGCCGCAATCGCTCCATCTGGGAACTCAAACGATACGTATTCACCTGTAGCCGTTCGATCGAACCACTCATACGCGCAGGCGCCTGACGCTCACGGACTCGGGAGAGACTGTCTATATAACTGGCAAATTCTTCAGCAAATTCAGCGTCATCACTATGGAAAGCGATGGTCAGGTTACCGGGTGTGGCGTAGCGTTTTCGATAGGTACCTTCATCGTTGATCCACAACTCCAGGCCAGGTTCAAGTTTACGCCCGGGTATTGCTTTTCCATTCGAAAATTCCTGTCCCGCGGCTTCAAAGTGCCACGAGTTGACAGGTAAATGCTGTTGGGCGTTTTCAAAAAAATTCACCAATAAAACATCGTTGGTATTGTCAATGGAACCGATTTCTCGACTGAGTTTATCGCTCTCCTGGCGCAAGAATTCAGATACAAAATCCAGACGATGCCAACTCCAGATAAAATAGCTGACCAACATGGGCAAACTGGCGACCAAAGGTGGGTACCACAATTTGTAGACAGCGTATAAAAAGTAGCTTAGCAGAATTGGAATCATCGCAAAGACGCCAGCACCAATCAGTCCCCATAGCGGCGATAATCTCGAATAAAGCAAGAGAATAAAAAACAGTAGCACTGCTGCTACGACGAAATTCAAGTGGTGATTTATTTCCGTAATCAGACTGCCGTCACGCAGAGCTGAAAAAATATTGGCATGAATTTCAACACCCGGCATTGGCGTATCAATCGAAGACACTGCAGTAGGCAGTACATCACCCATCCCGGTTGCGGTGGTGCCGATAAACACAATTTTTCCAGCCAGCGCGTTCGGGTCAACACGACCACTGATCACATCTTCAATGGGAATATTGACGAATGTGCGAGCCGGACCATAGAAGGGGATCAACACCTCTCTGTCTTCAACCCAGGTATTCAACGGAGAAGGTTCAAGCTGTCTGCCAGGAATATTATCGGCAATCAATTCATCACCGGTACCAGCACTGAGGGCATTGAAGGTTGCCAGGCTCAGTGCAGGCCAATGCGCCGACCTGAAACCTGCCATCAAATTTACCCTGCGCACAATGCCATCGGCATCAATTGGTAAAAATATGTGCCCGAGATCTGTGATATCACGGGTGATAACAGGGAGAGGAAGCTTCTCCGCCTGATCGGTGTAGGAACCACGCCCTTCGGTAAGAACAGGTAAAATCGAAACCGGCAAACTGGCTATGGCTTTCGCCAGGGCAACATCATTCGCGGGGAAATTATCAGGCTCGACGTACAATATATCGATAACCGCTGCACGTACTTCCAATGATGCGAGCTTTTGAAAGAAAGCCGCTTGCAGATCTCGCGACCACGGCCAACGACCGATACTGGCCAGACTTGCCGAATCGATTCCGATGACAACCACATCCTCGGGCGCTTCACGTTGCTGCAACCTGACCCAACCATCATGCAGCAGCGTATCGAGATTTCGCGTGAACTGCCCCTCGTGCAAGGCATAGGTAATAGAGAGGAGCAACAGGTAGAATCCCAGCAGTGACAGATAGCTGAAATGACTTTGAAGGTGGCTCGCGGCCTGGGGCCGGTTGCTATTGCGAGCCATGGTCAGGAGTTAAGCCGGTTAAAACGCGAAATGCTTGCTGAGTAAAGATTAATTGGCAGCGATTTCAAGTACTGGCCCAAAACGAGAGACTTCAGTCTCGGAAAGCACCGCCCTTGCTCTGGCAAAGTATCGCTCACCCTCAAAACCTGCGACAGCCCCGCCCCCCGAGGGAACATCCACACTGACAATACCCGCAAAGTCGGGTGAAGTTGAAAATTGAATTTCAAACAGTTCAAGTTCCGAGTCAGCTGAAACAAGCTCAACGTAGCGCTGATTTGTATCAGCATCGTCCAGTGCCAGATTCGGGCCCGCAACGTTAGTATTCATGGTGACTACATTGAGCTCTGTAGAGGAGGCATAGCCTTTGAAGCCTTCTGAATCCAGGCCTCTGACATTCAGGAAATAAGCGCCAGATTCTGTTTGCTGAATACTGTGTGTCGTACTGCTTGTAGACTCTCTGTATTGCTCGCGGTTACCCAAAGGCTGCTCTGTCAAGGAAAGCAGATATCCGGCGGCCTTTGGATCGGCACCCCAGGTGATTGTGTCTTCAGGTGTGATACGAGAGGCGTAATTGGCAAACCGCGGTCCCACCAATAGGGGAACTGGATCCTGCGGCCCTTCGTCTTTGACTGTCTTGACCCCAAGACCAGTCGGCAAGCTGACTTCACCTACCGTGGACTGGATATCCACTGAACCTTCGGTGACTCCCACCAGCATTTCGGTTTCACTGACATCAAAGTCAAACACAGTGCCGCGGACCGCCGCCGACGCATAGGGTGTGTTGATAATGAACTGTGTCGGTTGCTTTTCACGGTTTTCAACATCAACATAAACACCACCCGCTTTGGCGTCCAGATCAACCACACATTGATCATCTTTATCAAGACAGCTGAGCTTGTTAACCACTACCTGACTCATTGGCTGTATATTGACTATGGTGCCACTGGAAAATCGCAAACTGACAAAGCCCACATCACCGGTTTTAATCAAATCGTTTACGTGGACCTTGAACGGCAAAGTGATATCGATTGCCGCTTGTTGACTGCCTCCCGGATAGACAAGTACCTCGCCCTTTTTGAAAACGGCTTCAGCAAAGTCATCACGTGGCTTGAAGCTGATTGGCACTTTGATTTCCACGCCTTTGGCGAATACCGTTTTGTAAGGCATTTCATTGTATTCAGCCAGTTGCCTGCCTAGACCGTTGATGCCAAATTCGCGCGCGGCGATGCGCTCGAAGTTGTCACTTTCTTGCGTGGTAACAACTTTCTCGATACTGGAATCAACCAGTGGGGAAAAATCGGGTGAACGGGCTTGCGCGGAAAAAGCCGCCATTGACAGAAGCAGGCATAACCAGCACAACACAGGCCTGCAAGCCATGTTCAAGGTGTCAATCCTGAGGAAAGCACTGGCTTCTCGCTGCAGCAGGGTAACTTTGTCTAGTACGTCGGATACTGTCACGTCACACCTCCAAGGGCGCCGGGTAATATGAACAAACAACAAGTATCGTTCCAGAAACTGTCTGGACCTCTAAAGAACAACCACTACATTATAGTTTGCCATAGGCGGTGACCAGCAAACTTATGCAACATCGAGCACCATAGAGACCTTCCAGAGCCTGCTGTGCAGTCAAATCACCCTGAACCGCTGCTGGGAATGGCTTATCAAGCGCTGGTGGTGTGCTCCTCCAGACGATAACCATGCTGGTATATAGACGTGAGTTTCCAGCGTTCAGAAGCCAGCAACTTCAGTTTTTTGCGCAGACGGCTGGCATGGGTGTCCACTGTTCTGGTATTGAGTTCGGCGGAGGTGCCCCAGACTGAAGTTAACAAATGTTGCCGGGACAGCACCCGACCACGATTTCGGAACAGGAATACTGCCAGCTCATACTCCTTTTCGGTCAGGCGCACCGGTTCACCATCAATCAACACCTGCCTGTTGGCGGTATCGAACGTGTAGGGTGGGCACTCCAGAACTTCTGTTTCAGGCTGGGCACGTCTGGCAAGTGCTTGCAAACGTGCGAGTAACTCATGCTGGCGTACCGGCTTTGCAAGATAATCATCGGCACCTGCCTGCAAGGCGGTGACAATGTCTTCTTCTGCCTGTCGCGCGGTGACGAAAATAATCGGAATATCGCTGGTCAGAGTTTTACGAATCCAGTGCAACACTTCCAGCCCGGAACTGCCTGTTTCCAGCGTCCAGTCGAGAACCACTACATCGAAACTGGTTTTGCGAAATGCACGCTGAAATTCATCAGCTGCATTAAAGACGCTGCATTGATACCCTTTGTCAATAATCCACGATGACACCCGTTCTGCCTGATCTTCATCGTCTTCCAAGAGCGCAATGCGCAAAGTCTGGAATTCAGCCATTACTGTCGATTTCTCCAAATCGGAAGGTGTTGAGCGGACATGCCCGGAAAAAAACACCCTCGAACTGCATGAGAGACACAGGTACGGAAACTACAAATGATGCACCATATGTCAGAAACGAGGATTATACCAAAATGCAACTGCCACCGGCGGAACGATTGCCCGTTTCAGGTATCAGTTGGCCGATAAAGAAAAGGCATTTTTATTCTTTATTTACAAATAGTTACAGTGATTCAGCGATGGGATTCAGAAAATGCCTGCCCGCTTTGATCTCTTGAATGTGTTGTAACAACGACTGGTAATCAGTCTCACTGTCGGCCAGATTGATTTCCGATGCATTGATAACCAGCAGCGGTGTGTCAGTGTAGTTGTGAAAATAGCTCTCATAGCTATCAGCAAGGCTTTGCAGGTAACGGCTGTCGACGCGTTGCTCAAAGCGCAGCCCTCGCTTCTCGATTCGCTTGATTAAAATCTCCACAGGCGCTTGCAAGTACACCACCAGATCCGGCTTTGGGCCTACCCGCAGCTCCGCATCAAATAGCTGGTTGTACATCCACAGCTCGGTGTCGTCCAGAGTCAATTCGGCAAACAGGCGATCCTTGGCAAACAGAAAATCACTGACCAGCGGACGATCCGACAGCATGGTCTGCTTCAGCAACTGAGATCGGGTCAATAGAAAATGTAATTGGGTATGCAAGGCATGATTGCGCGGGCTTTTGTAAAATTTTTCCAGATACGGATTTTCAGCTTCGGTATCACTAAGAAAATCCGCCTCCAGAGATTTTGCCAGACGCACGGCGAGAGTGGTTTTACCTACCCCGATGGGGCCTTCGATGGCAATAAAGTTATGCTTCAAATCCAAACTCCATTTTCGACAGCCCCAACATAGGCACTGTCGCTTGGTAATCACTGGCCAGCCCCAGGCCCGGAAGACTGATCTCGGGAGCTATCTCCAGCAAGGGTAACAATACAAACGAACGTTGGGTAATGCCAGGATGAGGTACACACAGTCGCGGGTGGTCAACCAGGTGATCGGCATAGAGCAGGAGGTCGAGGTCCAGGGTGCGTGGTCCCCATCGCTGCCCGTCACGAACTCGACCTTGTGCCGATTCCATCGCCTGCAAGGTATCGAGCAGCGCAAGCGGCGAGAGACAAGTCAGCACCATGCAAACCGCATTGATATAAGCAGGCTGGTCAGCCGGCCCCATCGGATCACTGCCGTAAAGCGATGACTGCCGTTTTAAATCCAGATCAGGATGGCCTTGTATGGCAATCAAGGCATCATGAAGTTGCTGTGCCGGGTTCTGCAAATTGGCCCCGAGAGCAATAAATGCGCTGACCGGGTTTTCTGGCGCTTGCAGCGCCGGCCATTCAACCGCCATTGTCGCCTGTCTTGGTCATGGAACTTGCGCCATCGCCGGCAGTTTTGGTTTTTTTAGGTGAACGTCGGCGCTTGCGACGCTTGCGCCCTTTTGTCTTGTTTCGCCCTTCAGTGCCCCAGTATTTGCGGACGCTTTGTTTGTTCTCACAAAAATCCGGCTGGTCTTCCGGATCCAGTTCCTGTACCTCAGTCCACCAATCTGCACATTCCTGCAAATCACTGTCGAAGCGCGCGCGTAAACAGAGAAAATCATAGGCTGCACGAAACCTTCGGCTCTCAAGCAGCGACAAGGCTCGTTTGCCAACATACAGTTCGAGCTGCGGTTGCATCAACCAGATTTCCCGCATTGGCCCGGAGAAGCGCTTTGGTATCGACGTCACTCGCAGCTGCGAAGGCAATACCCGATCACTGGCCTGCCACAACGATTCCGACGGAGATTGCCCCTGCTTCATTGCTGCCTGTGCAATCTCGAAAATATCACCCCACAACATAAATGCCAGCAAATAATACGGAGTTACCGGTTTGCCCTCGGCAATTCGCACATCTGTGTTGTGTAACGCAGCATGCAGGATTTCCAATTCGTTTTCAGCCTGATTCTTCAGGCGTGCATCCGTTGCCGGAAACAGATAGCACAACAAATCCAGTTCTCGCAGCCGCTCAAAACTCTTCAGGGCGTAGCCACCCTGAAACAGTTTCAGCACTTCCTCGAAAAGCCTTGCGGGTGGGACAGATCTGAGCTCTGGTGCAACCTCATGCATGGCATCGAGAGTTGGCTCATCAATAAAAAAATCGAGCTTTGCCGACAGCCGGGCAGCACGCAGCACTCTGACAGGATCTTCCTCACAACGCTGTCGAGGCTCACCGATAAGGCGAAACAGACGTTGCTCAAGATCCGCCATGGCACCGACAAAATCCACAATGGAATCGTCAGCGATATTGTAATAAAGCGCGTTGACAGTGAAGTCGCGTCTGAATGCATCATCTTCTATGCTGCCAAACACATTATCCCTGACAATGCGCCCACCATCAGCAACTTCACCACCAGCTCCGCTGGCATGATCTGCACGGAAGGTAGCTACCTCTATCATTTCCCGGCCAAATAACACGTGCACCAACCGGAAGCGTCTACCGATAATGCGGGAATTGCGTGGGAACAATGACTTGACTTCTTCCGGGCTGGCATTGGTCGCCACATCAAAGTCTTTCGGAGAGAGCCCAAGCAAGGCATCGCGTACGCCGCCACCGACCAGATAGCTGGCAAACCCAGCATCATGCAGACGCTGCAATACTTTCAGAGCATTGTTGCTAAGATCTTCGCGCGATACGCTGTGCGCGGAACGGGGGATTATGTCAGGAATGGCCTTCTAACCTGGAATTGAACACCGGATTGGTGCGGCAAACACCTTGCAGCGAGTGCCGCTGTGGCGTTGAACTATAGAGTGCTGGTAGCCGTTTCGCAAGTTCCTGCGCTGCACCAACCATCACTCCCGAGATCAGGAGTGACAGCCCCCAAAAGCTTGCTGGGTAAAACTTACAGGGTAAAGGTTACAGAGTAAAGGTTACAGGGCAGCATCACCCTCTTCACCGGTACGAATGCGGATGGCGCGTTCAATCGTGTCGATAAATATCTTGCCATCTCCAATTTTGCCGGTTTGGGCAGCACTGACGATGGTTTCAACACAGGCATCGACAATGTCCTCGGAGACAACCACTTCTACCTTGATTTTGGGCAAAAAATCGATGACGTACTCCGCACCACGATAGAGCTCGGTATGTCCTTTTTGGCGGCCAAATCCTTTGACTTCAGTTACGGTAATACCTTTAACACCTACCTTGGAGAGCTCTTCACGAACATCTTCAAGTTTGAAAGGCTTTATGATGGCAGTGATTCTTTTCATGTCAGTCAGGCCCTATTTTGGAGTAGAAGAGATACGGTGAATACTAAGATCTGCTCCAGCATATTCTTCTTCTTCGTTAAGACGTATTCCTATCGTCAACTTTAGCAGGCCATAGATCACAAGACCTGCTATCAACGCATACAGAATACCAATAAGTGTCCCAATCAGCTGGGAAGCGAGCGTCACACCGCCCATACCACCGAGTTTTTCAAGGCCGAAAATTCCAGCCGCGATGCCACCCCATGCTCCACACAAACCATGCAGAGGCCATACGCCAAGAACATCGTCAACTCTCCAGCGATTTTGTGCAAGCGTGAAGGTTACAACAAACAGAACACCAGCCACGGAACCGGTGGCCAGCGCCCCGAGCGGATGCATAATGTCTGAGCCAGCACAGACTGCTACCAGGCCAGCCAGCGGACCGTTATGCAAAAAGCCGGGATCATTCTTGCCGGCAAACAGCGCAGCCAACAATCCACCGACCATCGCCATCAGCGAGTTCATCGCCACCAGACCGCTGACAGCTTCAACTGCCTGCGCTGACATCACGTTAAACCCAAACCAGCCAACCGTCAGTATCCATGCACCCAGGGCCAGAAAAGGAATGCTCGATGGCGGATGAGCCATTTTTACCTTGCCATCCGCGGTGTATCGACCGTTGCGTGCTCCCAGCATCAAGACTGCGCCCAAGGCAAGCCAGCCTCCGACGCCGTGTACAACAATGGAACCGGCGAAGTCGTGGAATTCAGCTCCACCCAGCTTGGCAATTTGATCCTGCAGACCAAACCTGCCGTTCCAGACTGCCCCTTCGAATACAGGGTAAATAAAGGCGACGATCAAAAGGGACGCAAACAACTGGGGATAAAACCGAGCCCGTTCGGCGATTCCTCCGGAAATAATGGCCGGGATCGCTGCTGCAAAGGTCAGTAAAAAGAAAAATTTGACCAGCTCGTAGCCACTGTTAACGTTCAGTTCTGCTGCCGGCTGCAGGAAGCCCGTGCCATAGGCAATTTGATAACCAATAAAAAAGTAGGCAATTGTTGAAACCCCGAAATCGGAGAAAATTTTCGACAAGGCATTTACCTGATTTTTTTCTCGCACCGTGCCCACCTCAAGAAAGGCAAACCCGGCATGCATCCAAAGCACCAAAATGGCGCCCATCAACACAAATAAAACATCAACACCTGACTGCAACGATTCCATTAAGCCCCCTTATAGAGCGTTTTTTGCACTTTTTTAGTGCAGTTATACTAGAAACAGGATTTGAGAGAAAATTAATCTTATATTTATCAATAAGATAAAATCTTACTCATCAAGGCTGGATACTAACTCACTATAATGGGGCAATTGATGTACCGACTTGATTCAACTGTCTTCCTGACCTGAATCCCGGTCTGTTCTGAAACGAATAATTTGCCGTCTCTGGCGCTTGCTGGGCCTGCCCTCACCACGCAGCCCACTATTGATGCTGCGCTCGGCTCGAAGCGTCTGGCTGACCTCATTCCGTTTTTCAATACTTTCGGCCGTCTCTTCATAAAGCAGGCGTGCGGTGGACGCAGGACCACGCTGATCACTCAGGCCAAGCACGATCAATTCAAACCGGTAAGGGTGTTTGGTCACCGTGAGCCTGTCCCCGACCTGCAGCTGACGGGCGGGCTTAACCCGTTGTTCATTAACTGTCACCCGACCTTTCTGGATCTCGGATGAAGCCAGCGATCGTGTCTTGTGGAATCGGGCAGCCCACAACCATTTATCCACTCGAACAGAGGAAATTTCTTTGTCTGTCATGCAGCCCCCCTCAACGCTTTAACGATGTAAAATTACAGCATCAGCTTTCATGTTGTTGCACTGACACCGCTGGAAACAGGTGTAACAGATAAAAGCCTCCAGTGTTCACAAACCGGTCACCCAAACCAATGCAGTGTTACGTTTATCGGAGTTCAAAGGAAGAGGGCTTGTACGTCTATGTGAAGGATAAAAACGCGCTGGAGTCTCTACCCCAACCCGTTTTACACAAGCTCGGTGAACCCGAGCTGGCACTGGAATTTGAACTGTCCCCCGAACGCAAATTAGGACAGGAAAATGCTGCTGACATCATTGCCAGCCTGGAGACCCAGGGCTTCCACATTCAGATGCCACGCAATATCGAGGAATTGCTTACCCGTGTGTCAAACTCGACAACGGGATCTGACAGCAGCAGCTAGAGGGCCTGAAGCGCCCCTGGGTCGCACCGGGGCCGTCCTTGGGCCGCAACTGGGTCGCCCTTGGGCCAACCCTTGGGCCGGAAAACAAGCAGTGTGGCCTACGGAGTTGTTGCTGTTCTTAGCCCGCTTTTCTGTGAGGCAAAATACTCTGCGAGGTCTTTTATGTCCTTTTTGCTCAGCTGGGCTGCAAAACCGCTCATTATCGCGTTTTCACGCGTGCCGTCTTTGTAAGATGTCAAAGCCTGACGCAGATAGCTTTTATACTGTCCTGCCAGCCTGGGGTTGGTTGGCTGGTTGGAATTTCCGTCAGCTCCGTGACAGGCAGCGCAAGTAGCAGCAGCATCAAGCGCTGGCGCTCCGGTAGCAGGTTCGGGGTTATCCCCACCTTCGCTGGCAAAGTACTTGGCGATATCAGCAATGTCCTGATCAGAAAGCAGTGCGGCATTTGCCTGCATTGACTGGTGGCTGCGTGTTTTGCTGCGGTAGGCTTTCAATGCCGACACCAGATACGCCTCATGTTGCCCTGCAATACGGGGTACATGATAGGTCGGGTAGGTGTTGACATAGTGTTTGACACCATGGCAACCAAGACAGGTATAAGCTTTCTGCGCACCTGCAGCTGCATCGCCTTCGGCATGCACATTGAGCGAGAACAGCGATACAGCTATTGCACCCAGTACGAGCTTAACGAGTAGGGTCGGTCTCATGGTCAAATTCCCAATTATTGCCTAGAAGCCATCTCAAAATCGATCCTGCACGCAATCTTGATCTTGCGCACATGCTCTGATTTTGAGATGGCTTCTAGTTGTTTCTGTTGTTGTTTTTCGAATACCGGCCCGCAGAGACCGGAACAATGGTTATATTCTAGCCTGTGAACAGCCCAAGCAACAGCCCGAACACCGATTATCTCGCCCGCTTATCCGGGCGCAGGGAATTCATTCAAGCCAGGGTCAATCAGCGTGCAGTGCCAAAAACATCTCGTTCATCCTTTTAACAAAGCCTGCTCCGTCATCCAGCTGCCCACCATCAGCCAACATAGCCTGATCCAGCAACAACTCTGACCAGTTGCCGAACTTGTCTTCGTCAGCTTCCCGATCAAGCAATTGCAATATCGGGTGGGAGGGATTAATTTCCAGTATCGGACGGCTGTCAGGTACTTCGTGTCCGGCCTGTTTCATCAACTGCTGCATATGCAAAGCCATTTCCTGCTCCCCCAGTACCACACAAGCGGGAGAGGACGTCAGGCGTTTGGATACCCTGACATCACTGGTTTTTTCACTCAACACCTCTTTGATACGTTTGACCAGGCTGGCCGACGCATCATCATCCTCGGTACTGTCTTCGTCATCAGCCTTGCCGTCTTTATCAAGCCCCACTCCCTTCAAGTCGAGCTCACCCTTGGCAACCGAGACCAGACTCTTGCCTTCAAACTCATTCAGGTAAGACATCATCCACTCATCAACACGGTCGTGCATTAACAAGACTTCAATGGATTTCTCACGGAACACTTCCAGATGCGGGCTGTTGCTCGCGGCCTGATAGCTGTCTGCTGTGATGTAATAGATTTTTTCCTGACCCGGCTGCATGCGCGCGATGTAATCCTGCAATCCGACCAGCTCACCTTCTTTGTCAGCCTTTGTGGAATCAAACCTGTAGAGCTTGGCAACCTGCTCGCGATTGGCAAAATCTTCACCCGGCGCTTCCTTCAGGCAGCGACCAAATTCTTTCCAGAAATCCTTGTACTTTTCCGGCTCCTTGTCGGCCAGATTTTCCAGCAATGACAGAACTTTTTTAACAGACCCGGAACGGATGCTGTCGATCACCTTGTTGTTTTGCAGAATTTCGCGTGACACATTGAGCGGCAAATCATTGGAGTCAACGATCCCCTTAACAAACCGCAAGTAGCGAGGCATGAGCTTTTCAGCCTCGTCCATAATAAACACCCGCTGCACAAACAACTTTATCCCGTGCTGGTTTTGCGCATCATACAAATCGAAGGGGGCATTGCCCGGGATGAACAGTAACGAGGTGTATTCCTGCGTGCCCTCAACCCGATTGTGAGTCCAGGCCAATGGATCCTGATAGTCGTGACACACCTGCTTGTAAAAGTCTTTGTAGTCTTCATCGCTGATATCGCTCTTCGGGCGGGACCACAGCGCAGAGGCTGCATTGACCTGTTCGAGCTCGGGTGCTGCTGGCTCTTCACCTTCTGCGGCAGGCGCAGGATCGCCCAGCATCATGATCGGGAAGGTAATATGATCCGAGTACTTCTTGATAATGCTTTTCAGACGCCAGCTGCTGAGAAACTCGCTGCAGTCTGGCTTGATGTGCAAAATGACTTCGGTGCCCCGCTCCGGCATCTCGATTTTTTCAAGTGTATAACCACTGGCGCCATCGGATTCCCATTGCGTCCCCTCCGATGCGGCCTGCCCGGCACGGCGAGTGCGCAAGGTTACCTTGTCCGCGACCACAAAGGCCGAATAGAAACCAACACCGAACTGGCCAATCATGCGAGCATCCGTTTTCTGGTCACCGGTCAGGGACTCAAGAAACTGACGTGTGCCGGAATTGGCTATGGTACCGATGTTGGCCACAACATCATCACGCGACATACCAATGCCATTGTCAGCAATGGAAATGGTTTTATTGTCTTCATCAAGCGATATGGTTACCGCAAGATCGCTGGCGTCCTGCAGACTATCGTCCGCCAACGACTCAAAACGCAGCTTGTCACAGGCATCGGAGGCGTTCGATATCAACTCACGCAGGAAGATTTCCTGATTGGAATAAAGTGAATGAATCATGAGCTTGAGCAGCTGGTTAACTTCAGCTTCAAAAGCCATATTCTGGGTGTCTGATGCGGTATTCATATCTGCCTCCCCTGTTGACACATGATTTGATTGCACACTATTTACTGACTGCTTTGTATTTAGTGACTGCTTTTGTTCAGAATGTTACGAACGCGGTAGTCCCTTGATCAGCGCAGATGTATGGGCTTTACCCGGAAAAACAACATCCCCAGCGGCAATTAGGTATGTCTGTAGCATCTGGATCAAATCGGGCGCACAACTAAACGGGCGAGTTTAAACGACTGGATTCATACGACTTAAGAGCCGGGAGCCGGCTCACGTCACCAGACTCTGCCGATTGGCTTGTCGAGTCTGGCTTGTGTGGGTCACCGAGAGTCAGTGCTGACGGTGACAGATAGTCAGAGCTTTTCCTTGATCCGTGCAGCACGCCCGGTCAGACCACGCAGGTAGTAAAGCTTCGCACGCCGAACGTCACCGCGCCTTTTCACTTCAATTTCAGCAACGTTCGGGCTGTAGGTTTGAAATACACGCTCCACGCCCTCGCCATGAGAAATTTTGCGAACCGTAAAAGCCGAGTTCAAGCCGCGGTTGCGCTTTGCTATCACGACACCCTCAAAGGCCTGCAGACGTTCGCGATTGCCTTCCTTGACCCGAACCTGGACGACGACTGAATCACCGGATGAAAAATCCGGGATTTTCTTGTCCATCTGTTCCGCGTTGATCTGGTCGATGATCTTGCTCATGTCTGCCTTCACCTATTCAAAATTCTGTAGTCAATATTGCTGATCGTGACCAGCTATTCCTGATCACGGTCACAAGCCGCTTCACGTTGAAGCTGCTCCAAAAAAAGTCTGTCACTGTCTGTCAACACGGCCTCGTCCAGAAGATCCGGCCTGCGCTGCATGGTTCTCTGCAGTGCCTGTTGTCGGCGCCATTGCCTGATACGCGCATGATCACCGCTAAGAAGCACTTCCGGTACTTGCCGTTCATCCAGCAACTCCGGTCTTGTGTAGTGAGGATGGTCCAACAGGCCTTCCTCACCAAACGAATCCTGCTGCACCGATTCTGCACAACCGAGTACGTCGGGCAGCAGTCTCGATAAACTGTCCAGTAACACCATCGCAGCGGCCTCACCGCCACTGAGCACATAGTCGCCAATCGACAGCTCGCGATCTATTTCATGCCCAAGCAATCGCTCATCGATGCCTTCATACCGCCCCGCGAGCAACACCAGGGAAGGCCTGGTCGCAAGGTCACGCACCAGTGCCTGATTCAGACGCTCACCCTGTGGACTCAGGTAGATGACCTCGGGAGGTGCTGTTTCCTCCTCTGCCACTGCCCACTCACGAGCAGCAGTCAGTGCAGCAGTCAGCGGCTCGACCTTCATGACCATGCCAGGGCCGCCACCGAAAGGCCTGTCATCTACTGTGCGATGAGCATCAGTAGTGAAATCTCGCGGATTGATGGCCTGAACCTGCATTTGCTGCACGGCAACCGCTTTACGAGGAATGCCGTATTGCATAAACGTGTCGATCAGCTCAGGGAACAGACTGACTACGCCGACTTTCACTGTATGCTCTCGCGCTGTATCGGCGCAGCGTTAATAATCAGGGTCCCAGTCGACCACTATTTTGCGTTGCTGCATCAGCACTTCCTGCACAACCGAGCCTTTTATCCAGGGAATCAGGATTTCCGACTCCGTTCCCGTGACTGTGCCCTCGCTGCCAGCACCTGACGCAACATCTGACACAGCACTCACGACCATGACATCGTTGGCCCCGGTCTCAAACATTCTCTCCAGGGTTCCAAAAGCCCGACCATCTGTCGCGACAACTTCGAACCCCAGCAAATCCGACCAATAGTATTCATCGTCAGGCAACGGCGGCAATTGATCACGCTCGACCGCAATTGTGCAACCTACCAGCTCTCTGGCAGCATCGCGATCAGTCACACCGGCCAGCTGTACGACAACATTTTTGCCTTGTTCTCGCCCCTTGACGACCTCATAGCGTTTCCACGGCCCGCCTTTGCGGGACAGATACCACTGCTGGTATTTAACTATGTTGACGCGAGGAGCTGTTTCTGAGAACACCTTGTTCCAGCCGTGCACGCCAAATACACCGTTTACCTCGCCCAGCACCAGCTTGGTTGTTGCTGATTCAGTGGATCCAGACTCGGACCCAAACTCCGACTCAAATTCGGACCCAAATTCAGACCCAGGCTCGCTGGACTCTGTGCTGGACACAAGCCCGGAAGACGGTATCAAGCCTCGGCTGAAGCTTCTTTGCGATACGCTTTGACTATATTCTTTACCCTGGCACTGAGCTGTGCGCCGTGCCCGACCCAGTGATCGACCCTTTCGAGATCCATTTTTACCGGAGTTGAACTACCGCGTGCAACCGGGTTGTAGTACCCGAGCCTCTCAATGTACCGGCCATCACGACGAGCACGACTGTCCGTCGCCACGATGTGGTAGAAGGGCTGTTTTTTAGCGCCGCTGCGCGAAAGACGAATTGTGACCATAACTTGGCGATCCAGAATCGGATGACATCCCGATCAATTTCGATGCGGGAAAACCGTTAATTGTACCTGAGAATTCTCAGTTGTGAAGAGTTCAGCAGAGGTTTTAGGCAAATTTCCTGTCAGACGACTCAGTTTGCAAGCTAGAACCCCATCCCTGGTGGCATTTTACCCTGCATACCGCGCATCATTTTGGCCAGTCCGCCCTTGGACATTTTCTTCATCATTTTGCTCATCTGGGCATGCTGTTTCAGGAGCCGGTTGACGTCCTGAACCTGCAGTCCACTGCCGGCTGCCACCCGCTTCTTGCGCGAGCCTTTCAATACCGCCGGGAATTTGCGTTCATGCGGAGTCATCGAATTAATCAATGCAATCATACGCTTGACTTCGGTATCACCGGCCTGCGCCTTGACTCCCGGTGGCAGGTTGCCAGCACCTGGCATTTTGTCCAGCAGCGCCGCCATCCCCCCCATATTGGCCATCTGTTCCAGCTGGTCGCGCATATCGCCAAGATCAAAGTTCTTTCCCTTGCGAATCTTCTTGGCCAGCTTTTCAGCCTTGCCATGATCGACCTTGGCCTGCACTTCTTCAACCAGACTGACAACATCGCCCATGCCGAGAATGCGTGAGGCAATGCGGTCCGGGTGGAACGGCTCAAGAGCGTCGGTTTTCTCTCCCGAGCCAATAAACTTGATCGGCTTGCCGGTGACCATACGCACTGACAGCGCCGCCCCACCGCGGGCATCACCATCGGTTTTTGTCAGCACAACACCTGTCAGCGGCAGCGCTTCACCAAAGGCTTTTGCCGTATTGGCCGCGTCTTGCCCGGTCATGCTGTCGACCACGAACAAGGTTTCAATCGGGTTTAGCGTGGAATGAAGCTGACGAATCTCATCCATCATGTCCTGATCAATGGCAAGCCGACCCGCGGTATCGACCAACAATACATCCATGTACTGCTTTTTCGCAGCCGCCAGCGCGCCGTTCGCTATCTGAACCGGGGTTTGCTGCAAATCACTGGGATGGAAAGTGGCATCAACTGAATCTGCCAGCGTTGACAGCTGTTGAATCGCCGCCGGCCGGTAGACGTCACAGCTGACCACCATGACTTTTTTCTTCTGGGTTTCTGCCAGCAGTTTTGCAAGCTTGCCAACGGTTGTTGTTTTACCCGCACCCTGCAGGCCTGCCATCAGAATCACGGCGGGAGGTTGCTGCGCAAGATCGAGCCCGCTCCCGGTTTCGCCCATCAAGGCCACCAGCTCATCATTAACGACCTTGATCAGCGCCTGGCCGGGCGACAGACTACCCAGCACTTCCTGACCCATGGCCTTGTCGGTGACACTGTCGATAAATTGTTTGACCACCGGCAACGCAACGTCAGCTTCCAGCAACGCCATGCGGACTTCCCGCAATGTTTCCTTGACGTTGTCTTCAGTCAACCGTCCCTGACCGCGGAGGTTTTTAATCGTGCGGCCGAGTTTGTCGCTTAGTGAATCAAACATGATCACCCCTCAATGCAAAAAAGATGGCAGTATAATGTGTAAAACCGAGAACCGGCCGGGGAGCAAACCCGGCAAAGTAACGGATCAGTATACCGCTTAATCGGGGATTTCGGCGCATTCAGACCAAATGTCGACAATAAAGTCTTGACAGCACCCCGACAGACCTTTATTCAGTTAGGTGTCATAGCCATACGAGGTCCAGACCCTTCTTGAACACCATCCCACTCAGCGTGCTTTTCGGCTCGCTGGTACTACTGATTCTGATGTCCGGTTTTTTCTCGGGCTCGGAAACGGCTCTGATGTCCCTCAACCGCTACCGGTTGCGACACCTGGCAAAAAACGGCCACAAAGGCGCTATCCGGACTGCCAAACTGTTACAAACACCCGACAGGCTGATCAGTTTGATCCTGCTGGGCAATAATTTTGTCAACATTCTCGCTTCGGCAATTGCCACGGTTATCGCCCTCCGATTGTTGGGTGAAGCAGGAATCGCGGTTGCAACCGGAATTTTAACGCTGGTTATTTTAGTATTTGCCGAAGTCACACCAAAAACGCTGGCAACCTTGCGCGCCGAAAAAATCGCCTTCTTTGCCTCCCACATTTACACCCCGCTGATGGTGATTGCGTGGCCGGTTGTACGGGTGATCAACTGGATCGCCAAAGCACTACTGGGCCTTTTTAACGTGAGTTCCGCGCAAGACCACCTTGAAGAAAATTTAAGCAGCGCCGAATTCGCCACTGTTGTCAATGAAGCAGGCGGGTTGATCCCCGAGCGACACCGGGAAATGCTGTTAAATATCCTCGATCTCGAGCAAGTCAGCGTGGATGACATTATGGTGCCGCGCAATGACATTATGGCTATCGACCTTGACGACAGCTGGGACGAGATTCTGCAACAGATCACCAACAGCAGCCACGGCCGGCTGCTGGTCTACCGGGAAAATATCGATAACGTGGTCGGCTTTATCTACCTGCGCAAGATGCTGGACGCAATGCGCTCGGGTAATTTCGATCGCAAGGCACTCGAGTCCCGAATCAGGGACGCCTATTTTATTCCCGAAGGCACCAGTTTGACGGTGCAATTGCTGAACTATCAGCGCGAGAAGCGCCGCATTGGCCTGGTGGTTGACGAATATGGCGATATTCTCGGTTTGCTGACACTGGAAGACATCCTTGAAGAGATCGTTGGTGAATTCAACAACGACCCTGCCGCAGCCCCCGACGAAATCAGGCCACAACCCGATGGCAGTTTTCTGGTCGACGGCACGACCCAGATCAGGAACCTTAACCGGGTATTGAAGTGGTCATTGTCCAACAATGGACCAAAAACACTGAATGGCATCGTGCTGGAGCACCTGGAGTCTTTTCCAGAACAAGGCTCGATGTTCCGATTGCACGATCACACCATTGAAATACTGGACGTGGAAGAAAATCGGGTCAGTCAACTGCGTGTTACCCCGCTGTCAGGCAACGGGGCAGATGCAACTGAATCCGAAGGTTTCGATGGCGAACAAGCTGCAGGTGGACGTCGCTAACCTGTGGCTAAAGCCAAAACCCAATACCAATGTCGCGAATGTGGTGCACTTTCCAGCAAATGGAACGGGCAGTGCGCGGACTGTCAGGCCTGGAACACTCTGGAAGAAGTTGCGATAGCAGAGAGCCCGGCTGGCAAAGCCCGTTTTGAAGGCTATGGCGGCAACGCCAAGGTGACGCTGGCAAGCGATATTTCTCTAGATGAAGCCCCACGCAGCACCACCGGCCTGAGTGAACTCGACCGAGTGTTGGGAGGGGGTTTGGTTGCTGGTTCCGTCACCTTGCTCGGGGGTGACCCGGGCATCGGCAAATCAACGCTACTGGTTCAATGCATCGCGTTTTTGAGCCAACATTGCAAAACACTCTACATCACCGGCGAAGAATCCTTGCAGCAGGTTAGTGCCCGGGCGCAGCGTCTGGAATTACCACAAACCGCCCTGCGCTTGCTGGCCGAGACCAGAGTCGAGCAAATTATCAATGTTCTGGCCAAGGAAAAACCGCAGGTCCTGGTCATCGATTCGATACAAACCATGTACACCGACACGCTCAACTCGGCACCGGGAGCGGTGGCGCAAGTGAGGGAAAGTGCTGCTCGACTGGTGCGTTATGCCAAACACACTGGAACCTCGATTTTTCTGGTTGGGCACGTTACCAAAGAAGGTGCGCTGGCCGGTCCTCGCGTGCTGGAACATATGGTGGATACCGTGTTGTATTTCGAAGGTGATCCCGGCAATCGCTTCCGCGTCATTCGGGCAGTCAAAAACCGTTTTGGAGCGGTCAATGAACTCGGTGTCTTTGCGATGACTGAAAGAGGCTTGCAGGTGGTTAAAAATCCATCAGCCATCTTCCTGTCACGGCACCCGGAACCGGTCAGTGGCAGCGTTATCATGGTTACCCGCGAGGGTACGCGACCGATGCTGGTCGAGGCCCAGGCACTTGTTGATGAAGGCGGCTCCCACCCCCGACGCATAACTCTTGGCCTGGAACAGAACCGTCTGGCCATGCTTTTGGCTGTTATGCATCGACATGCAGGAATCGCGATGTTCGACCAGGACGTTTACGTTAATGTGGTAGGCGGTGTGCGCATCAGTGAGACGGCAGCTGATCTGCCGGTATTGCTGGCAGCCCTGTCATCGTTTCGGGATCGTCCACTGCCCAACGATCTGGTCGTATTTGGAGAAATCGGCCTGGCTGGTGAAGTCAGACCGGTACCCAATGGTGAAGAGCGTCTGACTGAAGCTGCGAAGCATGGATTCAAACGCGCCATCGTTGCTTCTCGTAACGTCCCAAAATCAAAAAATCCGGATTTCAGGGTTGATGGAATCGACCGTCTGTCTCAAGCGCTGGATTTGATAGACTAACAACTGCGTAAAGGTTTTATGCGAAATCAGCCATGGGTAACCGTCCGGTGAACGAAGTATGCGACTGTCTCGAGATCTATCGTCAACGAGCCAATCAGGCTCTGGATAGATGTCTGCCGGTATTCGACGCACCGAGCCAGGGAGCCAACCCGGACAGCAGCAATAATTTAACCGTGCTACCCGAAGCCATGCGCTATTGCGTGACCAATGGCGGCAAGCGCATCCGGCCGGCACTGACCTATGCCACCGGCAGCGGTATGGGCATTGACCTTGACCGGCTCGATATCCCTGCCTGCAGCCTCGAACTCATGCATGCTTATTCGCTGGTTCACGATGATCTGCCGGCTATGGACAACGATGATCTTCGACGTGGTCTACCCACCTGTCATCGCAAGTACGATGAAGCAACTGCCATTCTGGCCGGGGATGCCTTGCAGGCGCTGGCGTTTACCATGTTGGCCAGCAACGACGATGCTGCCATCAGTGCGGAAAACAAGACTGCCATGATCCAGCTATTAGGCGATGCCAGTGGTGCCTCTGGCATGGCGGCCGGTCAGGCCATCGATCTGGCCAGCGTTGGGAAAAATCTGAGCTTGCAGCAACTGGAGGAAATGCATCGCTACAAAACGGGTGCGCTAATCAATGCAAGCATCATGATGGCAACCTGCGCAGCGCCTGCCAGGGACGATGAGTTCAACCAACACCTCAGCCAGTTTGCAGATGAGCTGGGTCTGCTCTTTCAGATTGTTGATGATATTCTGGATGTCGTTTCCGACACCCAGACACTGGGAAAACCTCAGGGGGCTGACAAAGCCTTGAACAAACCGACCTACCCGGCACTATTGGGTCTCGAAGGCGCCAGGCAACATGCCAGTGACATCCATTCCCAAGCGCTTTCACATCTCGACCAACTCGGTTCAGGATTCAGTGAACTCCGTGATATTTCGAACTTTGTGATAAAACGCAGCCACTGAAAAACTTCTGTACAGCTGTTCCGGTACCACTGCCCCCAGATAACAACCTCACAGATGACCACATCACAGTGCATCAAACTTATGTGCAGGCTTTTAAACAGATGTGCAAAAACGAGCTTGATTCCAATACCACACGGTCATCTCTGACAAGCTGGAACTCCTTGCCTGTTTCAGGCAGGACAAACGATAATCGGCCTTCGTTGAATAACAGCCATTCAAATTAATGCCTGATATAGATCAATTCCAGACGCTGAAACATATCGATTCACCAACCGATCTTCGACAGCTCAGCACTGATCAACTGCCGGAGCTTTGTGCGGAATTGCGAGAGTTTCTGATCCAGTCGGTGGCTGAAACCGGCGGGCACCTGGGTGCCAGTTTGGGCACAGTGGAATTGACAGCGGCTTTGCATTACGTCTACCAGACACCGGATGATTTACTGGTGTGGGATGTCGGACACCAAACCTACCCTCATAAAATCCTGACTGGTCGTCGCGACAGAATGAACACGATGCGCAAACGTGGTGGGCTTGCCGGTTTTCCGAGTCGTCAGGAAAGTGAGTACGACACGTTCGGAGTTGGCCACTCAAGCACGTCGATCAGCGCGTCCATCGGTATGGCCCTGGGAAAAAATATGGGTCTGGATAGTGAAAACCGCGATGACAACAATGCAGCCAAGGTGGTCGCTGTTATAGGTGATGGCGCATTAACCGCCGGCCTCGCTTATGAAGCGCTCAATCATGGCGGAACATGTGCCAGGGATTTGTTGGTCATTCTTAATGACAACGATATGTCAATTTCTCCCAATGTGGGAGCAATGAACAAGTACCTTGCACGAATACTGACCGGAAAGATTTATGCTGGTGCAAGGGAAGGCAGTAAAAAAGTACTAAGCAAAGTTCCTCCGATACTGGAATTTGCCCGACGTACCGAGGAACATGTCAAAGGCATGGTGGTGCCATGCACTTTGTTCGAAGAACTCGGCTTCAACTATTTCGGCCCTGTTGACGGCCACGACGTGGAAAGCCTGGTTGACATCCTGACCAATCTACGCGAGCTCAATGGCCCACAGTTTCTGCATGTGGTTACCAAAAAAGGCAAAGGCTACCCATTTGCAGAACAGGATGCGTTGGCGCTACACGCGGTAAACCCGTTCAATCCGCAAACCGGAAAACCAATCAAAACGGTCAAAGCAGGCGCCAAGCCCAAGCCCACCTACACGCAAGTGTTCAGCCAATGGCTGTGCGATCAGGCTCAACAGGACCAGCGACTGGTCGGCATCACTCCCGCAATGCGCGAAGGCTCTGGCCTGATTGAATTTGAAAAGCAGTTCCCGGAGCGGTATTTTGATGTAGGGATTGCCGAACAGCACGCAGTGACTTTGGCGGCGGGCATGGCTTGCGTTGGCAAAAAGCCGGTGGTTGCGATTTATTCGACTTTCCTGCAGCGAGCCTACGACCAACTGGTCCACGATGTCGCCATTCAAAACCTGCCAGTGCTTTTTGCCATTGACAGAGCGGGCCTGGTTGGGCCAGATGGCGCAACGCACGCTGGCAGTTTCGATTTCAGTTTTATGCGCTGCCTGCCCAATATGGTCGTTATGGCGCCAGCGGATGAAAACGAATGCCGGCAAATGCTGCACACAGGATTTCAGCTGGATGGCCCCAGCTCAGTGCGCTATCCACGCGGCAGTGGCCCCGGAGTGCCAATATCCGAACAGCTCACTGCCATCGACGTTGGCAAGGCCGAAGTGCGGTGCAAGGGTGAAAATATCGCTTTATTGGCCTTTGGATCCATGGTGGAACCGGCGCACAAAATTGGCCTTGAGCTGGGCTTAAGCGTAGTAAACATGCGGTTTGTGAAGCCACTCGACATGGAAACCCTCAAGAAGATGGCACAAACCCATGACTTGCTGATCACATTGGAGGAGAATGCAGTGGCAGGCGGTGCCGGATCGGCAGTGCTTGAAGCGCTTTCAGCCGCGGGCATCCATACGCCAGTTAAAATAATGGGCCTTCCGGACGAGTTTGTCGAACACGGCAGCCGGGAGGAACTACTGTCTTACTGCAAACTCGATGAGGCCGGCCTGCGCACCAGACTATCGGAGATCCAGTCAGGCTGGGACCGTGTACAGGAAAGTCAACAGCAAAAAGTATTGCGTGTGAGGTAACACGCAAACGAGTCATAGAGGCAAATACAGTAAGCAATGAGTAACAGCTCGTCTACAACAAACCAATCGATTCCAGATGTGCAATCCTACGATGACAGTCGCCGTATCGCGATTTCCCGCGTAGGCATCAAGGATATCAAATACCCGGTCACGGTGATTGATCGCCTGCAGCAACCCCAGGCGGTGATCGGCAACTTTACGATGACTGTCGCATTGCCTGAAGATCGCAAGGGCACTCACATGTCACGCTTTACGCAATTGCTTAACGAGCATGCGCAGACCGTTCACTCACTCGCTAATTTCGTCGAGTTGTTTCGGGAAATGAACCGCCGGCTGGAGAGTACGGAAGGCACGATCGAAATGTCCTTCGTTTATTTCATCAATAAAACAGCCCCGGTCAGTGGTGTGTCCGGCATGCTCGACTATCAGGTATCGCTGCGAGCTGATATCACCCGTGGCAAAGAAGCTGCCTCATCGGTAAAAGTGGTGGTACCAGTCACGACCTTATGCCCTTGCTCCAAAGAAATTTCGGAATACGGAGCGCATAACCAGCGCTCCCATGTCACCATCGATGCCACCCCGAAACAGGACTCGTCCTTTTTCTGGGAAGATCTGATCGACTATGCCGAAAGTGAAGCATCAAGCCAGCTTTACAGTCAGCTAAAACGCAGTGATGAAAAGCTGGTCACCGAAAAAGCCTATGAAAACCCGAAATTCGTGGAAGACCTGATAAGGGATATCGCACTGAAACTCAATGCCGACGATCGCATTGACTGTTACACACTTGAGGTAGAAAATTTTGAATCGATACACAATCATTCAGCGTACGCGATTATAGAATCATCCTGATACAACACACATAAATCACAAGGAGAAGCACATGAAGCAATTGAATCGACGACAGGTGTTGACACTACTCGGAGGCACAGCTGTTGCTCTGGGCTTCGGTGCTCCAGTGTTGGCAGAAAAACGTAAAATTCGCGTGGGCGCACTACGGTTCACGTCTCACTCAGCCAGCTTTATCGCGCAGGAACGTGGATACTTCGCTGAAGCGGGGCTGGATGTTGAATTGGTCTTTTTCCAGGCGGCTCAGCCCATGGCGGTTGCCATTGCATCCGGAGATATTGACTACGCGGTTACGGCTGTCTCCGGTGGCCTGATCTCCCTGGCTCAAAAGGGCGCAATCAAAGTCATCGGGGGCGCACTGTCAGAAGAGGCCGGGATCGACGGACAGCAAATCCTGGTTTCTGATGCTGCATTCAAAGCCGGTGTCACTACACCGTCCATGCTGGATGGCAAAAGTTTCGGCGTTACACAAACCGGATCCTCTTTCCACTATATGGGCTCACAGATAGCCGCTGCCGAAAACATTTCGCTCAGCTTCAAGCCGCTGCAGAAAGTCGGAGCCGTCATCGGTGCCTTGAAGTCCGGTCAGATAGATGCCTGGACGATCGTCCCGCACATAGCGAAGCCTTTAGCCAAGTCTGGCACCATTCATATCATTGGCGCGGTCAAGGATTACGTCCCCGATTACCAAATCACCACCGTTTTCACATCAGCGAAAAATGCGTCGTCCGAGCAGGAGCTGACCAAGAGCTTTCTGGCAGCGTTCTCTCGCGGTGTCGATGACTACACCAACGCGATGATCGACCAGGCGGATGGAGAAGACGGCATGAACGAGATGGTAGACCTCATCCACAAATACGTTTACACCGACCGCCCAAGAGAGAAAGCCGCACCTTCGATCATCAACGGCACGATGCGTTTGAACAAGGGTGCCGCACTGAATATTGCATCGATCCAGAATCAACTCGACTGGTTTCAGGCTGAAGACCTTGTCGACAAATCAATTTCCATCGACGATCTGGTTGATCAGTCTTACGTTGATATTCTTTGATATCAATCCCTGAGGGGTCAATAATACAAACGGGTGGATATCCAACTTCAGAATATCGGTCATCACTATGGTGACCTTTCTATTCTTGACGATATCTCTCTGTCCATTCCGAACGGCAAAATAGTTTGTATTGTCGGCCCTTCAGGCTGCGGAAAATCGACCTTGTTACGGTTTATCGGTGGCCTCGAAGAACCATCCTCAGGGTCGGTTATTCAGCTCGGCACTCCGGCAGCTGATTGCCTCAATCCTCTGACCTATATTTTCCAGGACTTTGCATTGCTGCCATGGCGTAGTGTTTATGACAACATTTCACTGGTACTCGAAGATCACAAACTCACCAAACAATCGATCAGGCAAATTGTAGACGATGTGCTGGGCAGAACCGGGCTGACCGATTTTGCCAAAGCCCTGCCCAAACAATTATCCGGCGGCATGAAACAACGCGTCGCCATAGCACGAGCGCTGGCAGTAAACCCGGCAGTCCTGCTGATGGACGAACCCTTGTCGGCCCTCGATAGCCAGACTCGCGAACTCTTGATGAATGATCTCGTTGGCTTATGGCTTCGCACACCCTTCACAGCGGTTTATGTCACACACAATCTCGCGGAAGCTGTGCGGCTGGGTCACCGCATTGTGGTTTTGTCCCGCCGCCCGGGAAAAATCAGGAAAATAATTGATATTGATTTGCCGCTTCAGGCACGGGACACAGAGCACCCACTCCTGGTGGAGCATCAAAAGGAATTGTGGGAACTGCTGCGCGATGAGGCGATAGCCGCCGACGGGGAATTACTTCGTGTCTGAGCAAATGACTAGTAAAGGTGCAGTAGAGACTGACACTTCAACAGCACCCACTGGCAAACCAGTTGTTTTCCGTGGCAAGGGATTTAAACCCGTTCCCCGTCCCTGGGTTGGTGTGGCGGTTTTTATCGTGTTGCTGGCCATCGCCGAATGGGGAACTCGCAGCGGCTGGATTTCCGCACTGACACTCCCGCGACCATCGGATGTGCTGTTAACTTTTATCGAGCTCTTTGAATCAGGCCTGCTGTTCAAGCACCTGTTGCCATCACTTTCGCGCCTTTTTGTGGGTGCAACTCTGGGGGCTGTGGCCGGAATTCTGGTGGGCGTTTTAATCGGCCTGTTTTCTTATGTTCGCGCAGGCGCGGTACCGGTAGTGGCCGCCATATTTCCTATTCCCAAAATTGCGTTATTACCCTTGTTTGTTATCTGGTTCGGCATTGGTGAAGGTTCAAAATACGCTTTGATTGCTTTCGGCACTTTCACGCCGACTGTCGTTGCCACTTTTGGCGCGGTGGACAATGTTGATCGTTCACTGATCAGAATGGGGCAAAGCTTTGGTCTGGGATGGTTTTCAATCGTACGCAAAATCGTATTACCCGGAGCTATGCCTGGCATCTTGTCTGGGCTGCGCATCTCGCTGGCGATTGCCATCATTTTATTGGTTGCGGCGGAAATGCTCGGTGCTGAATACGGCATCGGCGCTTACATTCTGCAAGCCGGATCACTGTACGATCTGGAGCGGCTGTTTGTCGGCGTGCTGATTCTGTCGTTGTTGGGAGTGCTGCTGAGCTTTGCGATCGGGCGCTTGGAAAAACAGCTATTGAAATGGCGTGTATAAACAATTTACTCAGCTAAAATTCCAGCCGTAGTTGATGGTCCGGCACATGATAAATAGTTGCCGCGGTCACTGACTTTCCCTCCAACCACGTAAGGCGTTCCATTTTTAACAGAGGAGACTTGTCTTCAATTTTCAGAGTGCGTGCGACTGTTTTGCTCGCCGCTATTGCCGATAGCTGCAACTCACCATGGCTCAACGGCACCTGAGAGACCAGCCATTCATTAGCGCTAACCTGCTCAAGATCGGCTTGCATAATCATCGGAACTGTTTCGGTATTGACCCAGCGTTCTTCAAATGCAAAAGGGCGCGTATCCGCAAAGTGGATGGTTCTTAAAAACAGCGCTTCATCTTTTGCACTCAATTTCATGCGAAGAGCTACCTGAGGAGGCGGCTGACAATGGCTTTGTTTACGCAACTCGAAAGAATAGACTTGCTGGCGCGATTCAACTTGCAGACGGATAACAGGTATATCTGCACTGACCTTTTGTGAGCGCTGACTCACTACACGGGTGCCCGCTTTGCGCTTTCTGTCAATCGCCCCGCATGCTGCCAACTCGCGTAACGCACGGTTGACGGTTGTCCTGGCACATCCCAACTCGAGCGCCAACTCCTGTTCACCGGGTATCAACATTCCGGGCGACCATTGACCGCTGATGATTCGGCGCCGGAAATCACCATGAATTTCTTGCCAGCTGATGCTACGAGCTTTCACAGGAATTTACAGAACAGCAGTAATCGCACGCATGGTTTCCAGATACCGTGCATGTATCTGTTGCCGATGAATATGCGCACCTTCCTTAACGAGATGGCGCCCGGCTGACCAAACATCGGTGACCAGAGAATCGTCACTGGCAAATATCCACGCATCCAGCCAACCGTCATCTGACACCGCAACCAGATTGCCATGGTTGATATCAAGAGCGAACAGATCAGCATAACGCCCTACTTCAATGGCACCTGACCGACGTTGCAATGCCCTGCTGCCACCCGCCAGTGAAGATTCAAGCAACACCCGGCCGGTGGAAAGGCCTGGCTCGGCCAGCATTGCCCGGCCGCGATCGCGCAGGCGTTGTGAATACTCCAACGTGCGCAACTCTTCACTGAGCGATATTTTTATATTGGAATCTGAACCGACCCCCCAATGGCCTCCGTTTTGATGAAAGGCAAGGCCATCAAATATGCCATCGCCAAGACTGGATTCGGTGATCGGACACAAACCGACCACCGC
>CALFCE010000206.1 GCA_937951215.1 uncultured Granulosicoccaceae bacterium
GCTCACTCTGCATGGGTTCACGCACCACCGACAGTTTGTCAGGTGGCGGCGGAATCGGCCCGTAGAAGGTATCAGCCAGCATGGCTCGTTGGCGGGTTTGTTGGCCATCACGAGTTACAGAACTCGCTGCCGCTGAGTCAATTGGCGAAAAGTCTATCGAGCCTGCATAGGCCGATTCGAATTCATCCGATTTCCCACCGGCTGCTATCACGGTAACCAGCCCTCGTACAAATCGCTATCCGAGGCCAGCGGTAGCGAGACCGGCACACCCGAACGAGCAGATCCATATACCGCAGAGACAAATCCCAGCGAGCGCCGACCTTCAGCCAAGGTAACTACCGGTGCTGCTTGCCCTTGCAGTGTTTTGGCAATTGCATCGAACATGCCGGTATAGCCAGATAACACCGGGCCGACAGATGCCAGTACCTGGTCAATTTCACTCTGTTGTGTCGGTTCACGGGCGGTAAAACTCCAGCCTTTTTGCGCCAGCGCGTAGGGTGTGTGGTCGGACTCTACCGTGAAGCCCTCGAACATCAATCTCATACGGCTGATATTCCCGGCACATCCCAGAGTGACCGAAGACGTGACTAAGGCACCGCTTTGCATGCGTATACACAAAGCGGCGCAGTCCTCAACCTCAATATCGTTTACACGTGTACCCAGATCCGCAAACACCTGATCGATCGGTCCCAGTAGTGTTGGCAGCAGGTCGTGGATGTGAATCGCGTGACCGAGAATTGCGCCGCCCTGCTCCCCGGCCCAGGTACCCCGCCAGGGTATTTCATAGTAAGCAGCTCCCCGGTCCCAGTGGGTTTCAAGTGTGCCGGCATAAGCCCGCCCGGCCAGACCGGCATCTATCAGTGCTCGCAATTGTGCAGTACCAAGCCCGAAACGATATTGAAAAACCGGTGACAGGAAACCATTGGTGTCGGCAACTTTTGCGGCTAACAGATCAGCCTCACATAACGATGCTACCAGAGGTTTTTCACAGATCACTTTCTTGGCCGCATCCAGCGCATCCATACACGTACTGAAATGCAAGTGAGGTGGCAGGCAGATATCGACAATGTCGATTGCCGGGTCCGCCAACACTGCGGCAAGATCCGAAGTGAATTCGACACCGGGTTGACTCGCCGCCAGTGCCTTGCCGCGAGCCTCATCGATATCACAGATCAGCTGCACGCAAAATTCATCTGGTAACTGCGCAAAGGCTTGCAGATGCGACTTGCCGATACCGGCTCCAATAATCGCAACATTCAACATGTCATGGAACCTTCAGCAATCAGCTGCGCGCGAATAGCTAGTTCGGTTGTGGTAAACGTGTGAGCTTGCCCTACTGCCGTTTCAGTACGGTCCTGTACATCTGCCACCAGACGGGAAAAATAGGGCAAACCAGCATCATCACACGGAATCAGTTCGTTTTGCTCACCATTGACGAGGTACAAGGAGTTAGTCACATGAGGCCTGCCGATATCGGTGTATTTTCGAAGTTCGATTTGCCCGTCAGTACCTTGCAAGAAAAATCGCCCGTCGCCCCAGGTGGGTAGCCCGTTTGGTGTAAACCAATCAACCCGCACATAACCATGCCCACCTGCGGACTTCAGCACCACCTCACCAAAATCCTGGAACTCTGGATGTTCGGGCATGGTGGTGTTCTCAACCAGTGCATGCACGATGTCTGCATCACTTGAGCCGGTAAAATGCAGAAACTGGTCAATCTGGTGACTGCCAATATCACATAAAATCCCGCCAAAGCGCTCACGCTTGAAATACCAATCAGGGCGTGTTGCAAGATTCTGTTTATGCGGGCCCAGCCCGATGGTCTGAATCACCCGCCCGATGGCCCCTCCAAATACCAGCTCTTCAGCGCGAGTGACAGCTGCAACTTCGAATCGCTCGGAAAAATTGACGCTCCAGATACGGCCCGTACGTGCCTGCGATTTCCTGATTGCGGCAAGCTGTTCCAGTGTTGTGCATCCGGGTTTGTCGACCATCACATCCTTACCAGCCTCCATGGCTTCAATGGCAAGCGACGCGCGATCGGCAGGCACAGCTGAAATCAAAATCATGAAAATATCAGGATCATCCAGTATACGGCGACGATCATCGACCTTTTCAATATCGGGGAAGACCTTATTGAATTTGGATTCAGTGACCGCGGCACCGTCAGTCCAGTACGCCTCGCAGCTACAACCCTCGGCTTTCATGTTGGACAACATGCCGAAGATGTGCCCATGATCGATACCTAGTACGCCCAGTTTCAGAGGCATGTCAGAGTTCCTTTAGCTGTGTGCACGACCCGGACTGTGCAGATTGTTCCAGGGCGGTGATCAACTGGTGCACGCCCAGTGCATCACGGCCAGTGACCAGGGGTGGGCGTTGTTTATCAAGCGCGTCTGCAAAGTCCTCGATCACAAAGCGGTGCCAATCACTGGTAAAGGCCATGGGATCAGCGCCAGCGCCAGAGCTGGAAGCTTGACCAATCGATTCCACGCTACCGTCCTGACGATCAATTCTCAGGACACCGGCATCAAGGTGGGCAGAACCCTGCTGACAATGCAGGGTGATAGTTTCTCCACGCCCCGGGAAGCTGGCTGTTGTCGCAAAGAGTTGTCCCACAGCTCCATTATCAAAGCGCAAACCGGCCGTGACAAAATCCTCTGCCTCCATTTGGTGAAAGTCGGTGGTGGCAGCCATGGCTATTACCTCTGTTACCGGCCCGGTCAATGACAACATCAGGTCAAGCGTGTGAATAGCCTGACTGATCAACACACCACCTCCGTCTCGTGAGTAACTGCCACGACCCGGTTCCTGGTAATAGCTTTGGGGCCGCCACCAGGGCACGTTCACCTCGACCGCCTTCAGTGCGCCGAGAGACGGCAGGATCTGACGAAGTTCTTTCACTGCCGGACGCGCGCGATGTTGCAACACAATACCAAGCGGTATATCAGCATCTTCGCAAGTCGTCACCAGCGCAGTGGCTTTTTCCAGCGTACGCTCCACGGGTTTTTCCATCAGAACTGGCTTCCCGGCCTTTACCAGCTTGTCGATAATATCGGCACGCGCATTAGGCGGAGTCGCCAGGATGACAAAGTCCACATCCGATGAAGCAATCTCGGAAACAGTGTCTGCTGCGCGGGCAGAAAACTCGGGCCATTGCTCAAGAAACGATGCACAACTTGTCGATGATCGGGCGAGCACATAATCCAGCGACACTTTTGTTGAATTGCGTATAGCGTCTGCATAGGTACGTGCAACCATACCAAGCCCGATAAGCGCTATCCGCTTCATCGATCCATTGGCAGAGAAATTTCTTCCTCGCCACCAAAAATATGAAAGTCATTGGTACGCAAGGTAACACCTATCATTTGACCACGCTGTAGCGGTATCTGCTGGGCAAGCTGAACAGTGAGAGATTCGCCATTGTTAAACGTACCATAGATATAGGTGACCGAGCCGAGCTGTTCGAAGTTCTGCACTTTGATTTGTTCATCCCCTTCTCCCTTGAGCGATACCTCGATTGCCTCCGGGCGAATGCCGAGCGTAACAGCACTGCCATTGCCGGGCTCACTTACCGGTACTTCCCGCGTGATACCGTTGTCGAGTATCAGTGTCTGGCCGTTGAGCGAGCCTGCCATGAAATTCATTTGCGGTGCACCAATAAAACCAGCTACAAATTTGTTGGCTGGATTGTTATACAGATCCAGTGGCTTGCCGACTTGTTCAATGTTGCCACCGCGCAACACCACTATCCGGTCGGCCATCGTCATGGCTTCGATCTGATCGTGCGTAACATAGATCATCGTGTTACCGAGGGTTGCATGAAGATTGGATATCTCCACTCGCATCTGCAGCCTCAGCTCGGCATCGAGGTTGGACAAGGGTTCGTCGAACAGGAAGATGACGGGTTCGCGTACGATGGCGCGCCCGATAGCAACGCGCTGACGCTGGCCACCGGAAAGCTGTCCGGGGCGGCGCTCAAGCAACTGATCTATCTGCAACAGTTTTGCTGCATCGTCGACCCGGCGCTTTATCTGTTCACGTGGCATGCGAATATTTTCCAGGCCGAACGACAGATTGGCGCGCACCGACATATGCGGATACAACGCATACGACTGAAACACCATACTCAGCCCGCGCTCCGAGGCGGGCACTTCATTAACCCGGTTGCCTTTTAAAAATATACCGCCGGAACTGGGGTCATCCAGCCCGGCAATCAGACGCAACAGAGTGGACTTGCCACAACCCGAAGGCCCGACAAAGACCACAAACTTGCCTTCCTCAATCGCCAGATCAATTCCGTGTATCACATCGACATCACCAAAAGACTTCTTGATGTCTTTGAGTTCCAGGGTGTAGGGAACGTCGCTCATTTCAGTCCTGTGGTCGCGATGCCAGTGGTAATAAAACGCTGCAACCACATGAACACCAACGTGATCGGCAGCAGCGACACCACTGTCATCGCAAGAATGTAGTGAAAATCCTGGTCGAATTCACCGGCGTATTGCGTCAGGCCTAACTGAATCGTGTGCTTGGCAGGATCTGAAATCAGTACGATCAGCGGCCAGAGGAAATCATTCCAGCGCCAGATCACGCTGAGGATAGCCAGCACGGACAACGCAGGCAACGACAATGGAATTATGATACGCCAGAAAATACGCCACTCGCTCGCGGAGTCCATGCGCGCAGCTTCAAGTAATTCATCGGGGATCGTCAGCATGTACTGACGCAACAGGAACACGCCTGTCGGTGTTGCCGCAGCCGGGATGATAACGCCCCAAAGTGAACCGAAAATGCCGAAGGTCCAGACCACAAAGAACAGCGAAACCAGGATGATGGAAGACGGTATCAGCAATGTGGCCACGATCAACAGAGTAAACGTCAGCCGCCCTTTAAACTGGTATTTGGACAGTGCAAAAGCTGCCATTGCATTGATCAGCAAGGTAATCAGTGTCGCGGCGACGGTGACGAAAACTGAATTGAACAGATAGGTCGCAAAATGGAAATTCTCCTGCCCCTTGCGTTTTAACAGGGGGTCCAGATAATTTTCTGTCGCCAGCCGCAGCTCTTCTGATGGCACCAGACGCTTGCGTTCAACCTTGCTGACATTTTCCGGATCACTGACCGGGGCAACATCGGTTAACTTGCGCGTGGGCCCGGCCTTGAATACATCGGTAACCGTGCCGTCTTCATCAGTGTATTTCCAGATGGGCTTAACACCCACACCTTCTATCTCAGATTGAATCTGCGCTATCGGAAGTACACGGGTATCGAAATTGTCGATTGCACGTTCAGGCTTGATTGAACTGAGAAAAGTCCAGCACACCGGAACCAGAATAATCAATATGCCTAACAGCAAATAACCGTAGGCCAAATAATCCGTGATACCCAGCTTGTCTGCAGTTTCCGGATTACCGCGCGTCCGTGTCAGAAAGGTTCCGAGCCTACCCATGCGCTAAAGCTCCGACTGCCTACGCGTCAACCACAACTGAATAAAGGTGAACAAAGCAATCACCACCGCCATCAGCACAGAACCCGTAGCGGCCTGCCCATAGTCGGGCACGGTATTGGTAAACGCTACTTCATAAAAGTTCTGCACGATCATGAAGGTCTCGCGGCCCGGGCCACCTCCAGTCAATAAATAGACCTCGTCAAAGATCTGGAAACTGCGAATCAGGCTTAACACGATCACAACGGTCAGCGTCGGCATAACCAGAGGCAGTGTGATACGCCAGAAGGCCCGCGGCGCGCTGGTAGCGTCCATCTTGGCCGCCTCATATAAATCACGCGGGATCGCTTGCAGCCCAGCCAGCAGGATCAGCATGTAAAACCCCATATGACTCCAGGTAAATACAAACACCAGCCAGAAAAACGGCCATTGGGTACGCGGTTTGACCAGCCAGTTCACCGGACGGTAGCGACCAAAATCAAACACCGCATCGAACTGTATTGTCAGCAATAGTATTGCGGCAATCACGCAAAAACAGAAAAACACAATCCGCGCCCGAGAGTACTGTACCGATACCAGCCAGCAAAGCGCCAAGGCAAGCACCGCTCCAAGCCAGAAACTGCCCGGCAAACCCAGCAGGCTGAGCGGGTTGGCCCAGGCAACGAGTAGCGTAAACAACACGGCGAACAGAGCAGTCCACGGCAGAGAGACCACTTTCTCGGCACGCAATGCACGCTCACTGACAATCATCAGCACAATCGCAAGCAATACCGTCACAACCATATCGAAACCGGTTAGCCCTGCAAGCCCCGTCACGGTATCACTGGCACCGCCCAGAGCTTCATTTAACACACCCTTGCGGTGCAGAACCCAGTTCCAGATATTCGCAATAACCACTGGTGAGAGCATAACCGGATAGAAAAACATGGCGCGCCA
>CALFCE010000207.1 GCA_937951215.1 uncultured Granulosicoccaceae bacterium
TCGGCTATATCCTGAAATCTTTCAAGTTAAATATTTCATGCTTGAAATATCAAGGTAGCTGTGCCACGCTCTGCACATCCCAAACCTGAGGAATCGAGCATGCGCATCGCCTGTTTGGGCGGAGGGCCGGCAGGTCTGTACTTCGCCATCTCCATGAAATTGCGCAACCCTGCTCACGACATCGTTCTATTCGAGCGTAACAAACCGGATGACACCTTTGGATGGGGAGTTGTCCTGTCAGATGAAACCCTCGGTAATCTGGCACAGAATGATGAAGTGAGCGCCAAGGCCATTGGCGACAACTTCGCTTACTGGGATGACATCGCACTTCATTTCAAAGGCGAGCGGCTGGTGTCAAGCGGCCACGGTTTTTGCGGTATTGGCCGTAAAAAGCTGCTGGTGCTGTTGCGAGATCGTGCCTCCCAGCTCGGCGTGGATCTCAGGTTCGAAACCGAAGTTGACAGCGCAGAAAATTACAAACACGAGTTCGACCTGGTGGTTGCCAGTGACGGGCTGAATTCAAAAACACGCTCACTCTACAAAGATTCCTTTAAACCCGAAATTGACCAGCGCTTGTGCCAGTTTGTTTGGCTGGGCACACACCAGCGTTTTTCAGACGCTTTCACCTTCATCTTTGAAGAAACCGAACACGGCTGGGTCTGGGCTCACGCCTATCAATTTGATGATGACACGGCGACCTTTATCGTGGAGTGTTCACAAGCAACTTATGAGGCTTTTGACTTTGATGCTCTGAGCCAACAGGAAAGTATCAAAGTGTGTGAAGAGATCTTCAAAGATCATCTCGGCGGACATGCACTGCTGACCAACGCAAACCATATCAGGGGCTCTGCATGGATCCGGTTCCCACGCGTTTTGTGTCAGAAATGGAGCCACGACAACGTGGTGCTACTCGGTGACGCATCAGCCACCGCACACTTCTCCATCGGCTCCGGTACCAAACTGGCATTCGAATCAGCAATTGCATTAGCTGACTACTTACACACCGAGGCGGATATGCAAGCAGCTTTCGCCAAATACGAGGACGAGCGCCGACTTGAAGTGTTGCGCCTGCAATCAGCAGCCCGCAACTCTCTGGAGTGGTTTGAACATGTTGAACGCTACTTGCACCTTGATCCAGTGCAACTCAATTACTCGATGCTGACGCGTTCCCAACGTATCAGCCACGAAAATCTGCGACTGCGAGATCCAAAATGGCTGCAATCTGCAGAGCGCTGGTTTATGGATCAGGCCGGCGTCGCCAGCACAGAACCTGTAAGGGCGCCGATGTTTATGCCATTCAAGCTGCGTGAGATGACGTTAAAAAACAGAATTGTGGTGTCCCCGATGGCACAATACAAAGCGATTGATGGCACGCCGAACCAATGGCACCTTGTTCACTATGGCGAACGCGCAAAAGGTGGGGCCGGCCTCGTCTTTGTGGAGATGACTTGCGTCAGTGCTGAAGGTCGTATCACACCCGGCTGCCCCGGGCTGTATGCACCAGAACATGAAGTTGCCTGGCTTGAGTTGACTGACTTTGTTCATCGAGAAACCGATGCCAGAATCTGCTGTCAGATTGGTCACTCCGGGCGCAAAGGCTCAACGCAACTGGGCTGGGAAGGTATGGATCAGCCACTAGCCAAAGGCAACTGGGAACTCGTCTCCGCATCGGATATCCCTTGGTCAGAGGAGAACACCGTACCACGCGAAATTTCCATTGCAGAAATGAACACTGTTTGCGACCAATTTGTAAAAGCCACTCAGATGGCCGACCGCGCAGGCTTCGACATGATCGAGCTGCATGCTGCACATGGCTACCTGCTGTCGTCGTTTATCTCGCCGGTATCGAACAAACGCGCTGATGACTATGGCGGCAGCCTTGAAAACAGGTTGCGCTGGCCCGTGCAAGTGTTCAAGGCAATGCGTGACGCCCTGGCTGAAACCAAACCGATGTCGGTACGCATTTCTGCCAATGACTGGGTCGGCCAACAAGGCGTCACACCTGACGAAGCCGTATTGATCGCACGTGCGTTCAAACAGGCCGGAGTTGATCTGATCGACGTCTCAGCTGGCCAGACAACAGTCGAAGCAAACCCCATCTATGGCCGAATGTTTCAAACGCCGTTTTCCGATCGCATCAGAAACGAAGCCGGAGTCAATACCATGGCTGTCGGTAATATTTTTGAGGCCGATCATGCAAATTCTATCTTGATGGCCGGAAGAGCCGACCTGGTTGCCATTGGCCGACCTCATCTTTCCAATCCCTACTGGACATTGCACGAAGCGACTAAAATTGGTGATAGAAAAGCCGAGGACTGGCCGCTACCCTACCTTAACGGTCGGGATCAATTGTGGCGGCTTGCCGAACGTGATTCCGAGAATGCAGGCAGAGTGTGAGTGTCCCAGTGGTATCCCAGTGATATTCCAGTGATATCCCATTGACATTCGAGTGACGCACTATTTGATTTCTACACAACGCGGGAAGATACGGTGACATTAAAGAACATTCAGCCCGAGGGCTGGGCAGCAGCGCGTGGTTATGCCAATGGCATGTTGACCGCTACCGGCACTTTGCATGTGGGCGGGCAAATCGGCTGGAACAAAGACCAGATCTTCGAGCACCACGACTTCGTTGGGCAGATGCGACAAACCCTGCAAAACATTGCTGATATTGTACAAGCGGCCGGTGGCAAGGTAGAAGATATTGCCCGTCTAACCTGGTTTATCACCGACAAGCAAGCGTATCTGGCAAACCAGAAAGCGGTGGGTGCTGCCTACAGAGAGGTATTTGGAAAACACTTTCCAGCCATGTCTGTGGTAGTCGTTAAAGAACTGATAGAAGACGACGCGTTGATTGAAATCGAGGCCACTGCCCAGATAGCCTGAGCGTTGTTTATCCACATCCGGCTTCAATACTAAAAATAACGCCAGAATTTCACAGGCTGTTCTTTCAATTGGAAGAACCTCTAACGCAATAACGGGCGCATATCCTAGAGCCCTGAATAAGCGACACCCGACAACGAGGCCATCTCACGATGCCATGTTGCCAGATCTTCCTTGTTAAATTTGGACAGGGAATTGTGTCCACAAGCACGTGCCATTACCTGCATCAATTCAACGGAAGCATCAAAGAAACGTTTTAACTGGAGGGATGATTTCTCAACATCCAATCGCTGTCGTAAATCAGCTTTTTGGGTGGCAATGCCAGCTGGACAGTTATTGGTATTGCACATTCTCGCAGCAACACAGCCGATAGATTGCATAGCGCTGTTTGACAAAGCCACACCATCTGCCCCGAGTGCCATGGCTTTAACAAAGTCAATTGGCACACGAAGCCCTCCAGTAATAATCAGAGTGACCTTACCGCTTGCACCTTGCTCGTCAAGGTAGCGCCTGGCCCGCGCCAAGGCCGGGATAGTGGGCACACTGATGTGGTCCCTGAATATTTCCGGAGCTGCGCCAGTACCACCACCACGACCATCCAGAATAATGTAATCTGCACTGGCATCCAGAGCGAATTGAATATCTTTCTCGATATGATTTGCACTCAGTTTAAACCCGACCGGGATTCCGCCACTGATCTCACGAACTCTGTCAGCAAACTGGCGAAAGTCTGCAGGCGTGTGCAAATGGGCGAAGGTAGGAGGAGATATCGCAGCGGTGCCTTCAGGTATGCCACGGACTTGTGAGATCTTGCCTATATTTTTTGAACCCGGAAGGTGACCACCGGTACCGGTTTTAGCCCCCTGCCCACCTTTGAAGTGAAAGGCCTGCACCTGTTCGATCAGCTCTTCCCTGTACCCAAATTGTGCACTGGCCAGCTCGTAAAAATAGCGCGAATTTGCAGCCTGTTCTTCAGGCAACATTCCGCCTTCCCCTGAACAAATACCGGTACCCGCCAGCTCCGCTCCTGTAGCCAGAGATAATTTGGCCTCTTCAGACAAGGCACCGAAACTCATATCTGATACGAACAACGGGATTTTAAGACTAAGCGGCTTTTTGGCCTCTGGCCCAACCACCAGTTCAGTGGCGACCTCTACATCATCCATTAAGGGTTTTGTAGCCATTTGGGCAACCATGACTTGCAAGTCGTCCCAATGCGGCAGCTGGTGTCGCGGCACACCCATCGAAGTCATCGGGCCGTGATGGCCGACCTTCGACAATCCTTCTCGCGCAAGCTGATGAATATAGGCAACTGTGGGTTCATCCACAGTGGGTTTTGCTACAGGTGCATCACTGGTTCCAGCGTGGTTGCCAACACTGAGCCCCGGCCCAACCGTGCCTATCTGACTATCTTCAAATTGCTTATGGCTACCATCACAGAAAGGCAAATTGCCACTGTGCTTGCACTGGCATAAAAATGCTTCTCCGTCCTCCCCAGCTGTAAACGCTTTGGGGGTGAATTCAGTGCCGGCATGAGAGCCATCGCAAAAAGGTTGGGTCTTGGATCGACCGCAGGCACAAAAATAGTATTCTTCACCCTTGTTCAAGACAACAGCTGACGGTTTGTTGTCTGCAATAATTGGTTTCATAGCCAAATTCCTGACCTGATGGTTCTAATAACTGCTGGCAAATATCTTCCAGTAGCAACGAGGGAGCCTGAGCCCACCGAATTTAATCAGAAGCTGATTCGCGAGAAGAGGGAACAGAATATTTGAACAAGATCAACAACCAGCTGCAAACGGGTTCTCACGTGATTGAGTAACCCGACATCTACTTGTACAGATTTTCAACAAACCTGAGTGAACTCTGCCCTTCAAACTTCGGAAATTCAGCCATTAATGCACTAGTGGCTGATTCCGCATCTTTTTGGTTTCCAAACACGGCTTTCTGAAACTCCAGATAGGCAATTGAATCTGTTATTGCTCCGCTGGTCGCTGGCAGACCATGCCCACACCCCAGCAATTTCAAGCCTTCAGTTTCCCTGATTTCCCTTAATTTGTTTATCCAATTCGAGTGACTACCGAGAGGAAAAGCATGAGCATTATTGAACATCAAATCCTGAACGATCATTAAGCCTATCTCAGGGAGGTGGAAGGTTAATGTATGCTCGGATTCACAATCGTTTATCTGGCTGACCAACACTTGGAAGCCATCCCAGTCTTGTTCGCCGGTACTTAAGGTTCCCGCAGGCAACACTAGCGGAGAGGTATCTCCAAACTGACTTTTACGCTTTACAAATGTTTCCTTGTACTTGACGCAATCTGCCCTGACATCAGCGGTGGTGATAAACGGCAGATCGGCAAACTGATAGGCACCAAGCAAATGATCAGGATGCCAGTGGGAAAGGTAGACACCAGCCACAGGTTTACCAAGAGAATCAATATACGCACGCGCTTCCATTGCCAGCCCCTGTATGAACTGCGTGTCGATGACATGGAGTTGATTTGGCGTTTCAATGATCTGAGTGGTTACTACAGCTGAGGCACTCGGTGCCATGTAGCAATGCAAAGTAACCGGGCCTAGTTTGTAGGTAGATATCAAACCACCTTGTGGAGTATTTGACGAGTCTGAGGCTGATGCATTTCTGCCTACAGCAAAGTTCGCACCGAATATTCCGGCACTTGCAGCACCTATGATGAGAGAGCGACGGGTTAGCATTTATTTGTAGTTCCGTTCACAGCCTTGTTGTTTGGCATTGTGATCCTGAATTGACAATCTCTGGGTTACTGTCGTTCGACCTTGTTAATGACACCGTCCAAAAACAGATTTCGTTGCCTGTCTGTTCCATAACCAATGAGTCCCGACGAAAAAGCAGTCTTTTTTCCAAAATCAAAAATCAGTGTTATAAAGTCGGGTTTTTCCGGCTGCACCCAGTTGATCAAGACCATATCCTCACCGATCTCTCGCGATTGATAAGGTATGTCATTCGCACTACGCCCCTTCCTCGGACCGGATACCCATTCATACCGCGCCAACCCATCTTCAAAAACCAATAGCATTCCTGCACCAGAGGTATAGGTCCAGTCAATCGTTGTACCATCCAGCAAGTGAGGATTGTCAGCATCTTGGGCGTGGGAATAAATTGCGAATACAAGTACCAAAAAGACAACACCGACAGCTCTCTTTACCCATTTTCCCGTCTTTATCATTAAGTTTCCCTCTCTTGTTATCGTTATGTAGAAAATAGTTTCCAGGCAACAGATCTGCTGGCTGGTATTTCTCCCCGGTACTTCCTGGCTGACGAGCAGGCAAACCGCTTTTTAGAAATGTTCCCTGGTGCTGGTTTTGTCCTGCCTACATCCATGACCGGGATTCCGGGGTTTATGAGCGAGGTGATGAGAGTGGCCATGCTATTCCAGATTTATGCTGAACGAGATATTTGGGTTCAGGTCATAACTTTCAGAAATTTCCACTACGACGACAGTATCAGAGTCCACTCTCAAATTTACGGAACCGTTACTGCTGGTACCAGCTGATATACCGTGTGGCTCAGAGAAGGTGAAATAGTATCTGTCAAACTTGCCTGCCGGGAATACGCCAAAAACACCCGACCAAAAAGGATCATCGGCTGCGGGTAATGCGTCAAAGGTTATGCTGTCTTCGCTGAAGTCAATATTGTATAGCCCGCTAATATCACCCACCGGTGTGCCAGGTTGAGCCAACGCAGTTGGAAATTCCGAAGTTGAAAACGAAAGAGTGCCAAATTCGTCAAATGTATCATCGGCCAAACCGAACAAACTTGGAAACGAAGCCTCGGGACCGCCCTCTTCCAAGGTGTTTCTCAGGGTGATATTCACTCCCTCCACCAGCGGGCCTGACAACGTTGGCTCATTGTTGCCATCGTTATTATCGTTATCGTCGTTACTGCTGCACGCCGACAGAGCGAGGGAGAAAAACAGAGCCAAGACAGGAGTTTTAACTAATTTCATCTATGGAATCTCACTAAAAAAGGGCTTTGTGCTGCCCGGCAAAGCGGACAATCCAACTTTGACAGAGTTAACCCGTGGAGTTTCGCACGCCCCCATCCTTAAAAACGTGCGAGTAAACCAATTGGCTAAGCCTAATTTTCCTGGCTCACGTTTTTGCTTGTGAACCTATCACATCAATTTCGCTTTGTTCTGTCAGTCCTTTGTAACCGAACTTCTGACTTCCTTAACATGATCGAATGATTCAAGCTTGGAAATAAGGCCTCGGACAAACGAGTTATCGTCAGTTGAACCAGACAAGGTCACGATCTTGGATTTTTCATCATAATAAGCCTGTATCCCTGGATGCTGTGCTATCTCAAGTTTGATCGACTCGATGACTTTTCGCAGCTCAACATTAGTGATTGATTCCTGAGCGCTGAGCTGACTTGAAAAGGCGATGACACAAGATACAGCCATCGCTGCCAGAATTTTACGTATGTTATTCATGGAATTAAGTTTCTCCAAAATTTCAAAGTTGATATCAACAACGGAGCATGCAGTATATAGTTGCACCCAATAAACGATAAGACACTATTATCTAATCACATTGTTCCGATAAAGTGATTAGTCGCAGAACGAGCCTGAAACGATTGCGTTTTTGACCTGGTTAAAAATAATTGCTGGTTCAAATACAAGGCTGTCGTTATTTGCTGAAATAAGAGCAACACTAGTGATGTGTTCACCATTTTTCCTTGCGGAACTTTCGGTGAGTAGCGATAGGCGTCAGAGCGGGGATTAAAATGCTGTGAGTAAATCAATGAGCAGGTCGATTTACTATCAACTATTTCTTTGAATATTCTTTTTCAGAAAATGGGAAATCAAAGGTACCTACGTCCCTGCTAGTTCACCGCTAATTGCCTGGATTGATGTTCAGCAAGACAACGAACAAAGATTTTGGTTAGATTTTCTCGTTGAGAGCGGTCCGGCCAGAGAGCATACAAGTCCATTGGCATAAGCGACCAGTTTGGCAATACCTCGACTACTTCGCCACGTCGTATTCCGTTGCGAGCCCAGGTTTCGGGTACTGTTACCAACCCGAGGTTTCTTACTGCCAATTCATACGTAGCGTGAGCAGAATCAGCCTCAATGTGATAGCTGGTTTGAATTGACACGCTTTCTTCATCTTTGGATTTGAAACTAACTCGTTCCGAGCGAACGGAAAAATGAACCCAATCCCACGTTTCCAGATCCTTCGGGTGTGCCGGTGCTGCTCTGGAAGCGACATAATCCGGGCTTGCGATCAACAGGCGGTTGGCAACACCGAGGGTTCGGGACATAAGTTCACTATCCGATAGCCAGCCAGCGCGTATGGCTACATCGAATCCATCTTTGATTAAATCCTGTTGTTTATCCGAGAAGTTCATTTTCAGAACTATCTTTGGAAACTTCTGACTGAACGCTGCAAAGCTGTCCATAAGATTGGTTTGGGTTACAAACGCAGGAGCGGTCACCCTGAGGTCTCCGGAAGGCTGTTCTGAATTCAGGTTTATAGCATCCAAACCGGATTCAGCTGCCAGCAGCATCTGCTTTACTTTGTTGTACAGAACCTGACCTTCCGAGGTCAGGGACAGACGGCGTGTGGAGCGATAGAGCAAGGTAACGCCCAGCTTGAGTTCGAGGTCAGAGACGGATTGGCTGACGCGTGAAGGGGCAAGCCCAAGATGCTCGGCTGCCGCTCGAAAACTACCCTGATCAACCACTGAGGCAAAGATTGCCATGCCTCGAAGCTTATCAATCATTTTGCATCTGGACGAGGTCGGGCAATTGTCTTTCTCTCTTAAAAAGGTTTCTACATCATCTGTTTTTAGTGGATCCGGACCAATTCATTAAATTAAACCTGAGCCTCAATCTGCCGGGACTTACACATACTTCTGCTCTGTTTTGCTCAGACCACTCGGGAGTTCAATTATCAAGACATTCTTGTTTGGGTATCAAAATACTACATTAAGCATTTTCAAATGATAATAGTGGGATATCGAACTTCACTGTTCTGTATTAAAGAATAATCCAGCTGATCAAAAAATGACTTGAAGGTTAAACATGACCGCCCAGAGCTTGCTACAGTGCTCTTTCTTGTTGGGCAGCAATTCTTAAAGCGAACCGGATTATTTCTTCCGCCAAACGCGAAAACGAAGGGTTAAACGTAGAAAAAGCCAATGCTCTGTCGTCGGCTACCGTGGTACTCCACACCCCGTACCACACCGCATCTGACTCTTCGCATTGCTTAACCAGTTTCACATCTCGAGGCATGTTGGCCCCACAATTCCGATAGCGACCATTGATACCATAAAGAGCATTGTTTGGTGACTGGTGAACAGCTAGATGTGTTAGCGCAAGGACTCGGCTTGTTGTGCTACTACCATCCTGCGTCAGAACTTGTTCCTCATCTGGATAAGCTTGGTCACTGACAAACCGTATCAACCTACTATCAGGATGCACCGCATAGGATTTCCACAGCTCTTCATTTTTCCCGGGCACAACGACAGCATCGTCCATACTCTGGGCAATCAGCCAGGGGATTTCTACCTGCCCTGCTTTCTCCAGATTTTTCATCATCTGCTGCATGGCACGCCATGTTTCGGCAACGCCACGCATCGGCATCGCTTCATATCGCATGGGATCATCCGTAACGCCACGGTCAACCCATCGAATCACCGGTGCAACAAGGGGTGCCCACCTCGCGATCCTGGATGATGAGAGATGATAGGCCGGCGATATACCAATAACCCCGTCTATATCATCCGGCCTGCGTAGCGCTGCATCAAGGGTCAAAACACCGCCAAGAGAAAATCCCCCGACGATGACATTATTGGATTCCGCTGCAGCCTGCGCCACAACATAGTCGATAGTTTCCTGCCAATCTGACAAGCGGGTCGTTAGTAAATCACCAGCTCTGGTACCATGACCCGGCAGCAAGATCACCCTGCTTTTGTAACAGGCATCTGCCAGGACCTTGGCAAGATCACGCATGGAATAGGCAGTATCGGACAAGCCATGTACCAGAATTGCGATACCATTAACCTTGTCGGAGCACTGACTGCCCAGTGGCAATTCCACTGGTGATGCGTTTTCAATCTCCAGCTCAGCCCTATCAGGATCAAAAGGGATACGATGGCGACGAACTTCGTCCTTCACAGCACTGGTGTAATCAGCAAAACTCTTATATTGCAGCAACTCATGACTACGCTGCCAACCGACTGCAGAAAGATAATGAGCAGGGGCTTCTACGTCACGGTTTCCAATACACCCACCCAATATAGAAAACAGCAATGAAAGAGAGAGTGCCCTCACCGCTCTGGAGGTACTGGTCATTTTGTCTAATAAGCTATATGTGGCTTGATGGGTTTGAAAGGTCAAACCCAGCCAGCTACTATCATGTGCGCTTTACTTGGCGTTATAGGCGTTGCTGACAGCAAAGCTGTCCTCAAACCAGTTCCACAGCACGACCTTGCCGTCTTTCACCTTGGCGCGCAATGCAAACGTGAAGTTTCCAATTTCCTTTCCGGAATGGGTTGTGATTCCGTTCATACTGCCAAAAATAGCAACTGTATCTCCCAATGCAATTGCATCTTCCGTTTCCCAGGCAGTTGTTTTAAAGTTTTCACCAAAGATACCGAGAAACTTGGTGATTTCATCTTTCCCGTTCCAGGGTCCAATCCAGGGCATGGCCTTATCTCCTTCGTTCTGCCAGACCATGTCGTCTGCCATTAACGCATTCACTGTGGCCATATCTCCTTTACCCATGGCACCCATAAACGCCATAACGGTGTCGAAGCTGGCCTGGCTCTCTGCATCCATCTCGGATGCCGTGACTGACATTGTAAGCAAGGTTGCTATAAAAGTACCTGTGATCATGCTTATAAAAAATGAACGTTTCATTATTTTCTCCGGAACAAGGAACTGGGGTTGAACAGATATGCGGTTGAACAGCGAGCATATTTTCGTCAACATTCTCAATGCGGGTCAGCAGTAAGCTCCCGATCGAAGCCAAGGACTATGAAGCAAATTCTCTTCATTGATAAGTTGGTTTGGGCAGAAAACACTGTTCTGGAAAATCGACTAATCGGCGAGCTTTCCCCTGTTGGCCTTCACTATCTCGTTTTAACAGCTGAAAAAAGTGAGAACCTTAACTTCAATAAGGAGTTGCACATTGATTTTCAATGATTGATCTACACATTCCAGTCGAACTAAACTGGATTCCATCAGCCCAGATTCAATCATTGAATCAAAACACTCAATCCCGGGAAAATAATGGCCGCCAAGCGAACAGCGAAAGAGCTCACAGTTTTATCATCAACACATTTAACAAAGAATATGCTCAGACTGACTCTTCACGGAGCAGATTTGGAGAAATTTCCCGATAATGCAGAGGGGGCGTATTTCAAATTCAATTTCACGAGCGCCGACAGCTCTAAAACACTCAGGCGAACCTATACGATATCCAGATTGCGCCGCGACAAGCATGAAATGGATGTTGACTTTATGCTGCATGGAAACACCGCAAGTGATGTTCATGGCATTGCAGTGGATTGGGCAGAGCAAGCCAAGGTTGGGGATGCCATTTCGATTTCCGGACCTGGTCCAGCGACCTATATCAACCAGGATGCAGATTGGTTTCTGCTGGTTGGCGATATGACAGCATTGCCAGCACTAACCGCCAATTTGGCACTTTTGCCCGAAAATGCCACAGGTTATGTCGTTGTGGAAATTCTGTCAGAGGAAGACAAACAGCCGCTTGAAATACCCTCCTCTATGCAATTACGGTGGGTAATCAATCCGCACGCAGGGTCAGACGACACGCCGTTGGTTGATGCTGTTGAAAAACTGCAATGGCTGGATGGGCAAGCGGCTATCTGGACGGCCTGCGAGTTTAAATCGATAAAAAAGCTTCGGCAGCACTACCGGCAACTGGAGCAAGTCCAGAGAACCCATCTTTACATCTCGAGCTATTGGAAGAAGGGACTCACATCAGAACAACACAAGGTAGCAAAGAGACAAGACACATCGCCAACCGATCTACTGAGGCGCCTGGGTAACCGGCTGTTTAACCGCAGGCGTGCTTAAAAAGCAATTGTGCCGAGATTATCTGCCAAGTTTTCACCCGGTAACATAACGATAGCTTTCCATAATCAACTGATAGACAACCTCCAACTCCTCTTTGGTCGTCGGTGTGTAGATCATCACAAACCCCTCCCAGCCGGCTCGCTGATCAGCCCAGGGATGATAAACAGCCCAACCGGCATCCACTGCTTGCGCTGCCAATTTTGGCGGAAGTGGCGCATGTAAACTGCTGTCAGGGTGTAAGTGCGCGAACTCACGTCCACGCACGATCACCTCAGGCCGGACTACCTCTACGTTATCTTTCAGCCAAAATCCGGTCGCACCCGGTAGAGATACAACAGTCGCGCGAAATTCTATCCCCTCGACCATCGAAATTCGATGGAGTAATTCGGCTTTTATTGCTGGTACCGCCTCCAATCCGATCTGGACATGCGGGACACCGTTAGTCGTTTTCGGTATCGGGTTCTCTCGCTTCGGTATGGAAAAATTCTCTGCTGCTTCTCCGCTATTGCCGGCTTGGCAGGTCGCGAATACAAATAATAAACAGGTGCCAACCAACAGGCTTTTCATGAACTTGTTCCTTTAAGTTTGTGTTATTTTCAGGACAGCTACCAGACATTGGCTACTTGAGCATATTGACCAATGTCTGGTGTGACAAACATCATCAACTATTTGAACGCGATGCAAGCACCAGCTGCAACAAACATAAATTGACTACTACTTCGACTTTAATTGCTGGAGTGCACCAGCCCAATCTTCCACATGATACGAGCTGACAATCTTTCCGTCGACAACCGTGTGAATATCAATGGTTAGGATATCAAAGCTCTTGCCCATTCCATCAACTCCAAAGAGTGGCCCATTGGGAGTACCGGTTGCCCGACTACGGACAACAACCTTACCACCTTGCTGAATCATCTCTTCCACTTTCCAATCCAGATCAGGAATCAATTTTGCAAAGAATCCCAATTGCCCGATGAATTGATCAGGGGACTTATTGGCACCTGAGTAGTCACCGATACTTTCCCACTCTTCCGCGGTGACAGCCTTGAAGGCGGCGGCATGCTGTTCAGATCCGGGGTTACTGAGAAAATCATAAAACTTCTGGACTATTGCCTGTTCACCCGCCCATGCATGATTTCCCGCTGAACCCAGCATCACTACAGTGGCTAAAACTACTCTTACTATTTTCATTGATTGCTCTCCAAATATGTACCAGAACCCAAGCTGCGACAAACGGATATTTCGCAACAAGAGGACACCTTAATGGCAAGTCTATTAAATGATAAGATGGTTTAAACCAACTACACTGTTCTGATTATTTAAATAATGCTTGATGAATTACGTCAAATCTATATTTTTGCCAAAACCGTAGATCACGGCTCGTTTCGCGGTGCGGCTCAATCGTTGCGCCTGTCGCCCTCAGTGGTGAGCCACCATGTCGGACAACTCGAAAAACGCCTGGGGGTGGCGCTGCTCTATCGCTCTACCCGCAAACTTTCATTGACCGCAGATGGGGAAAGGCTGTTAGCGGCTGCTCACACCATGATCGACGCTGTGGAAACCGGGGTCCACGACATTGCCTATCAAACTCAGCAAATCTCCGGAATCCTGCGGCTGACTGTACCGGCCTTTTTGGGGCAATCAGATTTGACCAATCAATTCGCCAGATTCACGCTGAAAAACCCGAAAGTACAACTCGAAATAGATTATTCAGACGCACGAAGAGATGTGATAGCAGACGGTTACGACGTAGCGATCAGAGCAGGTGATATGCAAGACAGCTCACTAAAAGCCAGGAAGCTCTTCGAAATGCGTCGATGTCTGGTCGCAGCCCCTGCCTATCTCAAAACACGACCAAAACCTTCTTTACCAAAAGACCTGACTGATTGGGACTGGCTGGAATTCGGGCCAGTCTGGAATACCAAACGCGTTTTTAAAAACAGCGGCAAAACCAGTACCTTGGCAAAACAATCCTTCAGAATCAGCGTCAATGATGCCTATGCGCTATCCCATCTGGCACGTGCAGGAGCAGGTGTTGCCATCATCCCTGAGTTTATCGCAGCACCGTATGTAAGCACAGGCGAACTGAAGCATCTACTCCAGGATTGGTCTGTCGATTCAATTAATGTGTATGCTGTCTGGCCGCAAAATGCCCCCAAAGGTGGGCTGATCAAATTGTTTATCAATTTCCTTTCTGAGGACTCATCACTGGAACATATATAAGCGAAGCTACCTATACCCAAGTGCCAGCCTCTAATCCTGCAACAGCGGCAACAGCCGATAATAGGCTTTAACTGATACACAACACCGAAAACCCGACATAAATGAGTCAAAGACTTGAAATTTAACCTGAAAAGACTACCTTAACGATAGCGAAGAAAGCTGCAAGGTAGTACCATTGCGCCATTCTTCGCATCACATCAGAACGATTCTTGCATGTTCAACCCATTGACCGGCCTTTATGAGGCAGGCCATCTCATTAGTTTTCAGTTCTAACACGGCTAACAACTACACATTTCCCCATTGCCGGAGCGCAATTTTTTTGTCGAATAATCAACCTACACCTGCTGGAGAACCAGCCAGCACTGTCAAATTTACAGATCTTGCTTTATGCCCAGCCATTATGCGGGCCATCGATGAAGCGGACTACCAAACACCAACCCCCATCCAGGCCCAGGCCATCCCACGCGTTTTGACCGGGGGTGATTTACTGGCAGCTGCCCAAACCGGCACCGGTAAAACAGCGGGTTTTACTCTACCCATTCTGGAACTACTGAGTAAAAACGAGGGTAAAAGCAAAATAGGCAAGCCACGCTGCCTGATACTGACGCCCACACGAGAGCTGGCCGCACAAATTCATGAATCGGTACAGCTGTATGGCAAGCACCTGCCAATTACCAGCCTGGTGGTTTTTGGCGGCGTCAGCATTAACCCGCAAATCTCGGCTTTGCGGAAACCGGTGGATATTCTAATAGCCACACCCGGTCGATTGCTGGACCTGTGTGGTCAAGGCAAAATCGATCTTGCATCCCTTGATATTCTGGTTCTGGATGAAGCCGACCGTATGTTGGACATGGGATTTATCCACGACATCAAACGCATTATCAAACTGCTGCCTGAAAAAAGGCAAACCCTGCTCTTTTCCGCCACATTCTCTGACGAGATACGAACACTTGCCAGAAAAATGCTGAACAACCCGGATGAGGTATCAGTCGCCAGACGCAACACCGCATCCGAACTGGTTGAGCAAACAGCGCTTTATGTTGATAAAAACAATAAGCGTGAACTGCTGTCTTTTATGATCAAAGAACTTGATTGGCATCAGACTTTGGTATTTACCCGTACCAAACACGGTGCGGACAAATTGGTGAAAATGCTGGTCAAAGATGGCATCGAGGCATTGGCTATCCACGGCAACAAAAGCCAGAACGCCCGTACCCGTGCACTAAAAAACTTTAAAGACGGTTCCCTGCAGGTTTTGGTGGCAACCGATATCGCAGCACGAGGCCTTGATATTGATCAACTGCCCAATGTCGTCAACTACGAGCTCCCCAATGTACCGGAAGATTACGTACACCGCATCGGCCGTACCGGTCGTGCCGGTATGCAGGGGCAAGCGGTCTCGCTGGTTAACGCAGAAGAGGTCAAACTGTTAAAAGCCATCGAACGCTTGATTAAACGAGAAATTGAAGTCGTCGAAATCGCACCCTACACTGGCCACAACGAGACAGTCAGGGAAATCGAGCAACGGCGTGCGGAAGCTGAAAGCAAACGCGGCCCAAGAGGCGGACAACGAAACCGCAGTTCTAATCGCTCACGCCAGAGCCAGAGTGAGCGTCAGGGTGCCGGGAAGCAAAGCTCAAACCCCAATAGCGGCAATAACAGACACAGTCATTCCAGAGGTAATACATCTGGCAACCGGCGCGCAGCGGGCGGCAGGCATTCCTGAGCCCGAAAAACTGACAGTATGAAAAACCGGGAATTGTGCGCGACGGATAAGAGCACCGGCGAGCCTTGCAGAGAGTTTTTAACAGTTTGCTAGGCTTTTCGTCCCTCAAGCCCGTCTGCAGCCATACCGCCACCCGGTATTTTCATCTCGAAAACATCGTCGACAACGCAATAGTCGTAGTAGCCCAGCCGAGCTATCGGCTTGATTTGCGGTATATCAATTTTCCCGCTCTCTGTGATGACTTCATCTTTGACATGAATTCTAACCACCTCTGCAAACACTACATCCACTCCACCCACCGGGCTGTTGCCAGCAAAGAACTGGCTCGATAGGTATTTGCATTCAAAGTGACAGGGCGATTCGGCGACTCGCCGGCCGGGTGCATCCACACAACCTGTGGCGGTGATACCTGCCTCGATAAACTCATCGATCTCAGGTTCAAAAGCCTGGGCAGAACGATTGACGGCTTCACGCAATTCCCAGGTGGCCATATTCCAGACAAACCAGCCCGTGCTCTCGGCATTGACGACAGTATCTTTTTTACGTCCGTCCGGATAGCGATTAGCTGCAAACATCACCATCGGGGGGTCGAATGTCATATTCTGCCATTGACTGTACGGTGCCAGATTGTGGACGCCCTCTGTGGATACTGACGAAAGCCAACCTATGGGTCTGGGTACAGTACAACTTTTAAACGGATCATAGGGTAGCGGTCGTTCATCGCTACGTGGGTTATAGTTCATTTCAATTCACCCATCCTTTAGATAGATCGTTATATTCTCACTAGCTGGCGCCACTTGCCAGCTTGACGTAGACTTCTCCAGAACTTCTCATCGTCGGCTTAACACTCTAATGTCTCAGGCCAAAGCTCCAACGATTGATCTGACTTCAGGCTTGCTGCTATTAGGCCTCGCAACCGTGTGGGGAGGGTCATTCTTTTTTGCAGAAATAGCCCTGACCGAAGTTCCTCCACTGACTATCGCACTGCACCGGGTTTTTTGGGCAGTGCCGGTGCTGCTGGTAGTCGTGTTGTTGCGTGGCATCACTATCCCGACATCTGGCAAAGCCTGGGTGTGCTATCTGGTGATGGGTGCTTTAAACAACGCGATTCCTTTTTCATTGATATTCTGGGGGCAAACCAGTATCGGTAGCGGTCTGGCCTCGATTCTTAATGGTACAACGGCTGTGTTTGGGGCGGTTGTCGCGGGACTGCTCCTGGTCGATGAACCGCTAACTACTCGAAAGATCATTGGCGCGCTGTTTGGTCTGTTAGGGGTAGCGGTGATCATGGGTCTCGATGCTCTGTCGAATTTCAATGTGCAGAATTTGGGGCAACTGGCCATTATGGGAGCTGCCTTGTCGTACGCGTTTGCCGGTGTCTGGGGTAAAAAATATCTCTCTCAATACCCACCTGTTATGAATGCGCTGGGCATGTTGGCAGGGAGCACTCTGTTGATGATACCAGCAGCTTTTTTTATTGAAGGCACGCCGGTATTGGCGTTATCAGCTGGGGTTTGGGCATCACTGCTGGCAGTGGCTATTCTGTCTACTGCTCTGGCTTATCTGCTTTATTTTGAAATCCTTGTTCGAGCAGGATCAGCAAACCTTATGCTGGTAACGTTGCTGATCCCACCGGTAGCGGTGACGTTAAGCGTGGTCTTTCTTGGCGAAGAGCTCGGGCTTGAAGCACTACTCGGGTTTATTATTATCGCACTCGGTTTGGCGATCACCGACGGCAGGCTGCTGGATCGGATATTTTAAAGAACTGCAAGGTAGGGCAAATGACACTAGCTAACGGCTGGAAAGACACTCTGTCCTCCAGCCATTGGCATTTGTACACCAGTGGTTGTGGGAAAACTGATCGGCAGTCCGCGCAAAGTTCGGACCGCCAGATAGGCAAAGCACTCTGCTTCAATCATATCGCCACGCAGCCCGATCTCATCGGCCTGCACCACGGTGATACTGGCCCGCTCAGCAAGTTGACTCATCAGGACAGGGTTGTGTCTGCCACCACCACAGACCAACAACTGACCTGGACGTGTTGGCAGTTTATCCAGCGCCTTATCGACCGCAGCAGCGGTAAAGGCTGTCAACAGGGCCGCCCCGTTTTCAACGGTACAACCAGCGGCCATTGCGGCCGAAAAATCAAATCTGTCGAGAGATTTTGGATAGGCTTCATTCAGGTATGGGTGTTGTAACAACTGGAAGAGTTTTTCTTCATCGACTACTCCCCTGGACGCCAGTACACCATCCTTGTCCATATCGCCGAGACCATGCGAGTTTATAAAATCATTCAGTGGTGCATTCGCGGGGCCGGTGTCAAATGCGACCAGTGAATCGTTGCCATCCCACCAAGTGATGTTGGCCACTCCTCCTAAATTCAGCACCGCAGTATCAGGCCCCTGCTTTATGCGCCGCAGCAGTGCGGAGTGATAGATTGGAGCTAACGGGGCGCCCTGCCCACCAGCTGCTACATCGGCGGATCTGAAGTCGTATGCAACAGGCACCCCCAACAAATCGGCCATCAGCTGGCCATCACCCAACTGGCGAGTCTTGCCTGCCTGCTCTGTACCTGGCCGACGATGAAGTACTGTCTGCCCGTGAAAACCGACCACTCCAATCTCGTTCATCGACAGTCCGCTTTGTTCAACCAACTCACGAACTGCCAGGCATTGGGCCTCGGTCAGTGCCCTTTCAGCTTGCAGGAACACGGCCGGCTCCGGCCCCTGGAACTGCCATAGCTGCGCTGCATCGAATGACTCTCGTATTAGCTCAATCACCTCCGGTTGATATCTGGCAAGAACCGCCGGACCAAATTCCTGCACCTTTTCCCCATCGGTCTTTAACATTGCTACATCGATGTTTCCATCGAGCACAGTGCCAGTCATCAAACCAATAGACCAGATTGAATCGACCACTATCTACTCCACTATGTGTTAAGACTACAATAGCATGGGCTGTTGTATGTTGATTATCTGCTACGCTTGCGCCGCGAGTGCAGAGCCTGTGACCGATGTGCGAAAAACATCGTCGATAAACAGGCGGAAGAAGACAACTAGCCCGCTTTATTCATGAAGGGTTCGCCTCCACAATCAGTCTGCCTATGCAGATTGTCCGATTTGGCGAAGTTCGTAGCCATTTTACGGGTTGAGCCAAATCGGGCAACAGTATGTAAACTTCAATATCCCGTTCGCCTTCGTGAATAAAGCGGGCTAGGTAAGTAACGCGAGATAATCTATAAAATCGCGTGTCTGCTTTTTTATATCTGCATTTTTGGCCCACATCGCATAGATATCCAGCTTTTCCCCACTCCATTCCGGTAAAATTTCAAGCAGCCTTTTCGCTTTCAAATCCTCTTTTGCTGTTTCATAAGGCAACCCGGCCACCCCAATCCCTGCAACACAGAGTTGATGCATGGTCGATACAGCGTCGGTAGTAGCAGCTACACTCCCCCAGACATTGCAGACTGATCGTCCTTTTCTAAAAGTGAAGTTATCTGGCACAGAGGAGAAACCAATACAATCCCACGACGCCAGTTCATCCGGGTGTTTGGGTTTTTTATAGCGTTTCATCAATGCTGGTGATGCTACGATAACGCGTTTGTCCTGTCCGATTTTGCGTGTTTTCAAATCGGCATCTTTTAATTTACCGACGCGTATTGCGATATCAACATTCTCTTTAATCAAGTTGAGAGCCACATCGGATGACATCAGATTCAGTCTGATACCCGGGCTGGCTTTTGCAAATTTTACAATGCGGTCAAATAGTGAGTGGCCCGTAAGCATATTGGGTATCGCAACCCTCAATTCTACCAGCCGATTTTCGGCAGAATCAGCATACAAACCCAGACTGTCGTCAGCTGCAGCTACCATAGTGGATGCTGATTCAAACAGACGGCTACCTTCATCAGTCAATGTAATTGCGCGGGTGGAACGATAGAAAAGCACCACACCAAGTCGTTTTTCCAACAGATTTATATGGTGGCTTACGACTGATGGCGACAGCTTCAAGCGGAATGAAGCTGCTCTGAAAGAGCCCTCTTCAACCACATACACAAAAACTGCCAGAGATTTGAGCAGATCGATCATCGACTTCAATTACACTAGTTTTTGTAACAGTTTATTCGAATATCTTATCTATTGAAAGTGCTCCAAAATCTTTATATTTGCCGCTCGCCCCAAACACGGAACAGTAATGTTTAACTCAATGATCGGTAATTGCCTCAAGGCGACCCTTACTGGCATCTCTCTCCTCACCACCATGACGACAAATGCAGACATGACGAACACAGAAAAAGCGGCAGCGTTACTTGATAGTTTTAACACCGGCGACCAGAGCGCCATTGCTTACATCAACCCAGACAAGTACATACAGCATAATCTGTCAGCAGCGGATGGACTCGCCGGGATGGGAGAAGTATTCGCCAACGCACCACCAGAGGGGTTTAAGGCAAAAGTGCACAGAATATTCGCCGATGGAGATTATGTGGTTGCCCATACGGAATACGATTTCTTCGGGCCTAAGGCTGGATTCGATGTATTTCGATTTGAAGAGGGGCTGATAGTAGAGCACTGGGATAATCTGACAGAAATCACCCCGCCGAATCCAAGTGGAAGAACCCAGTTTGACGGCGTTACAGAGATAGAAGACAGCGAGAAAACTGGCGACAAAAAGATAGCAGAGTCGTTTGTCAACGACATCCTGATCGACGGTAAGTTTGATCTGGTAACCAACTACGTTAACGCTGAAAACTACCTTCAGCACAATAGCGGTGTTGCAGACGGTTTGGATGGTCTGACTCAGGCGCTGGAATATTTCGCTGCCAACGATATGGTGATGGTTTACGAGAAAGCACACAAAGTACTGGGCAGTGGCAACTTTGTATTGACTATGTCTGAGGGCCGCTTCGGTAAGGCACCGGGTAGCCATGTCGCATTTTACGATCTATTTCGGATATCCGATGGACTGATAGTCGAGCACTGGGATGTTATAGAAGAAATTCCTCCACAGTCTGAGTGGAAAAACCAGAATGGCAAATTCTAGTTAACCACTCTTTACCCCAGCTGCCGGGAGTAGCTTGAAATGAAATACAGCGCCCCCACTTTCTACCTCCCGGCAGTTTCCTGACACGAGGATATCAATTAATGGCTACCAGTGACGCACCTGTTTCAATAGGCTCCGTGACGTTAATCGTTAACAATCTCGCAAAGGTATCCGGGTTCTATCGTTCAGTCATTGGATTAAACGAAATTTCATCATCCGCCAATGAGTGTTGTCTGGGAAACGCAAATACACCACTGCTTAATCTCATACAGGACAAGCACGCCCGGCGATACCCGCAAGATGCCGGTCTGTTTCACACCGCCTTTCTGTTACCGAATCGTTCTTCTCTGGGGGAGTGGTATCGATTCATCAAGGAGCGCGGTATCCGGCTGGATGGTGCGGCTAATCACGGTGTTAGTGAGGCGCTTTATCTTTCGGATCCAGAGGGCAATGGTGTTGAAATATACGCTGACACAGATCGCTCTACTTGGAAAATCGGCAACGACGGTAAAATTATAATAAATTCAAAACCCCTGAAGGACAACAGCTTTCTGGGTTCAGCACGAAAGAACTGGATGGGAGCACCAGAAGGAACAGTCATTGGTCACGTTCATCTGCAAGTCGGGGAACTCCGCACTGCAGATGACTTTTACGTCAATTCTCTGGGTTTTACCTGTACTTCCAGCATGGAATCAGCAAGCTTTTACGGCAGCGGGGGTTATCACCATCATTTGGCAGGTAACATTTGGAACAGCCGAGGCGCAGGTCAAAAATCCAGGGATTCGACTGGACTTCTGGAAGTTGAGTTACTGGTTTCAGATCCAGCCTCTAGCCTTAAAAACTCGGTTGATCCTTGGGGGACGAAATTCCTGATCAATCATGTCAGCTCAAGCAGTACCAGCTCCAACCAGGTAAGCTTGTGAATAGAGTGCCTATTCCGGGTACCATACAGATCCAGCATCAGAATTGGATCTGGTTAATTGTAGCTGCGTTAGAATAAGTGTTTGTGAGGGGACAGATGAAGAAAACTGATCTGCTGGAAATACCCGGAATCGGAAAAACGTTTGTCCAGGATTTCAGCCGCATCAATGTAAAATCGCTGGATGATTTGCGAGGAAAAGATCCAGAGATTTTGTACGAGAATCTATGTACTGCCAATAACAAAGAAGATCATAAAACCAGTAAAAACTATTTGTATGTGATCAGAATGGCAGTCTATTACGCCAATGGAGGGCGCGAAGCTGACCGACTAAAATGGAGCGCATGGAAAGACTAATAGAAGCCATCTTAAAATCGGTCCTGAATGCAATCTCTAGGTTGCGGTTCGCCCTGCCTTGCTCATTTTCTAGCGTGTAAACTCAGCGACCCAGTCGAGCGCGACCCGGCAATACAGTTTAGAAAACCTATATCTGAAAATCGCCCTCCAGAAATCAACCTTTTCGCCGATACCTGATATCCAGAAAAACCATTTCTGATTGTGTTGAATTTCAAACTTCTACACTATTTTAAACCGGAAGATGATCGCCATATGTTGTCTGAATCGTTAAGCCAGTTTGATCTTTACTGGTCAAATCTACACGCCTTTGTTAAAAGCGCGATGGTGATTGGTTTGATGATCTGCGGATACTTCTTTCTGCGTCATAGTGTCATTCGACGGATAGAAAAAATCACCAGTAAAACCCGAAATGATCTGGATGATCGGGTTATAGACTTTGCCAAGCAGTTTTTGTGGGTGGTCATGCTGTTGAGCTGCCTTGTCTGGGTGCTCAGAATAAATAATATCACCGTCGCCCCCGTTCTGGCTGGAGCCGGAATATTTGGTGTTGCTGTCGGCTTTGCGGCCAAGGAAACCATCGCAGATATCTTGTCAGGCATTTTTCTGATTATTGATAGACCCTTGCGCATTGGCGACAGGATCACTATTGACAAGATCGGTAAACATTGGGGTTCATGGGGTGATGTTGTTGATATCGGTTTGCGACGAACCATTATTCGTAATACCGACGGTGTGATCGTCAACTATCCCAACTCTTTGCTATCCAGCGGCATTATCAAAAATTTTTCTATAGATCCCTCTCCCGTTCGCGCCCGTATTCGTTTCCAGGTGGATTATTCAGCCAATCCGGACCAGGTGCGGGCCATCGTGTTTGATGCCACTGCCAAAGTGCCGGGTATTTTGCACGACCAGACAACAGTCGTCATCAGATCAATGTGGGATGATGACCTTGGTCATCAATTATCCGGTGTGTTGTTTGAAGCGCGGTATTTTCTTGAAGACGTGAAACAACGAACAACCATTCGCTCCAAAGTACTGGAGGGCATCATCACGGGCTTTAACGAGCACAATATACCCATGGCTTCACAACCCATGAGCGTGGTCAACAGATCCACCGACAGGAATAGTAGTGCATCAGAAGACGACCTCACAACACCCTTCAAACGTGCAGCCAACCAGTAGCCGCTTGTCCCCGACCTTTCCAGTATCATTCAGTACTGACCTCTCAGAGACAAAATACAGAATGGCCAGGCATTCCGCGGAGAGAAGATTGTGCTCTGGGCATGTGGAAACAATGTAGCACCAAGGTTCCAAGTGAGTTTCTGGCCATGCTTTACTTGCAAACAATGGAGGAAGAGGTTAAATCTATAAGTATCTTTGTTAAATACCCCGCAATTTTCCACCATGCAAATACGCACAGCCCTGGCCGAAGACTACGAACAAATGTTGGGCTTGCTCCAGCAGCTGAATCCGGCAGATCCAGCTCCCACAGATGCGGTATATCGCGCCTTTGAGGAAATCCTTGGTTCTGAATCACTGCTACTCTTTGTCGCAGAGAGCGACGGAAAATTATTGGGTTCGTGCTACTTGAATCTCATTCCGAATATGTCGAGAGGTGGAAGGCCCTATGCAGTTATCGAGAATGTGATAACCGATTCCGCCCACCGTCAGCAGGGAATCGGACAAACTCTGTTGTCACACACCTTGAATGCGGCGTGGGAAGCCGGTTGCTACAAAGCGATGCTGATGTCTGGCCGCAAAGACCCTGGAGTGCACACTTTTTACAGAAGTTGCGGTTTCAATGCAGATGAAAAACAAGCTTATATACACCGTGCCCCAGCAGGTACCGACGGTAGCTAATGAACACAATACGGGCAAGACAGTCCAGTTCAGATTTCCACACAAAACCTGGAACGCAGCGTTAAGTCCCATGCAAAGATCTGTGTGCAGTTGAATCTACTGCAAAACACAATCACGCTCGAAAGCACTGGCAGTGATAGAACAGAACGAGTTCTCTGGCACCCGATCCCAATTGTTCCTGTTCTTGTCCAAGGGCTCAGATGCCAATGCCTGGCCACCATTATCCAGCTTTTGAGAATGGAATAGCGAAGGACTGCGATAATCAGATGATTGACGGCATGCATAAACAATATTGCCATCGGTCAGGATGCAAGTCAGGCGGATTGGTTCTTCGTCTGCTCGATGTGACTTCGAAATAAAATCATAAGATTTCTTCCATGCCAGTCTGGGATTTTCGCGGAACCCCTTTGCCAGCAACAGCAAAAAGAACAGCTCGGAGTCGGTTGTTCCTTGCCTGGCATGGTACAGGGAATCCGGTAATTCTGATTCTAAATCACGCCGTATACGCGTAATGTGAGGAATCTGTCCATTATGCATAAATGACCAACGTTCGAATACAAAAGGATGGCAGTTGCTGCGGGAAGTTTCACCCTCGGTAGACGCCCTGACATGAGCCATGAACAAACTGGATTTAACGACACGACAGACGTTCGAAAAATTGCTGTCTGACCACGCGGGCATAACATCCTTGTAAAGCGCTGGTCGTTCAACTTCGTCAGCGTACCAGCAAATTCCAAAGCCATCTCCATTCACAGACACCAACGATTTCTCAGCAGCAACGCTCTGCTTTTGCAGTGAGTGTACCGGCACGGTCACGATATTCTGCAACGGAATGGAAGGGCCTGAATACGCAGCCAGACGACACATGAAAAATTACTCCTCGTTCTGACGACCAGTCTGCCGGTGCATTCGCGTGTGCAATTCATCAATGGCGCGGCTGGTGTTCGTCTGGAAAACGCCCGGAATGAAGGCATGAACCATGGCTGTGACCGCCGCCTGCAGGAGCTTGATTGACATACAGGCAGAGAATTTAAAATGCTGTAAGTAGGTTTGCCCTATGCTGAGTGGATGTTCACGGCTTGCCCTTACAACATTGATCAATGCATTCATATTTTTGCCTCTTATAAGGTATTGAGTTAACTAACAATATCCTTAACAAGGCCAGATTACTTCCCAAATACATCTAATATTTACAGAATTATTGGGATATTATCCACTAATGGACACAAATATTGATGAAAAAAACCTGTTGATACTGAATATGCTGCAATCGGATGCATCGATAAGTATTGAGGAACTGGCAGAAAAGGTTAACTTGTCGAGGAACGCGTGTTGGCGACGGGTAAAAACGCTCGAAGAATCCGGCATTATCCAGCGCAAGGTTGCCATCCTTGACCCTGATAAATTAGGGCTTGGGCTGATGGTTTATGCACTGATAAGAAACAGTGAACATGATCTGCAGTGGGTGGAACAATTAAGATTGGTAGTCGACGAAACACCCGAGATCGTCAGTGCACATCGTATGAGTGGTGATCTGGATTACATACTCAGAATACGTGTCAAAAGCGTGCAGGACTACGATCGCCTCTATCAGCAGTTGATTCAACAAATCAGCCTGTCAGATATATCTGCAAGTTTCGTGATGGAAGACATCAAGGATACGACAGCGTTACCTCTTCTGTGAAGGATGTATAATATCTGCACCGGACCACAACGGCACAACATTGGGAACAAGCTATGTCAGACCCCGTAGCCACTTTTTTCGACGCATGGCAACTCGAGTCGAGCGATGCAAGGCTGGAGAAAATTACCAGTGCTGTCACTGAAACTATTCAGTACGATGATCCACGTACACCGGAAACCGTCAATGGCATCAACGCATTGAATACCTATGTCGGTATGTTTAGCGCCAATGCGCCCGGTTGGTCAGCCAAAGTCGTGGGTAGTGACACTACGGCCGGTATGATTCGAGCGACAGTTGAGTTCGGCGGCATGGGGCCCGATGGTAAAGAGATGGTGCAGCTTGGGCAATACTATGTAGAGATGGAAGGTGATCTTATTAATCGCATGGTGGGCTTTGTTGGGACTGGAGCTCGGGACTAGCCAACTGCCCGTGACGAATGCTTTAGACGATGGCTTTAATTGTGTCGACAGCCTTAATATTAAACCTCGTGAAAAGTTCGCATTCCGTTTGTACACTCTGTTCTGGATGGGCCAAGCTGTTGTCTGCGACACTGGCGGATTCAACACCGAGGTAAATCCAATAGAAATACCTTACAAACCCCGAGGAAACCTCACTATCAGAATTTTCAAGCCTTCATAGGTGCGGTTCGATCCAGACTAAACCTTCAATCGCTGATTTTTCAATTGCTTTTTTCTTCTCAGACGTTGCAGGTTTTCGTCAGCGGAATCACCGGGCAATGCGATAGATCCCGTTTTCACCGCGCGATCCTTGCCGGGGTGACTGGATTGTGGCTTGGCTGGTACTGGCGACTTCGGCTTCAGAGCTTGTGGCTTTCGGAATTTCAGCTTACCGAGTATTGATCTATCAGTTTTCTTTGTACCCGGTTTCCCGTTTTCGGGTTTCTTTGTTTCGGGTTTCTTGTTTTCAGGCTTGAGCTTACTCAGTTTCAGTTTGCCCGGCATTGTCAGAAAAGACTTCGACGTATCACGTTCACGCTCTTTCCTGTATGAACGCTGATCAACGGTTAATTGATAAAGGTACAAATGCCAGCACACATAGACAATAAAAAACAATCCGACGAGCATCGCGGAATATACTAGAAAATCGATCCACTCAGTTGACAGCATGGTAGTTCACCGCTCCCTGAATCTTGCCTATCAGAACCTCAAGTCTACGCCAACTATTGATTCGGTTCTGTCTACCCTTTCAAGTCATTGTTATATCTAATTTTTCTGGAATTTTCAATGATAGACGGCTGCCAGATAGCTCCTCTGCGAGAGACCCTGTTGCAGCGTAATACCCACAGCTTCAGAACGCCAGAAAGCCACTATTACTACCCAATGCGCCGATACCCGATAGGGGACCAAACATCACGAACGTTGTAAACATCAGGGACATAGCAAATATCAGGAACATAGACTGTTACCGATCAAGTAACGACACTATTCGCTAACTGGATAAATCAGATCATACACATAGGATTTGTCATTTTTCAGACTCACCCAGATGCCCTCAGGCGGGAATTCTGATTGTTCTTCTGGCATTGAGTACCAGGACCTCCCGGCGACAGTCTCCGACTCTCCGTCCCATGCGACCCAACCATATTTCTCATGCCAGTTGATCCATAACTCCTGATCGCGGCGTTTATAGCCGATAGTTCCATCAGGTTTTTCAACCCGATCAAATTGATAGATCAGGTCGTCGATTCTTCTTCTTAGTTCAAAATACTGGCAACAAATGCACATCCTGTTGACTACAGCGCGCAGCCCGTTGTATGAAGATTGTTGCTTTCAATCTGTTTTATGTATTTGGTCAGGAAGTAGTGCCCTGCCAACCCCCACGCATCTCCCATATCCCCACTATCAACCAGCAGGGCAATACCGGAGATTTCAACTTTCTTGCAAATCAGCCCAAACTCCGATTTCTCAAGTTGCTGTTCGCCAGATTCGACTATATCGTTGGTGGCACAAACATGTATCTTTTGATTGGTAAAACCGGGATCGGCAAAAAAGGAACCAAGATAGTCCATGCCCTGCGCAATTACACCTGTTTCTTCACGCAGTTCTTTTTTAGCGGACTCAACCGGATCTTCTGTATCACTATCAAACCCGCCAATCGGAAACTGCCAGATAGACTGTTGTATTGGATGGCGATGTTGATTGACGATATAGGTATAACCCGTTGAATCGGTGCCATCGATGGCAATTACCATGACAGCATCTGATTTTTGCGTATGGTAATAGGTGCAGTCCGACCCATTTGGCAGCTGATACTTGTCTTCAAGTACCGTTAGCCATTGATTATCCACCAAAACACGTCGTTGCATCGGCGATCTCCGTCTTCGCTCAATCCTTTATCATCAGATAATCTTTTTTAGGCCATCTTTCAGACCATCTTTTCAGGGCATCTCTTTCATACAATCAGGGATTCATACCTTTTAGAAACTGAAAGGCCTCGCTTTCAGTGGATAGGATCAAGGTAGTATTATCCTTGATCACAGACTTATACATTTCCATGGTTTTCTGAAATTCAAAAAAGTCGACAGAGTCAGCGTTTTTGTTATAGGCGTTCGCATATATCTCTGTTGCTTTTGCGTCAGCTTCACCGCGAATTTCCTCTACTTCACGATAGGCCTCAGACTGTATCTTGTTTAATTCGCGCTCCCTGAAACCGTTTATGCGCGCAGCTTCGCCGTTACCTTCGGAGCGGAATCGCTCGGCGATTTGCCGACGTTCGCTGATCATACGATCATATATTTTAGGCCTTACACTTTCGTTGTAGTTGATTCGTTTAAAACGAATATCCAGCAACTCAATACCAAACACTTGTACCTTGCCTGCCGCGGCTGCGTAAATTTCTTCTTCAACCAGCTTTCGCCCCTTTGAGATTGGAACCAGAGTACCCAGCGTCGCTTGATCTTCTTCCGTTAATGATGCATCGAACAATGGCTTGCGGTCTTTGGTCGTTCTGATGATTTCAATCAGTTCGTGCTTTGCCACCGCGTTACGGGTTTCACTACCGAGGATATCGTCGAGGCGTGACTGGGCGCTGCGTTCATCGCGTAAACGCAGCAGATATTGCAGCGGGTCAACTATTTGCCAGCGAGCGAACAAATCAACTGCTATGTAGAGTTTGTCCTTGGTCGGCATATTACTGGGATTACCGTCCCACTCGAGAATACGCTTCTCAATCGGGTTTACCTTTTGAATAAAGGGTATTTTAAATTTCAGGCCCGCGGTAGTAACCGCATCTCCCACCGGTTTCCCAAATTGGGTAACAATAACCTGCTTGGTTTCGTCTACTTTATAAACAGAGTTGGAAATCAGCAAAAAGATTCCAGCAAGAACGATCAGTGCCAATACTTTCATTGAAGAATCCCTTTGCCACCCAGTGGCAGTAACGGTAGTACTTGTTGAGATTGTTCATCCATAATGATCTTGGACTCCAACCCTGGTAAAACTTCCTGCAGTGTTTCTATATAGATACGGCGTCTTGTCACTTCAGGGGCTTTCAGGTATTCCGTCAAAACTGCATTAAATCTTGCAGCATCACCTTCTGCCTCATTTATTCTTTTCAGACGGTAGCCATCGGCTGCTCGAATCCGTTGGTCTTTTTCCCCTTCTGCCAGAGGCACCACTTTGTTGTATTCACGTCGTGCCGCATTGATCAGGCTCTCTTTCTCTTGTTGCGCCTGATTAACCTCGTTAAAGGATTCCTGAACCGGTCGCGGCGGGTTGATATTCTTCAATTGCACCTGATCGATACTGACTCCGATACCATACTTGACGGTAAGCTCCTGCATTTTTACCAGCGCCTCGTCTTCAATTTCCTGTCGACCAATCGTTATGACCTCGTCAACGGTTCGATCTCCAACCACTTCTCGCATGACCGACTCGGACAAATCGCGCAGGGTCTCACCCGGGTTACGCACTTCAAACATGTATTTTTTGGGGTCTTCAATACGGTACTGAACGACCCATTCCACCAATGCCGCGTTCAAGTCGCCCGTTACCATCTGGCTTTGCGCTTGAGGATTCGCTTGTGCCTGCCTTCTGTCGGCGTTACCGCTGCTAAATCCAAACTCTTGTTTCAATTGCCGTTTTACCGGCACAATCGTCACTTCATCCGCCCCCCAAGGCACCTTGAAGTGCAATCCGGCTGGCTCCTCCTTCAGGTATTTTCCAAAGCGCGTAACAAGCCCGACTGAATCACTGGGCACAGTGTAATAGGCGGTATAGATAAACAACGCTATGGCGATTAGCGCGGCCAGGCCAAGAATCGGGATCAACCCTCCCAGTTTACCTTGAGCAGGCCCGCCAGGCGTTCCACCCGGGCCTCCGCCCGCTCCTCCCCCTGAGCCCCCACCTTTGCCCTTTTTTCTACCCCCAAAGAGGTTGTCGAACTTCTCTTTCTGCTGGCGAAAAATTTCGTCGAGATCAGGTGGGCCGCCGTTGGGATTGGAGGAGCCATTAGGATTCCACCCGTTGTTTCCCTGCGCACCGTTCTTGTTATTTTTTATATCAATGACAGCCATTACGTCGCTCTCGGTTTATGCATGGTTACCACAACGACGGTAAACCACCTGCAGGGCTCATGCGGGCCCCACGGACGGCATCGCGTGATCAAATACAGTCGGAAATGAGTTCGTGATTGGTGACCCCGGTTTCCGTCACTACCGACTGTAGCTCAGTTTCGTTTGAGCGCAATCAATAACGGTTCCAAATAAAAAGAAACTGGCAACACTGACCACCACCATACAGAGACTCGGAGGGGAGCGGTGAAAAATAGACTTCAGTGCTAGTCTAAAAACCTCGAAAATACAAAGAAAATGGCAATCTGACACTCTGATTTTGTTATATTTTGAACTTTAACCTGCATTTACCTACTGAAGCCCGATGAATACACAAACCCCGACACATGAAATTCTGGACGCCTTGATCATCGGCGCCGGGTTTTCCGGGCTGTATCAACTTTACCGATTAAGGGAAAAACTCGGTTTGTCGGTGAAGGTGATGGAAGCGGGTGACGGCGTTGGTGGCACCTGGTACTGGAATCGATATCCTGGCGCACGTTGCGATTCTGAAAGTCATGTTTACTGCTACACGTTTTCGAAGGAGTTAACCGAAGATTGGAACTGGTCCGAACGTTATCCCGGCCCCGGTGAGATCGTCGCCTATCTAAATCATGTCACCGATCGCTTTGACCTGCGCCGCAGTATCGAGTTTGGTGCACGGGTTGCCGGGGCCCGGTTTGATGAAGAGAACAACTGCTGGGATGTGGAACTGGCTTCCGGAAAACACTATCGAGCTCGATTTTTAATTACAGCGGTTGGCTGTATTTCCAGCGCCAATATCCCTGATATAGAGGGGCTGGACAGCTTTGCAGGTGAGTGGTTTCACACCGGGCAGTGGCCACATGATGGTGTCAGCTTTGATGGCAAACGCGTCGGCCAGATCGGTACAGGTTCCACCGGTATACAGGCCGCTCCAGTCATCGCTGAAACAGCGAGCCACCTGACAGTTTTTCAGCGCACAGCCAATTACAGTGTTCCTGCCCGCAACCGTGCATTGACAGATGAGGATCGGATGACTCACAAGCGTGATGCTTCGATAATACGAGAACTGACACGGGGTAATACCAACGGTCACGGCTGGCGCATCAGCGAGCAAAACGCACTGGAGACATCGCCTGAGGATCGAAAACTCATCTATGAAAAAGCATGGGAAACCGGAGGGCTGAAATTCCGTTCGTCTTTTGCTGACCTGCTGGCCAGTAAACAGGCAAATGAAACAGCTGCAAGTTTTATAAAAGAAAAAATCCGGCAGATTGTGAAAAACCCGGAAACCGCTGCTTCACTAGCTGATATAGATCATCCCTATGCGGCAAAAAGACCACCCATCGACACGCACTATTTCGAAACATTTAACAAAGACAACGTCACCCTGGTCGATCTTGCAAAGACGCCAATCTCGAAAATCAACCGGGATGGACTGGTTTGCCAAGATATCGGCGCTAATGGCAGTTTTCTGGAAATTCTCCATCAGCTGGACACAATAGTATTTGCAACCGGCTATGACGCTATCACCGGCACTCTGCTGCGGATGGATATTCGGGGACGTGATGAGTTGACGCTCCGGGAAGCCTGGTCCAGCGGCCCCCGCAATCATCTCGGCCTGCAGGTTGACGGGTTTCCCAACCTGTTTATGGTAACCGGCCCGGGCAGCCCCTCAGTGCTAACCAATATGCCTGCAGCAATCGAACAACACGTTGAATGGATCAGTGAGTGTATTGCTTATATGCTCGAGCATGAGCACACCACAATCGAAAGCCCGGGTGCTTCAGCCGAGTGGTGGGTTAAAGAAGTCAATGACGCTGCCAACGCGACCTTGCTGCCGAAAGTGAAGCATTCCTGGTATCTCGGGGCCAATGTTCCCGGTAAACCACGTGTTTTTATGCCTTATGCTGGCGGGCTGGACAGGTACCGGGATATCTGCCAGCAAGTTGCCAATGACAGCTACAGGGGGTTTGTGTTCGATAGATGAGCTTTGCGATACGCCGTTGGCGTCAACCCCAGGCGTTTCTTGAAAGTTCGAGTAAAAGCAAGATCTGATTCATATCCGACCCGATTGGCAACTTGATATAGGCTTAATTCAGTATCGATCAGCAATTCACAGGCGAGTTGCAGTCGCACTTTTGTCAGATAATCAAACATTGAGTACTCCACCAGGCTTTTAAACCGCTTGGCAAATCCTGCTCTTGACAGACCAACTTCAGCTGCGAGTGAATCAAGCGACCAGGGTTTCTCCGGGTATTTGTGCAAGAGCTGCAGCGATTTGGCAATGTGAGAGTCAGCCAACGCTCTCAACAGGGGCGTGTCCTGCCCGCTTCCAAAATTGATTCGAATCAATTCAACCAGCAACACTTCTGTCAACTTGGCAACCACCAACTGCGTACCCGGACGACTGGATAAATACTCTGCACTCAAAGTATCAAGCAGCGTGCGCAACCATCCATGCGATTGCATTTGCTCGTCATGAATAACACTGACGACGGGGAACAGCGAAGCCAGCGGCAAAGCCAGCCTGTCGTCAAACTGGCAATACCCACATAACAACAGGGTGTCGGGATTTTCGGCACTGACGTCAATACCCTGCGGTCTGTCAGTGAGAACATGTGGTCGTCCCGGTTCTATAAAGACCAGATCGCCCGGCCCCAGGTACTGTTTGATCCCGTCAGACACCAACCAGCATCCACCGCGCCTCACCTGGTGAAAGCTGGCCACATCGTCCCCTGGATACTCTTTTACCCACGGTGCTTTGAGCTGATCACAAAAATAAACGGTACCGGTAGCGCGCAGCGATCGCAGCACATCACTCAGGATGTCTGATTCTTCAAAATCTTCCATTGAAACAGTATTTTAGACTTTCAGTATATGTATTTTATACAAATAGTCACTGAACGTATAGAACAATCACCCGTCATACAGTTACCCAAACAACATCAACGAGGTTTAACCATGAGCAAAGTAGAAATTTACACGACACCCCTGTGCCCGTATTGCAAACGCGCCAAGGCACTGCTGGATACCAAAAGCATCCGCTATGTGGAGTACGACGTTTCAAAAGATTCGAGACGATTCTCGGAAATGCAGAACCGTAGCCAGCGTCGATCTGTGCCACAAATATTTATCGACAATCATCATGTAGGTGGTAGTGACGAACTGGTCGCAGCAGAGCACAGCGGGCAGCTTGATGAATTACTTCAGCTTGAAAAGCTGCAAGTCCGATAAGTCAACTTCAAGACAACTAATTTCAGGAGTATTTATTATGAGCACAACAGCACAACACATTCACAGCAACCTGATCACACAAGAGTCAGACTCAGCGTGGGAACAATCCATAAGCGCAATCGGTGATAAAGCTTTGGTCTTTTCCACCGCATTGGTCCTGGCGTGGATTGGCGCAATGAAATTTACCGCTTATGAAGCAGGAGCAATCGAAGGGCTTATCGCGTCCAGCCCATTGGTATCCTGGTTATACAATGTGTTTAGTCTGCAGGCAGCATCAAATCTGATTGGCACGATCGAAATCGCCACCGCCATCACCCTGCTATTGGGCATGCGTTTCAAAACCGCAGCTATCCTTGGCGCACTGGCAGCAATGGCCACGTTTGCAATTACCCTCAGCTTCCTGTTTACAGCTCCAGGCTGGGAAGCCAGCCTTGGCGGTTTTCCAGCTCTGTCAGTGGTACCGGGGCAGTTTCTGTTAAAGGATGTGGTGTTGCTTGCAGTGGCAATAAGCCTGCTGGGCAAGGCTTTAAATCGCTAGCGATCAGCAGAAGCAACAACGTTCAGAAGCGGGCAACAGATGTGGGGTTTAGATTCTGCCCCACATCTGTTGCATCACCATCGCTGATTCTAATCCCGCTTGACGACAGGCTTATTCAACGTCCAGTCAAATAAACCATTGTCACGCTCACGAGCAGCCTGCTGCCATCCCACCTGCTCGGCCCTCGCCTTAAAATTCAAACCTTCAGGGGAATGCCGCGACATGCCATCAAACACGGTGGCCAGGCGCTGAGTTTGATTGATCTTCTCTTCCACCGCGGCGTTGATAACCATCTTTTGCATGGCCAGCTGGTTAACAGGAACCGTTGCCATACGCGAGGCCAGCGCTTCTACTTCTTCATCCAGCTTTTCATCCGCGACCGACTTCATGACCAGCCCCATTGCGGCAGCTTCGACGCCCGTGATCTTGTCACCGGTAAACATCATGCGTTTTGCCTGCTCGGGCCCGAGCCGATGTACCCACATGGCAGTCGTTGGACAACCCCAGATCCGGCTTGGCATGTATCCAATTTGTGCAGTATCGGCCATGATGGTGAGGTCGGCGCACAAAGCTATATCAGAACCCCCTGCCACCGCAAAGCCATGGACCTTGCAAATAACAGGTTTCATTGCGCGGAACAGCGACATAAATGCCTGCGTATTGGCCCACATAAACTGGTAATCCTGCATCGGATCCCAAGGCATTTCCTGCACCACCGGATTGGCACCACTGCCTGCAGCATAATGCGAAAGATCATAACCAGCGCAAAAAGCCCTGCCGGAACCTGCCAAAACCATCACATGGATTGATTTATCTGAGTCTGCCTGAGCTACCGCATCCGCAAGCTCCCTTGGCAGATCATCGTCAATCGCGTTTAAAACCTCAGGCCGGTTTAGTGTGATGCGGGCAATTCGGCCATCTTTTTCCAACAGTACTTTGGGCATTGTTATTCCGGTTTACACACAAGGAGCTACCTCAACTTACGGTCATTGTTCGTAAAAGCGATAATATTATATGATTACTCAAATACTTGTAGCGACAGACAGTATGGCCACAGCGTCTTTAAGATGACGCCCCTTATTGTGCCGTGTATACCCCAGGCCCTCGCAAGTCCTTCCATTTTTTCCCGACACCTATTTTCCCGGATGAACAAACTCACTACGAACAGCAGCTTTTGCTCAATATCGCTTGCTTTGCATAGCAAGCGACTGCAATGGTTGCTCGCCGCCGTCATCTGCAGCCTGCTTGCAACGGGTTGTGGAACCCCATCTGGTGGTGGAGGCCAAACTGTTGGCAGCGATCCCTCAATTGATCCCGGCGTCGAGCCTAATACCCCGGCACAGGGCGGTGGCGATCAAGCTGTTACCGTAGTACAAACCGTTGATCAGGATCTGGACAAGGCGGTAGACAAGATAAAAGACAGGGATACCAACCTGCCACAGAGAGGCGTGTTCTTCTCTGTCGGAATACGCAACCTTGAACGAGTTGGACGTGAGGAAGAAGGTATTGCCGGGAATGACAGTGATATCACCAATCTCTCGTTCGGCTATGATCAAATCATAGGTGAATCATGGATACTGGGCGCTTTGGTTGATCTGTCGAAGCGCGAACAATCCAGCAATGCCGAATCTGAAAGCCTCTCTGGCGGATCAGTTTCAAGCGACACGGGTACTCTGTTTCTGTTCGCCAGTGCAGACTTGAATTCATCGTATAGCTTGACCGGCTATGTCGGCCTGGGCAAGACAGACTCATCCACCTCACGCACCGTAAGTGATGGTGTATTTAACCCCGGAGTAGTGACTGTTGATCCGTTAGTCACAGTCGCGGGTGAGGTTTCCGGCAATAGTGAAAATAATATTGTACTGGCTGGTATCTCTATCCAGCGCCAGTTCTTCGCAGGCACCGGAAACCGGTTTTTCCTGCGTGCAGATGCAGACTTCTCCAGCATCGATACAGATGCCTTCACTGAAACAGGTTCAACAAATACAGAAATTGCATTCGACAAACACACGCAGGAAAAAAGACTGTTCACGCTCGGCGCAGGTTACAGCCGCACGTTCAGCAGCTCGGTTGGTGTTGTTGTACCCACCTTTACTGTCTCCTTTCTTCGCGACGATCCTGACGACGAAGCTATCACGGCCACAGTTGTTGCAAGACCGGATATCACCGATGACATTGAGCTTCCACCCACAGATGAAAGCTATGGCAAGTTTGATTTTGATATCGTCCTGGTCAGACCGAGAGGATTTCAATATTTCGCCAATGCATTTTCGTACTTTGCTAACGACTTTGAGGAGTCAGCAGGCCTCAGCTTGGGTGCACGGCTGGAATTTTAAGCTGCCATGAATCCAAAAACCCATAGCTGGCCGGAGGGTCACTGGAGCTGGCCCGTCGATCTTTCGCACTATCATGGTGTAAAACGAGGTGGCCTTATATTCACGGGTGGTCAAGCTGACCTTGATCACCAAGGTAGTGTGATCAACCCGGGTGACCTTGTAACGCAAACCCGCAATGTCCTGCATCATGTACAGAGCATCCTGATGGATCTGGACGCCACTCTCGATGATCTGGTGAAACTGGTGATCTATTTTACCGGTGACGCATCGGATGAATTACAAATACTGGAGCTGATTGCCAACCAACTTGCCAGTGAGACAAAGCCCGCCGTTTCCACGATTTGTCTTCCAGAGCTTTGCTATCCGGGGATGCGAATCGAGCTGGAAGGAGTTGCTATCGATCCCACTCATCGTACATCCGACAACCCGGTTTACAAACGGGGTATGGACCTCCCCGCACTTCAAAACCAGTACTCTCATGCGGTGCGTTGCAATGATTTGATCTTCACCAGCGATGTTTCGTCCATCGACTGTGACGGCAAACTACAGTCGCCTGGAGATCTCACTGTTCAAACCACGATTATGATGGAACAGCTGAACAGAACGCTGGCCTTGTTTGATGCGGACGTTGGCGATGTATTGAAACTGAATGTTTTTTATCTGGGTGATGGTACTGCCGAGAATTGGGAAAAACCTGCGGCAATACGTGCAGGTTTTTTCGAAAAGCCCGGCCCTGCCGCAACCGGTATGACTGTCGGGCAATTTGCCACTCCGGGTTTGATGACCAAGATTGCAGTCACCGCAGCACTACCCTCGGCGGAATCAAAAACGCAACAACCCCCAATCCGCTATTCATGGCCCGACGGACACTGGAACTGGCCCCATCCCCTACCTTACCAACACGGTAATCGCCACGGACAGGTTATTCACTTGGGTGGGCAGGTTGCGCTAGACAGTCAGGCTAATGTTTTGCACCCGGATAATATCGTTGAACAGACCAGAATTGCCTTATCCAACATACAGACTTTGTTGGTCGATCTTGGCGCTACCATGGATGATGTGGTGAAGGTCACCACGTTCTATCAAGGTAACGCCTCGGCGGATGGATTACACAAGAACTTGCTGATTCGTTCAGAAGCCTTTACCAAGCCGGGACCGGCGACATCCGGCATTCCGGTACCGTATTTGGTGTACGAGTCAATGGTGATTGAAATCGAAGTTATCGCTATTGTCGATGAACTACCGCTAGAAAGCGTTAATCAATAAGTTTTCCATCCGCATCAAAAAACGGATGCGGCCCGTCAAAACTTCCGATAAAGCTCAGATGACTGACCAGATCGTTGCCATCGCACCACTGATGTAACTGAACGCAGGGTGGCCAATTCGATGAGCCCAAGATAATACGATGGGCGATACTATGCAGATTTATCCATATAGGCAGCACAATAGTTTTCTGCTCTATCGATCATCACCGGGGTCAGCTCAACGGCCGATTCGGTTTGGCTGCGCGTGTGAACCCAGCCGAGATAGGTCAGGCTACGTGCAGCCATAAATAGATCAAACGTATCCAAATCTCGCTGTTGTAATGTGCGAACACTACGGTACCCCTCGAACAGGGCATGTTTAAGTGTCTCGAACAATGGCTCTTCATCCAGCCAGTAAATCGCAGTGACCAACTCAAACATATGCCAACCAAAACCGGCATCATCAAAATCAATCAACTGTACGCTGCCATCACTTAGCATGACATTTTCCGGCACCATGTCTGCGTGAATCAGACCAAAGTTATCGGGAGTCATGCCATATTCCTTCAAGTCGTTAGCAATGGCTGATTTTGCTTCAAGAAAAAGTTCTTTCTGACGGGCTGACAGATCCTTCAATTGCCAGAACTGCCCCCATAAGGGCTCATCGCCTACCAGGCCGTCAGTATCCCAGGCATGGCGCTTCATGGAATTTTGCAGCAGCCAGGCTGTTGTCAGCTTATGCAGTAGCCCGGCGGTTGATCCGATATTGAAAAACAGGTGAGCCGGATCGCGATCGTTAAATTCCAGTGGTTCGCCTACCGCCCCAAGCTCCTGCCCATCGAGCCAACTCAAAACATCGACCTGCCAGATACCGGGTACTCCATCAGCTTCGGCACCCACCAGCTTCATATCCCGGCTTGTCAGGACAGGTTCGGGTACTACCAGACCATTTGTTGCCAGCATCGCCATCCATTGCAATTCAGATTGCAGACTGTCATCGGAATGATAACCTTGTCGATGTACGCGTAATGCGGCTTTAACATCTCCCGGAAGACGTACCTCAAACACTGCGTTTTCCCGATATTTAATCAGCCGAATAATTTTCGCATCTTGTCCCCAGTGAGCCAGGGCATTTTGCGCCAACACTTGTAAACGCGCTGATTGCTGATCTGCGGGCAAGGCAAAAAATTCGGTCATATCTCTGCATCCTCTATCACGTATTCAACCGGAACGTCCGGTAGTCAGATACCATCCAAAACATATTGCAGCTTGTCAAACAACAAATCGGCATTCGACTTTGAGAACGGCATCGGCGGGCGGATTTTCAACAGATTGTCTCTGCTACCGATGACCCCCATAATCACCCCTTCCTCCCGCATTCGGTTCATGACCTTTCTCGCTGTTACAGAATCTGCAAGCTTGGTCTCACGGTCAGAAACGAATTCACCACCGAAGAACAGCCCTGATCCACGAATGTTTCCCAACGCAGCAAAACGTTCCTGTAGTTTCACAAGCCTGTTTCTGGAATACTCGCCAACCGTGGCTGCGTTGTTGATCAAGTCTTCATCGGAAATGACTGCAAGAGTTGCAAGCGCGGCAGCACAGGCGACAGGGTTCGCAGCAAATGTGTTGAAGTACATGCTGTTTTGGCGAAAGGTACTCATAATGTCCGCGCGAGTAACCACACCTGCTATCGGGTAACCATTCCCCATCGGTTTTCCCAATGTGACCAGATCAGGTAAAAAGCCGGTTGCTTGATGGCCCCACATCGCGGCGCCACAGCGACCGAACCCACTCTGAACTTCATCCGCTATGATCATACCTCCGGCTGCATGCACGGCCTCTGTCAAACGTGAATTGAGATCAGCCGGTAGATCAGGAAAGCCCTCATTGGCAAATATCGGACAAATTAAAAGTGCAGCCAAGCCATGACCCGCTTTCTGCAAAGCGGCAATAGATTCTTGCAGGTGATCGATAATTTGATCCCCCATCTGTTCAAGATCCGCGGCATCGGCCGGTAAGTGATAACTATCGGGTGCAGGGATGGTCTTGACATAAGAAGGTAAAGATTCGGCGTCAGAGAAGATCGTGCCCAACTCCATCACCAATTCAGTGTTCCCATGATAAGCATGATCGGTCACGATAATGCCCTGATTACCCGTTACCTGACGAGCCATACGAAGCGCCACATCGTTAGCCTCGGAACCTGTGCAGGTATACAAGAGTGTATTGAGCGAGGGATCAAAAGTTGCTGTCAATCGCTCAGCGTAATCCAGCATATTGTCATGCAGATATCTGGAGTGCGTATTCAACGTGGAAGTCTGCCGGCACACGGCCTCGACTACCTTTGGATGGCAGTGCCCAACATGAGCCACGTTGTTGTAGCAATCAAGATAACGCTGTCCAGCATGATCGTACAACCAGACCCCTTCCCCACGCACAAAGTTAACCGGCTCATCGTAGAAGGTGGGATTATTCGGGCCCAGCAGACGCTCCCGCCTGTCCATCATGGCACGGGCGTGAGAGGACATTGGCTGCGATAAATCGGGGTTACTCATGCTTCTCACTACCATGCTTCAACCGGGATCTCGCTAAACTACATTAAAAAAGGCTTGGATGGTAATGCAGAGCCAATAGATATCAGCTTGTTTGCAGATTCAGTAGGTTGCACACAGTTCATCAGAACCGGGCCAGGAAATTTGCTCGACAGCCCGAAAGCTAATAGTATCGAAGGGAGATAAACAACGACTGGCGGAACCTCGCCCGACTGGAGAAACCAACCATGAAATTCCCTTCCATTGGCCTTACCACCAGACGCTCCGGCTTTATCAGTGCCATACTCGCAGGCGTTGTGTTTGCCGCAAACACAAACCTCTATGCTGCCGATTGTGCTGCTGGCAAAACCCTGAAAGACGGTGTGCTGACTATTGCGACCGGCAACCCAGCCTATTACCCCTGGGTGATGGACAATGACCCTGCCTCCGGCAAAGGTTTTGAGGCAGCAGTGGCCTATGCAGTGGCCGAGCGAATGGGGTTTTCCAATGATAAAGTGGAATGGACATCAGCCTCATTTGATCAAGCCATTCAGCCCGGCACCAAGGATTTTGATATCAATTTGCAACAATTCTCCATCACCGAAGAGCGCGACAAGGTGGTCGATTTTTCCGCTCCCTATTATCTTGCCCCGATGGCCGTGCTGGTGCGAAAAGCGTCTGTCGACAATGGAGCCACTGCAACCATCGATTCTTTGAAAACCCTCAAATGGGGCGTTGATGCGAACACTACTGCATTGAAAATGCTTCAAGAGACCATCAAACCTGACAGCGACCCACTTCTTTATGATGACAACGTTAACGTAACCGAAGCGATGAAAGCCAACCAGATTGACGCGGCGATGTTTGATCTGCCTACTGCGTTATATCTGAGTGCCGTCGTACTCGAAGATGGTGCAGTGCTGGGGCAGTTCCCAGCCGATCGCACTGAAACCCCGGACCGGTTCGGCATGCTGATGGAAGAAGGCAGCGAGTTAAAAGCTTGTGTGGATGAAGCAGTCATCGGACTGACAGAGGACGGAACACTGGCAAATATCGAAGCTGAGTGGTTACAGGAAACAACCGGGGTTCCGTTAATCAAATAGCAATAATTCACCAGTACGACAAGTCACTTTTCTCTATGGATCACTAACACTCGCGCAACCATGATAAATCGCAGCGCAGAACGGGTTGCCTTTGACGAAAAGCAAAAAAGCAAGGGCGTGGCAGTTGCTGCGCTTAGTACCCTTGTTGTTCTGGCGGCACTGATAGTACTGGTGCCGCTGGCACCGGGCTGGGACAAGGTTCAGAACAGTTTTTTCAATGGCGACATTCTGGTCTCGACCTTCCCGTCACTACTGAAGGCTTTTACGCTTGATATAGCGATCTTCCTCTGGTCTTTACCGGCTATTGCCATTCTGGGTTTGTTGCTTGCTCTGGCACGCGATCAAAAGTCGCCCGCGATGTTTCCGCTACGCGCGGTGAGTATTCTATTTACCGATGTTTTTCGCGGTGTTCCTGTAATCCTGACAATCTTTCTGATTGGCTTTGGTATTCCGGGCCTGGGTTTACCACGCCCATGGAACAGCCCTTATATCTGGGGCTCACTGGCACTGATACTGACCTACTCGGCCTATGTTGCCGAGATCATCCGAAGCGGCATAGAGTCTGTTCACGCAAGTCAAAGAGCTGCTGGTCAATCTCTGGGCTTAAGCGATCGGGATACCATGCGCTACGTGGTATTGCCTCAGGCCTTGCGTCGTGTGGTACCCGCCAATATGAATATGCTGGTAGCCTTGCAAAAGGATGTCGCCTTGTTGTCCTTTATCGGCCCTGTCGAAATTCTGCGCCAGGCCGGTGTGCATAAATCGCTACTGGCCAATTTCACGCCCTATGTCGGGGCAGCCATCATTTTCCTTTGCGTGACTGTGCCGGCAACCCGCTATGCGGACTACCTGCTAGCCAAACAACACCGGGAGCGTTCCTGATGGCGCTCGAGAAACTGCGCCTGGTTGATGTACACAAGGGCTTTGGTGATATCCCGGTTTTAAACGGGATTGATCTGTCCGTCTCCGAAGGAGAGATGGTTTGCCTGATTGGTTCTTCAGGCTCGGGTAAATCTACCTTGCTCAGATGTATCAATCTACTGGAACCTATCGATAACGGACAGATTCTGTTTAACAACATTGATATCTCCGAACCGGGCTTCAACCCGCAACCGGTCAGACAAAAAATTGGGCTGGTATTCCAGAGTTTTAACCTGTTCCCGCATATGACCGCACTGCAAAACGTGATGCTCGCACCGCGTCGCGTGCACCGCCATCCAGCCCAACAAATCAAACAGTCAGCACAGGAATTATTCGAAAAATTCGGTCTGGAAGATCGTATGGAGCACTATCCTGATCAGCTCTCTGGTGGACAACAACAGCGTGTTGCTATTGTCAGGGCACTGGCGATGAACCCGCAGATCATGTTGTTTGATGAGGTCACCTCGGCACTGGACCCGGAATTGATCGAAGAGGTGCTGGATGTGTTGCGTCAGCTTCGCATGCAAGGTATGACCATGATTTTAGCCACCCATGAAATCGGCTTTGCACGCGAGGCCGCAGATTCCGTGTGTATGCTTGATGATGGCAGGATTATCGAGACAGGTTCACCGGATAAAATATTCAGCGATCCCACCGAGCCCAGAACGAGGCAGTTTTTATCTTCGGTGCTTAAACAATAGACATAGCAGCAGTAGACATCACAGAGTAGGCATAGC
>CALFCE010000208.1 GCA_937951215.1 uncultured Granulosicoccaceae bacterium
CATGACCCTTGGTACCATGACCCCAGGTCGCGAGATTTGCTTTTACCGGCAGCGACCGTGACGTTCGATTGCGGAGTTTATTATTACTTGGGGTTGCTATTTGCCTGCAGGTTGGCCTGCACGTTAGTCTGAGCAATCGTCGGATGGGTGGTACGACTCAAGGGACTGGCACGAGAGGCAGAAGCTGATTTTGTCGCTGTTGTCCTGGATGCATCACGTGATCCACTCTGGGTCACACCCTTGGTTGCAGCTTTCGCGGTAGCAGCTTTGGCTTTGCTTTTTCCATTTACCGTATGCGCGCCGTTCAAGCCAGCTTTCCCAGTGTCAACCTTCGTCCCATTGCCGCCTTCGAGGCCCGCTTCCCTGGACAGCGATGAGGCCGACTCTGCATCACAGACCGTAGCAGCTTCCGTTGTTTTCGTCGCACACCGAGATGTTTTGTTGGCCTTTGCAGCGGATCGATTGCCGCGCTCTGGTTTTTTGACGTCATCCAGTAAGCCAGCTGCCCGTCGTCTTTCATCGCGTGGCGGTACTGAAAACGTATCGCGATAGCACTTACTAAAGTGAGGTGCTGAGACAAAGCCACAGGCCAGCGCGATATCCACTATCGGCTTGCTGGTTTGCAACAACAGTTGCCGGGCCCGTTCAAGTCGGAGTTCAAGATAGTAACGGGTGGGGACGCAATGCAAATAACGTTGGAACAGCCTTTCAAGTTGACGACGCGACAAACCTACATGATGTGAGAGCTCATCCAGCGTCATCGGTTCTTCGATATTGGCTTCCATCAAAGACACAGCCTCTGCCAATTTAGGCTGACTGGTTCCGATACGTTGTGTTAGCGGAACCCGTTGCCGATCATGTTGATCACGAATTCGCTCACACATAAATTGTTCTGAAATAGCTGTTGCCAAATCAGCTCCGTGCCTGCTCCTGATCCAGTGCAGCATCATATCAATCGGTGCAGTTCCACCAGCACAGGTGTATCTGTCCCGATCAATTTCAAACAGCTCAGGTGAGATAACCAGATGCGGAAATTCTTCGCGGGCGCTGGCAATGTTTTCCCAATGGATAGTGCATCGGTACCCCTCCAGCAACCCGGCTTTCGCCAACAGGTAACTCCCGGTGCAAACGGCACCCAACATCACCTTTCGCTTGGGTAGAGTGCGTAACCAGTTCAAGCTGATCTCAGCGCCCAGCTTGTGAATATGCAATCCACCACAAACTATCACCACATCAAAGTTACCGGCTTTTACCGAGACAGGAACTGCAGTTACTCCTGCAGTAGTCTGGCGATCTGCACCTTCAATCTGCTCCACCACGTAGTCGGGTGTAATGACGATACCGTTACTGCACGACACAGGCTTGCCGTCCTCGCTGATCGTGCCCCAACTGTAAAGAGGTTCTCCACTCAGTTGATTGGCCATCCGCAACGGCTCGAGCGCCGAGGTGAACGCGATCATGGAGAAGTTATTTGCGAGGAGAAATCCGACACGGATGGTGCCGGCATTGTCAGCAGCGTCAATCAAGAGCTTACTCACGGCTTGAAGTTGTCGCTAAGCTACGGCACCTTCGAGGACATGACAAGCGATTTATTCAACGATTGAGAATCGGTTTGACGGGAATCGGCAACCTGAAATGCAGCAATCGCGACAACTGCTTGGCACCAGCGCGAAGCCGTTCACTAATCGATATATCCGATACACTAAGAATCAACAGTTTACACGGAAAAGGCGGAACAAAAGTATTAACTCTAAACTTTTGGTTCAAAAAACCTTACCAACTGGACCATTGATAAAATCACAACTGGCTCAGTGATTCCGGAAAGATAATTTTAGCCGGCAGCCCCCATCTGCAGGGACGTCAAAAGACAAGCGATAACTTATTGTCGAACTTAATAACTGGCATCGGGTGTTTCCTGCTTGCGTTTCTGAACGAAGGCCAATAGCTCCTCATCAACCGCTGGATCGATCGCAGGTTCGGTATAGTCAGCAAGAGCTTGCTTCCACAATCGATTGGCCCGCATCGCAGCATCTTGCTGGCCTTCTGCTTCCCACTGCTCGAAGCTGTTATTGTCCGCCAGAGACGAGCGATAAAAAGCAGTTTCAAAGTTAGCCTGCGTATGCTCGCAACCCAGAAAGTGTTTGCCAGGACCGACTTCCCGCAATGCGGATAGCGCCTGGCCGTTTTCACTCATGTCGACCCCTTTCAGCAGGACTGCAATCATGCCTGCCTGGTCGGCATCCAGCATAAATTTCTCGTAGCCCATGACCAGCCCACCCTCCAGCCAGCCAGCCGTGTGCAACATAAAATTAACCCCAGCCAAGGCTGCACTTTGCAATGTATTGGCTGACTCATAAGCAGCTTGCGCATCAGGCAATTTGGACCCACACAACCCGCCACCACTCCTGAAGGGCACTCCCAATCGCCGGGCCAGAGCAGCCGCAATATACATGACCAGCGAAGGTTCGGGTGTGCCAAAAGTTGGAGCCCCGGACTGCATCGATACCGAACTCGCGAAGGTGCCGAAAACGACTGGTGCACCTGGCCGCACCAGTTGTACAAAGGCCATGCCGGCCAGTGCCTCTGCGAGAATCTGCGCCGCCGTTCCTGCTACCGTTACTGGCGACATTGCTCCTGCCAGAATAAACGGGGAAATGACAGTGGCTTGATTATTACGCGCATAGACCTTCGCAGCACCGAGCATGGTGTCATCAAAAGTCATCGGCGAATTAGCGTTGATCAGACTCGTCAAAACGGTTTTTTCGTTCCCGGTCTGCGGGTCGATAAAATCAGCGCCAAAGGCGATCTTCGCCATGTCCACACTATCCTGTGCTCTCTCGGGCGCAGTTACCGATCCCATAAACGCTTTGTCGCTGTATTTGATATGGGAATAAACCATATCAAGATGTCGCTTGTTCACCGGTAGATCAACCGGTTCGCAAACAGTACCACCTGAGTGATGGAGGGAGTCGGACGAATAGCTGAGCTTTACAAAGTTGCGAAAATCTTCAATGGTGGCATAACGACGACCACCCTCAAGATCACGCACAAACGGTGGGCCATATGCCGGTACCATGACCAGATGATCACCACCGATTTTTACACTGTTTGCCGGATTTCGTGCGTGCTGGGTATAAATCGACGGGGCAGTTGCGGTAACTAGCTGGCGGCACAGTCCACGAGGAAATCGGACCAGTTGACCTTCCACATCGGCACCGGCATCCCGCCACATCGACAATGCCTCTGCATCATCACGGAACTCGATTCCGATTTCTTCGAGAATGGTGTCCGCATTAGCTTCAATCTGCTGTAAGCCTTCTTCACCGAGCACTTCATAGGGGAGAATTGACCGTGTAATGTAAGGTACACGCTGAGCCCTGCTTGCAGTCCTTGCAGCGCGTTTTGCCTCACGACCACCTGCGCGACGACGGCCGCGGGCGGGTTGACGTGCTTTAGTGTCAGGTTTCGGGTCATTCATTTTAGATGGTTATCCGCCGGGCAATGCCGCAGCACTATCGATTCTGATAAAGCGGTTCGCAGCTTCTCACAAACGCCGCCTGGGTCCTTGTTTGAATGCGCCGCTTGTTGTTTGCACGCACTGTCAGGATGGCTTGCTCGGGATCCATACCCATTTCGACCAGAATTCGAGCTGCAATCATGCCTGTACGCCCGAGACCCGCATAACAATGAAATACGACTCGCTCACCTATGCGCAAGGCATGACGGATCAGCTCTCCTTGTTCAGCCCAATTATCTTCAAACTCCTGACTGGGAATGTTCATATCAATGATCGGCAGCTGCCGCCACCACATACCGGCAGCAGCTATGCGATCCGGCAGATCCTCAATCTTGTGCATCACCAGCTCGTGCGGCTCCAGAAGACACACCACACCGTTGGCACCCCAATCTTCAATTTCCTTCAGATCGCAGGCCAGGTTTTTCCGGTTTCCTGAACTATTGGCAGCAACCCTGACACCCGGACAAGCCACCAGCCCCATAGCCCCTACATAGCCGGGTATGGTGATGGTATCGATTGGGTTGGGAGTGGCGCGACCTATTCCGAACATGGTGTATCTCTTGAGCCTGAAGTTGGCAAGATATCAGTAACCGCTGAACAAGTAACCTGTGAACCAGTAAATAGTAAACACGGGGGCTGAAGTACCGCAAAGTTTATCCCAATTATTGGCAACATGTTTTGATGCTCTCGCCTGACCTTGAGCCGGCAGAAAAAAGAGTGGCATTCACGCCAGTGCTATCCCTAATGACGGTTAACTCCGACCTTGTTCAACAAGGCCGACACCCTCTCACCAAGCGCCGCCCGGTAAAGGTAATACCGGTGTTCAAAAGTCCGGCGGAACAGATGCAAAGTGTACAGTTGTACTTCATCACAACCGTAGTCGCTCTTGTACGAATCGCTGGCACCTCTCATCAAATCGTAATACTGGCGCCCGGCATTCTGATTCCGCTCGATTTCCATCATGTGAGCGTTAGCCAGCGGCATAAATTTATTGGCATTGTTGGTCGCAAAGCCACTTTGGTAATAATAAGCTGTATCGTCGGTATAGAGACAATAGAGAGCAGCAATCTGCTCGTCATTAACCGAGAATATCTCGACACCTGCCTGTCCTTTTGGCCACAGCAATTCCAGAATGCGGCGGTGAAATCGAGTAAATCGCTCAGAGTCAAAAACACCACGTTTGTCTTTACTGTGCCAACGTTGCTGATGTAAATCCACCAACGCCTGCAAACTTCGGTCTATATCGGATGCATCATTTATAGAATGCTGTTGCATACCTCCCGCTGCGGTCAATGCACGCTGACTACGCGCAAGTCTTTTGCGCCGGGAAGCAGACAAGCGCTCGCGATACTCGTCGCCCTTGGCAAGCGGCACCGTAAACGCTCGCCTTTTGGGAATAACTTCAGCCATATAATTTTTGGAGACACTTTGGTAAACGTCCCAAATCAGAAAATCCTGCTTGACGTCATCACACTCAAAATGAACCCAATCGCCATTCGAGCACAACCATTCAGCCACCTGTTCAGAAACCAGCGCTTCCCACTCGGGTAACGCAATAACATCGAGGTATTCACTGACCACCTGATCTGCAATGGGTTCGCCAATACCGATGAAACGAAGAATTTTAACTTTGCGAAATCCGCACTTCTGAATCTGCAGCGGTGCAATCCCCACCAGCTCATCATCAGCGTAGATCAACAGGATATTCAGCGCATGATCTGCATCGGAGAAAAACTCCCACCAGGTAAAGAGCCAGTCCCAGGTTAAAAATACCGTCTTCTGTCTGCTACGTTGAAGCAGAGCATTCCAGGTATGGCGTAGCGACATGAACACACCGACATCACGCACTACAGCAACGCGCACCCTTGCAGGCACCTTTGTAGTAAGATTGCGGTGGTCAAAGTCGGTCATGTTATTCATACAATCACTCACGCACCTCGGGCTCAGCCGAGCTCGGTCAAGCTCAAACAAACTTGTGAACTGATTATCAATTGGTATTCAGGTGACATGGCTTTTATTCTCCCGATAAGCATACTATCGACTGATTCGGCTAAACAATAACAATAAGTTACGGCTTCACCCGGTCATTCTGAGCAAAGCTGCGCCCAGCACACAATTTGCACGGATAACAGCCTGGTGTCGCAGGCGGCACGCCAGAGCAAAATACACGCGTGCCTCTATAAACAACTCAAACAACCGGTAAAACAATGAAAACAGTATTCATGGACGCGCTCGAGGAAAGAGGTGTTCTACTTGCAGATGGCGCAACTGGCACAAATCTTTTCGCAATGGGATTGCAAACCGGAGACTCTCCTGAACTGTGGAACAGGCATTTTCCGGAGCGGATCGAGAAGCTTTATCAGGATTTTGTTGATGCCGGCTCTGACCTGATTCTGACCAACACTTTTGGCGGCACCCATTATCGATTGGCGCTACATGGTGCCGGTGACGATGTTCACGAACTCAACGTTGCAGCTGCCAGGCTTGCCCGCAAGGTAGTCGATGTACTACCTCGAACAGTCGTGGTGGCTGGCTCCATGGGCCCAACCGGCGAGATTCTCGAACCTAACGGACCGGTATCAATCCAACAAGCCGCCGCCGCCTTCCGCGATCAAGCCAACGCCCTGATTGAGGGTGGTGTCGACATCTTGTGGATCGAAACACTCTCATCCAAAGAGGAGATCGAAGCGGCGATGACAGCTACTGCCGGGCTTGGTGTACCGGTCGCCCTGTGCGTGAGCCTGGATACCAACGGCCGCACCATGATGGGCATAACCGCCCAGGATATTGTCGAGATCAACGCAAAGCTCGCTCAGCCTGCACTGGCGGTGGGTACCAACTGCGGGGTCGGCGCATCTGAAGTCGTGGCGGCCATCATGAATCTGACAAAAGCCTGCGAACAGGTATCAACGCAACCGTTCCTGGTAGCAAAAGCCAACTGTGGTATCCCCGAATACATCGATGGCAAGATTGTCTACAACGGTACTCCTGACATCATGGCCAATTACGCAAAACTGGCAATGGATGCCGGTGCCTCAGTGATTGGGGGTTGTTGTGGCACAACAGCGACTCATGTGCGGGCAATGCGCGAGGCAATTGACAGTCATACCAAAAGAAGCACCCCGGAGCTCTCTGCTGTAGTTGAGACTTTAGGCGAGGTCAGCAAGGGGGCGACAGCCCAGCTTGCCGGCGATATGTCACTGGCTGCTGCGTCCGAAAGTGGTCGTGGCTCTCGAAAATCAACTCGACGGCGCCGACCCTCCAGTTCCGCATAGTCTCTGGATTTCGGCAGAACCCTTCTGCTGAAAATTTCAATTGCTGCAGCGTTTCGTTCCTCCGCGCCCCAAATTGAAGCATTTGAAACAAAAGAAACGTTTGTAAAAAAACAATCGTTTATCTTTTTGTCACAATCCTGTTTCATTAACGCCTGACCGCCAAGAGCCTGATTTTTCGTAAATCAGGCTCAGACGAGCCTCAAATCATTTGAAACAAGTGCCGGGTAAATTGGCAATCGGGTCATGTGCTTTGTGTTGGGTTTCCGGTCTGGTGCCAGAGACGGGTATCAGGCTCCCCTGAGTCGGGTCAGTAGGATAAAAGACTGCTCTGCAGGCTTCGCTTGTTGTCCTATACTTTTGTAGTATTTGAGAGCTACACAATATTATAAGCAGGTGTGACAACAATTTTGCTGCGCACTCTGTTAGCGCTGCTGGGGTAAAGACGATGGACTTGCAAACTTATATTAAATCGTTTCCGCGTAATGAAAGAACCGCCATTCGCAACCGACTCGCCGATGCTCACGGTGTTTCAGAAGTCACTATCAGAGCCTGGGCAAACAAGACGAGAAAACACCCTTATACCCTGGTAGCGGTAAAGCTGACCGAGCAGGTGACCGATGGTCGCGTCACCCGTCAAGAGCTAAGGCCCGAAATATTTGGTGATCCGGGATAACCAGTCTGTATCAACCACTGGACCAGCCACTGGACCCGCCATTGGACCAACCAACGGACCAACCAACGGAAATACCAGACCCGCGACACCAGTCAATTAACACCAGTCAGGCAATACTAATCGGGTAACACCTGGGTACTAATCGGGTAACACCTGAGTTCCGGGGGGTTGCACGGCAAAATAATCCTCACAGGATCCTTCTCTGTAAACATCACCGGTTGCGCAGTGGATGCCTCCCCCGAAAGGGTAAGCATCACGGAAGGCAATTGGAAGTACGTTCATACCCAGCTTGTCCATTTGTTCCATCTGCCGGGTTTCGGATGCCTCGACAACGACAGTCTTGTGATCAAGCACCAGGCAGTTCATTGACAGCCAGACACTCGAATAACAAAGTGGAGGTGGCGAGTTGTGTACTGAGCGAGCAGCATCAACAATCTCCCAGTCATTGCGCTGGAAAATCTCACGCTGACTATCAGGCAAAGGTCGATCGGGGTTATTGATGATCAACCCGGGTCGCAGAGGCACGAACGTGGCATCGATGTGAATCGGGTAAGGGTCGCCGGGGAAATTGACCGCATGGACTCTGTGATCAGGAAAATGCCGTTGCAGCCATCGCATGGCTTTGCGATTGGTTGTTAGCCCATGTTGGCAGAACAGGTCCTTGCCCAATCGGCAAATATCAGCTGCATCGAACAGGATTTCTTTTTCATTGGTAACGAAATTAAGTGCTGCGGTGCGTTGCAGTCTTTCTTCGATGGTAATGTCATCAAAATAGCCGGCTCGATAAGACTCGTCAGACAAGCGTGGCCGCGGTGCCTGCTCCCAACGAAATTGTGGATCCTCTTCAAAATACTTGGCCAACAACGGTTCGTAAGCCAGATACTCCCAATACCTGCTGCGAAAAGACATTGGCGCCAACAGAATTTCTTTCCCGACAGTGAGCAAGACATCTCTGGGTGGCATGCAACCGAACATGGAACCGGTTGAAAAATCGGGCGTATGGACCGCTTGATTCCATTGCAGTGGCGTCGGGCGGTCAACACGGATACCGCGGTCTTCCAGCAGCTTGGCCAATGCATCGAGCTGCTCGTTGGCTTTTTCAACTGTTTCCAGTGGTCGTGGCCCCCACATGCCACGCATGTCACTGTCTTCCGGTATTTTGGCTTCAGAGCAAGGCTCGGCAGGTGGTATGCACGTGTGGTCTGCTCTTCCGACAATCACATGTTTGAGAGGATCGAAATCGTTCCAGGAACTCACGGTTGTTGGTGTCATGGCCTGCGCCTGATAAGGAATCTGGCCCGCAATAGTGCAATGAAGTGTTTGTTACGGCAAGCCCCTGGCCTGCCCCGATGCGACAGGATGTGAGCGGAACTACCTCAACTGATGCACGACCGGAGGGAGGATTCCGGCTCGATGTCACTGCAAGGCTTGCTGCACCGCATAATAGGCTGGTTTGGCCTGATAACGCTCGGTTAGCAGCAACGGCTTGAACGCATAGCGCCATGAATAGCGATCGGTAAATCCCCATGTCTGAATGGCTTTGCAACGCGGCTGAGCACGACAAATGCGAACGATGCGCTGATATACCGATGCCTGCATCTCCAACTGTTGCGGATCTGCCATCGCGACATCAAGCTCGGTTATGTAGATATCCAGCCCGAGATCCGCAAATCGCTGTAAATTCGATTCGACACTGGCGTCATCATCAAAACTGGCCCAGAAATGCATCTGGAAACCCACACCATCAATCGGGGTTCCGTTCTGTAGCTCACGGCGCAGCATCTCGTACATCGCATCCGATTTGGGGTTATGCCAGGCCACGTCATAGTCGTTGTAGATCAATTTCGCCGCCGGATCGAGCTGCCGTGACAGGCGAAAGGCATCCGCAATATAACTATCTCCCATGGCCTCGAACCAGACAGAGTTACGAAAGCTTCCGTCCTCTTCCAGGGCCTCATTGATCACGTCCCAGATTTTGACCCGCCCCTTGTAACGCGAAACCAATGCATTGATGTGTTCCATCATTGCAGGCCTGGCTTCCCATGGTTGCAGATCCTTCACCCACTGTGGTAACTGACGATGCCAAATCAGTGGATGGCCATGCAGCACCATACCCTTCTGCTCGGCAAAGTCAGCCAGCAAATCGGCATCTTCAAACCGGAACTCACCGCGACGCGGATGTATCCAACCCCATTTATGAGAGTTTTCAGGTGTTACGATATTGAATTCCTGAGCGGCTATGTCGTTGTAGAGCTGGGTATCTGCGAGCTCGAATGCTTTCAGAACCGAAGCGTATCCAATCGCGATGCCGGCACTGTCCGCAAGTTCACGCAGACGTCGGCCGGAACGCTGTAAAGACTCTGGTGCTACGACACTGATTTTAAGTTCGTGCTCATCCGTCATTTGCGGATCGCGGGCATCCGTTGCTCGAAAAACGACAACGTGTGGATTGTCGACACCGTCGAATTCAGTTATCTGGGCTTGCGATGTTGGCCAGCGCAGCGTGCGGGTACCATCTCCATTGTCCACAAATTCAGATCCTGCCGGCGGGTTCAGCACTTCCAGCTTTGGTACGTCTCCATCAGGATCGACTGGCTGCACCCGCTGCTGTAATGTATCACCGGCTCTGATAACCGGGTTATTGATGCCATTGATCACCGGTTCAAAATTGTAGCCACCATTGTCTTCAACCGAGATTTTTACACTCTGCGTACCCCGCAGCGAATCATCAAGCGCGTCAATGGCAGTGAAGGTAATCCAGTGTTCCCCGCGTTGCACCGGGTAAGGCCTCCATCGCAGAGTACGTGTACCATTAAAGTTATCAATCAACACCGCATTGTAGGGCAGGGTGTTGGCGAACATCCCGGGCACTTGTCCGTCATCGTCAACAGGTGCTACAACGAATTCAAGAGTATCTCCAAGCGATACTCTTTGATCATCGAGATTTTGGAAATACGGCGCCCGGTTACCGTCACTGGCAACAGGTGGATTCGGGTTAGTCACGGGCGCTACCTCAGCAGGCGCTTCCACCACCACCAACACTTCCAGTCGTCCCCGCAATTCGGGATTCACTGCATCAATGGCGACAAATACCAGGGTGTGCTCGCCAGTTTGTTGCTGATTAGGCGTCCACCTGAAACTGCGGGTACCATCGTAGTTGTCGACGAACTGTGCACCGTCCGGCAATGACAACGCGATCAGGCCAGGCACAACACCATCCGGATCACGAGGTTTTACTTGAATCGAAAAGAACTCATTCACAGCGACTCGTTGATCGACAATATCCTCGATCCAAGGTTCGGTGTTTCCACCCGAATCAGCATTGCCCTGCTCTTCAGCTGCTTGCGCTTCGATATCGATCGTGATCTGCTGACTATGGCGCAGCGAGGAATCTATCGCATCGACAGTGACAAACAATACAACGTGCTGCCCGGCATCGGTTGATCGTGTTTGCCAACGGAAATTGCGGGTGCCATTGCCGTTGTCGACAAATTCAGCACCGTCTGGCAACGAGTTGGCAAAGACTCCGGGCACCACGCCGTCCTCGTCCACTGGCTTGACATCAAAGCTGACAAAATCCCCGGCACGAACGCGCTGATCCTCGATAAATTCCAGATAAGGTGCTTGATTGGCATAAACCAGACCTGTCCACAGCACAGAAACCATGGAGAGAAAGCACAAGGCATAGACGGTTTTTGCGCCGTGATCACACGTTTTCATATCCCTTACCTGTTCTCCAATCAACACACGCATATCGGATAATCCGGAAAAGTAAGCCTGTACAAAAAAGCCGTGTGCATCTATGTCATGGCGACTGACTTTGAAGCGAAGGATGCTACCCCATGGCTCTTGAATAACTGCTTTATGGAAAGGGAATTGAGACGTAAGCTATTGATTCAAATGTAAATGCGCATTCAAGGTCAATGTTTTGTCTTATCCGGACAGGCGTAGGCACAGCTCGGAACCCTGCTGCTGGCAAAGGTAAAAATAGCGACAGAAGATGTAAAAAAACTCAATATCCGAAGAGCAAATCGCACTGGCGAGTTACAATGGGTGGCAGAAACACAGCTTTGTTCACTGGGTTTTTCTTGTTCACTGGGTTTTTCGTTGTCGTCAGCCAACAGTCAAAACCACCGATACTCAAACCTTGTTTGCCATGCTTACTCTTGACAAAAACCTGACCCCAAACCTGGTTGCGATAGCTATCATTGCGCTGAGCTTCGTCACTCCGCAGCCTATTGCCGGAATATTGCTTCAGGTCGGCCTGTTTGCATTGTCTGGCGCGCTGACCAATTGGATTGCAATACACATGCTGTTTGAAAAGGTCCCGGGGCTTTATGGCTCAGGAGTGATCCCTTTGCATTTTGAAGAATTCAAAACGGGAATTCTGTCGCTGGTCACCAAACATCTGTTCAAAAAAGAAGTCGTCGACTCCGTTCTTTCCAACAGACAGAACAGTGTAAAGACACTGGATCTGGAACCGATGATGCAAAACCTGGATCTGGACACCGCCTACGACCAGCTAACAGGCGTTATTATGGAATCAAGTTTTGGCGCCATGATTGGCATGATTGGCGGTAAAGAAACGTTGGAACCCATGCGTAATCCATTCAAAAACCGCATGAGAAAGTTTCTGGTTGAAACAGGGAAATCCCCAGCGTTCCAGAACGCTGTCAGCGCCCAGTTAAGCAGCATGTCGGGTAGCGAGGAATTTATGAAAAGTATATCAGTCGTGCTGCAAGAGCGACTTGATCAGCTTACCCCTGAAATGGTCAAAGAGATCGTACAGGAAATGATACGCAAACACCTTGGCTGGCTGGTGGTTTGGGGTGGTGTATTTGGCGGCCTGATCGGATTGTTAAGTGCTCTTGTGTTCCAACCGCTCACTGCTGGCTTGTAGCACCACAGGTTTTACAGTTGTAAACGATGCGACTGCCGTCATCGGCATCGAACTCCAGCCGAACCCAGCGCCGGTCCTTGTCGTACCACACATCTGCCTTGAACCCTCCGGAATAGCGATAGTGCCGCGCTGCGACAACCGCACCATCAGTCAGGGCGACCTTCTCCCAACCGATCACATCAACACGCACTCTGTGAACCCTGGCATGCAAAGTATGAAAAACCCGCTGCGATGACAGCACTCCAGGATGCCAGTGGTTGCTGGCAAACTGTGCCAGTGGCGCTGATTTGGAAACACCACCTTTGACTATCTGTAACAGCTTGCCCTGTATTTGAGCCGTTATCCTGCGCTCGGGTTTGCGGTGTTCAAATATGCTGGTGTCAACCTCGGTCAGTGTCCCCTGCTCCCAGGTTTCTCGCGACTGATAGCGATAGGTATATAACGGGATTCCCAACAGCCTGACTGCCAGATCCGATTTGGCTTCTACAATAAGTTTTTCCTGCTGTCGAAAAAACTGCAGTGTATGAACACCAATATTCTTACCGTTGCGCTCAACCTGATAACTCGCCTGATAGCCATAGACAGACTCAGGTTCATTGAAAAAAACCTCATTATCAAACGCCAGAAGCCGCGCCGGGCAGAGGTAAAAAAACAGCAACAACAGAATTACAGGAAGTTTGAGCCTGCTACAGGGCACGTAATGCAACTCCTTCAAATTCAATTCCCTGCCAGCCTGTCAGCATGAATTGGCGAATATTGGGGTGGCTGTCACTATCCGGATTTTTCAACACATCGGCTCGATAGTAAGCACCGAAACAAGCGAGTGTTTCAGACTCGGTCAAATCGTGCAGACGAGCAAACGCGAATATCTTGCAACTTCCCGTATTCTGCCCAGCCTCACTCACCAGCTGATCATTACGAAAAGCTGTCGGCGTATAGCTGTAACGCGAATTGATCAGAGCGATGGTATCGGTGAACTCGATCCTCTCGGGCGAGCCTCTCAATCGATTTAAGAATACCTCCAGATCCATGATACTAGTCTCACTTTTTGCAATGTTAGTCACGCTAGAAAAGAGCTTCCAACTGCCAGTAAAGCTGCTGCGATAACCGGGCCGGTCTAAGCATCCGAGACCGCCTGCAGCCCTCCAGACTGACTGGTAACACTTATTGTGTCACATTTTTTTCCCTTGGTTGAACGCAGACGTCAAATCTTCCGAAGCAGCTTAAAGTTGTGTGTCCCGGATCCGATTGGCGTTATGAGAAAGCCCAAAAACGCCAGCAATATTGCCAGATCATGAAAATCACCAAAAACCACAGGATTTCCAGCCAGCTCCTGCCCGCTGCCGGAAAACAGCATAAAAAACCCATTGTTGCAGCCCCGGTCGCGACACTGGCCGCAGGTTTGATGATGCTGGCAGGTGCTGTCGCTAACACCGCCAGCGCCGATGACATCGATATATTCAGCAGCAACACGGCCGCAGGACAAAAGCCGAACTTGCTGCTGTTGTTTGATATGTCAGGCAGCATGGATTGGGATCTTGAAGGTATTAACGCTGCCGTCAGCGGCAATCCCTCGCGAGCAGATCTGCTGAAGGAAGCCTTGAGCAATGTGATGAGTGATACCGTTGGTCAGGTTAATCTCGGAGTCGCGCTGTGGAATGGACGCTCATCAGGTATCAAGTGGCCCATCACCGATCTGGCTCTGGAAGCCAATACACTGGATGCCGACATACCGGCAGGTGTGACCGCCCGCGAAGTGATTGAGGGTCTGGTGAGAACCAGCCCGATCAATGGTGGAACTGCACCGGTCAATGCAATGTTCGAGGCTGCGATGTATTTTCGGGGTGGCCCGGTGCGCGCACCGGACGTAGACAATACGCCGGCGATAACCAACCAGCCCTATGAATGGAATACCCCACTGAACAGCTATTCCGGGGACCAATTCTATGCTGCCAACCCAATCACTTACACTCCTGCCAATGCCTATCAGCCTACGGCAGGAGGTTCCTGGGCAGGAGCCAACTACAAATCCCCTGTCAAATCGTGCCAGTCCAATTACATGTTGTTGCTGACCGATGGGCAGCCGACCGTATTCAACATCCAGGATGACGTCGAAAACCTGATTGGCAAACCTTGCGCCGACCTGAGCACCACGATCTTTGGTCAGGCAGCAGGCAATGCTACCTCTGGCAACTGCGGTCCCGAGCTGGTGGAGTTTCTGCAGAACAACAATCAACAGCCCGGCGTCAAAGGCAGTCATGTTGGCCTGTACACTATCGGTCTGGGTTTAAAGGGGCCCGGAGCCACCCAGACTGAAGCCTATATGGATCTATTGGCTGAAAAGGGTGATGGCGAATTTTACACCGTCGACAATGTTGACGACTTGCAGTCTGCGTTCAATGACATTATCAAATCCATTGTCGGTGAGTCAGAAAACTTCTCTGAACTATCGATCGATATCGACAGTGGGTCCTTATCCAACGATGATCGAAGCTACTTCTCACTGTTCAAACCTGCAGCTGAAAGTGCCTGGTATGGCAATACCAAAGGTTACTTCGTCGATGCCAGCGGTATTGTCGACATCAATGGACTTCCCGCAACACTCGAAACTCCGGCTGGCACCATATTCAATGGTGAAGCGCAGAGCTTCTGGTCCGAATCGCCAGATGGAAACAAGATCAACAAAGGAGGAGCATCATCGAAACTGGACCCTGCTTTGCGCAATCTGGTCACCAATACCAGCCCGGGTCCAGCAGACGAAGAAGAATTATTGGCAGTAGCTAACGAGTTGGCAACGGATAACAATGCCGGACGTCTCAAGCCTGCCTGGTTCGGAGTAAATTCCAGGGCTGAGAGGGATGATCTGATCACCTGGCTCTACAACGCCCCGATGGGAGATCCTCTGCATAGCAAACCGGTCAGCGTTAAATATGCCAACAAGGATGTAGTTTTCAGTATGACCAACCAGGGGCTGTTGCATGCATTCGATGCTTCCACCCCACTACTTCGAAACGGTGACAGCAGCGGTGGTGAAGAACTGTTTGCTTTTATGCCGCGCGAATTGTTATCCAATATCCGACGTTTACGCGCCAATACGCTGGGTGCAGATCATGTCTATGGTCTGGATGGGGGGATGACTCTGTGGCACGACGAAGATCCCGGCAACGCAGACGGGGTAGTCAACAACGGTGAAAAGGCTGTTCTGTTTATCGGCATGCGTCGTGGTGGAGGCCACTACTATGCACTGGATATAAGCAACTATCAGCGCCCTACCTTGCTTTGGCAAATCAATGCTGGCGACAACGGCTTCGAACGTTTGGCGCAGACATGGTCCAGAATGTCCCTGGTCTCGTTGTATGATGCAAACTATCCGCAGAACCGGCGGCGGGCATTGCTTTTTGCCGGGGGCTACGACCAGGCTGTGCTTGACGATAGTGAACGCCGCAAGACTGCCATGGGCAACGCGGTATATGCCGTCGATGCCGCCAGCGGCGAACTCATTTGGTCAGTATCCAATACAGCGTCAACCGTAATTGCGGATGCGATGCGGTTCTCGATTGCCAGTGATCTGACCGTCATTGACAGCAATCAAAACGGAATGGCAGACAGGATTTATGTTGGGGATCTGGGTGGCCAACTCTGGCGAATTGATATAGACGACGATAACTCTCTGACCACAGGCGCTCCGGTCGCTGCCAGATTGCTTGCCAGCCTGGGCAACGACTCCAACATCAATTTCCAGCCATTCTTCGCAGCACCCAGCGTTTCACTGGAAACGATCAATAGCGAGAACGTAGCGTTTATCGGTATCGGCAGTGGCAACCGTGATCAACCCTTGCAGAACATTTCCCGCAATCGCATGTTCGTCATCAAGGACACTGATTTTGCCACGGGACAAAGCGCAAATCAGCCGACGTTCACCATCGGAGATTTGTATGATGCGAGTAGTAACGCACTGGCAGACCCGGCAAAAAGGGACAGTGAGCAGGCCTTGCTTGAATCCAGTGATGGCTGGTTCATCACGCTCGCACCCAGCGAGAAAGCGATGACTCAACCCCTTGTTTACCAGAGCAGGCTGTTGTTCACCACAGTCGCTTCCAGAATCGAGATTGATCCTGCGACTGACTGCGAAGTGGTTAAAACCGAGGGCAACTTCTACGCCGTGAACCTGCTGGACGCCACTCCGCTGATCAATGACGGTGGGGGTGATGACCTTGACATGCAGGGCTCACGCTCCAGGGTGGTGTCCACTATCGGCATTCCTTCTGCACCACTGCTGGTTTTTCCGGAGGGTACAGATGACACCAGCGTGTTTGTCGGAAAAACCAAAATTGGCAACCTCACACCCACTCTTGCCAGAGTGTATTGGTACAAGCAAAATTAGCGTGTGTCATCTATCACGCCATCGATCGCCAACGCCCACTATGTGGTGGCCTACTGTGAGCGTCTGAACTTTGGTGCCGAGCCGGTAAACACCTTGTCCAATCTGGTGTTTATCGCGCCAGCGCTGATTGGCAGTTACCGGCTCTGCCTGACAAAACCGGCTCCACCCGAAAAAATTCACCAACAACTGAATTGGGCTCTGTGTTTGCTACCGCTGGCAATTGCACTCGGCAGTATGCTGTTCCACTTTCAACCCAGTCGTCTGACTCAGGCACTCGATATTCTGCCGATCTGTCTGTTCGCGATGGTAGCGACCTGGATCATTCTGCGTAACGCGCTATTCAGCCAACGCTATCGCTGCATGGTTCTACTATTGTGGGGTGCAGCTTCCGCGCTGGCTTCGAGCTGGCCCGAATTTTTGGCCGGTACGGCCTTTTATGTTCCCACCCTGCTGTTATTGATTGGCTGCAGTTGGAAAATACCGGAGCACCGCAGAACTCTTGCGCTACTGGCCAGCCTGTTTGCCATCGCACTGTTGGCAAGAGCGCTTGACTTGCCATGGTGTGGTGCTGGTTCCGGCACACATGCTTTCTGGCATGCGATGGCTGCAGTCGTTTGCAGTGGCTTGATTATGCTGGGTATCAATCAGGGTCGGGCCAAATCAGGCCGGGCCAGATCAGGTCAGGCAAGTTCAGGTCAGGCAAGTTCAGGCCGTGCACCAGATCACGCCAAGGCACATATGAAAAATCGTCCGTAAAACGGATACCGACTTGATGCCCGGTTTGCCGCCGAGTGACCGTTAGGCAGGTTTGCCGGCATCGTATTCAGCTGACGCAAGCTGGATGCAACAGACCACCACTTCCATCGCTTTAACGACTTCCGCCAGCGGTGGCCGGGTTGGTGCGAGCCTGATATTGGTGTCTGCTTCGTCCACACCGTCCGGGTAGGTTGCACCGGTGGGGGTCAGTGCCACACCGGCCTGCAATGCAAGCTCTACGACGCGAGATGCTACCGGTCTGGTGGTGTCAAGACTGACAAAATATCCCCCCGCCGGGTTGGTCCATGTTGCCAGATCCAGATTACCCAGACCTTGATTGAGAATGTCCTGCACAGCGTCAAATTTAGGCTTGAGAACTGCCGCATGTGCCCGCATCAGCCCTGTCAGGCCATCCGGGTACTGGCGCAGGAATTTAACATGCCTCCATTGTTCGGGTTTGTTTGGGCCAATGCTGTGAGTCGAGAGTTTTGCAGACCAATATTTCAAGTTTGATTCGCTCATCCCGGCAAATGCCAAACCGCCTCCCGAGAACGTGACTTTCGATGTCGAGCCAAACAAGATCACACGATCCTCGGTGCCAGCCTCTTTTGCCAGGGCCAGCAAATCTGCAGCCGGTTCACTCGGCTCAATCAGGTGATGGACACAATACGCGTCATCTGCAAACAGGGTGAAGTCTTCTGCGGCCGTTTGCATTCCCACCAATCGCTTTGCTGTTCTGGCAGACAAGCTGATACCGGTAGGATTACTGTAAGTGGGTACGAAGAAAAGCCCTTTGACAGAGGCGTCCTGACCGGCGATAGCTTCGATGGCATCCATGTCAGGGCCTTCAGGAGTCATCGCAACACTCACCAGTTCAAAGCCGAGAGACCGGGCTAGCGTAAAATGCCTGTCATAACCAGGCACCGCAACGATCAACTT
>CALFCE010000209.1 GCA_937951215.1 uncultured Granulosicoccaceae bacterium
GCGCTTGCATCTGATCTTGCAAGCCAGAAAAAGAATGCAGATCAGTTACAGTCCACGATTGATGCCAGACAACGCGAATTGCAAGCGAGTCAATCCCAGCTTGAAAAACTCAATGCACTGGAGTTGCAGCAAAAGCAGCAATTGTCTGCGGCCAATGAAAAAGTACAGAGCCTGTTATCGGGGCAGGCTGAATTAGAAGCCAATGCCAGACTGTTGGTGACAGCACAACAACAGAAGGCTTTGCTGGAGAAGTCGATTGCAGAACAACAGGCCGGGCTGAAATCCAGAGATGCAGAAATTGACAGTTTGAACCGGCAGTTGGCTGACTCAACTCGCGTTAAAGATGAGTTTGACAAGACCAGGCAGGAGCTGCAGGACGCCAGACAGAAACTGAAAGACATGACTCAGGTCGAGCAGGATCTGCGCTCCAAAGTTGATGAATTGAAGAGGCTTGAAAAGGTGTCAGCTGAACTCGAGCAAAGTCAGAGCCAAATCGAGCAACTTAATCAGAGGTTGATGCAGGCGACGAAAGCGGCGGCAAACTCGCAGGAGAATGACCTTGAGTTACGACGCTTGCGTACCGAGCTGAAAAGCCTGGAGAACGAAAGAGCCCAATCTATCAAACATACTCGCGGTCTTGAACAAAGAGTACAGGAACAGCTCGCAGAATCCCGGGAGTTGCAAAAGAGAATGGGGCAGCTTGCTCATCTGGAAGATAGCGTTGTGCAGAGAGACAACCAGATTTCGGATCTGAAAAAACGACTCAACGAACTCGAGTCGATAAGAGAAACACGGGAAGCGCAATCTGGCAAGGCACGCAAGTCTGATGTTAGCCCCGCTGCCCAACCTGCTACAAAGCCTGCTACAAAGCCCGCTATAAAGCGTTCTGGCAAATCTTCGGGAGTGACTCCTGCAGCTCCACTATTTAAAGCTCCCTCGCAAAAAGACGATCTTAAAAAGATTTATGGAATTGGGCCGGTTATGGAAAAAACCCTGAACGACCTTGGGATCACTACGTTTATGCAATTGGCTGAATTCTCCAAATCTGACATCGCCATGGTCGACGAAGCGTTGGAGGCATTCCCGGGCAGAATTGAACGTGATGATTGGGTTGGTGGTGCCAGAAAGCAACTTGAACTTGGCAGTTCCAAATCAAAAGCGTGAGACTGGTTATGGTTGAGACTGTAGTTGCAGCTGAAATATCATGACTTGTGCGATAAGCTTGTAGCGGGAAACAGGAAGGAGAACACGATGGAACCCACTGCTTCATTAAACGCAAAAGTATCGGGTGTTTGTATCTTGCTGGGAGCGGTGCTGTTACACCTTTTCAATCAGACACAAACCGATCTGGTGCCGTTACAATTGCTGACCATCGCCATCTTGATTATGGGAGGTTGGGCTTTTGCAGATGAGATGGGATTGAGAAAACCGTTAAACCGGGCCGGTTTTATCTGCTTTATGGTTTCCGTAGTCTCACTGGCAGTGACAATACTGGAGCCTGCAATCGTTGATATCGGCAAGTACTATTTACTCTATTCCTTTGCACTGCTATTTGCGATGTTGGTTTGGTCCACCGCGTTTATGCATAGAAAAAGAGAGGTCAAGCTGATTGGAGGCATAGGTGCTCTGGCAGTATCAATACCGTTAATAGCATTGATAGCCGGACATATCTCTGTCGCTGTTGGTGCTTATATCGGTGTTGAATCGCTACTGAACATCGCCAGTGGGCATGAAATATTAAATAGCTCCCCGGTCAGGGCGATTGAAGCCATGTTTATTATCTGGGCTTTAGCAACCGCTACTATCTTGTGGAAAGGGAAGGTGTCATAGGCAGAATAGTCGCTTGTGGAATAGTCGTTTGGTGAAAAGTCTGGCAACACCGATCACCGAGCTGCTTGAGCGCTAATATCGTTGAAGCTTGTATACATCCGTTTCCTGTTGGGATAGCTTTCATAGAGACTTCCCTGAACCCGAATTTCCGGATATCACGATTTTTCTCATACTAAAACTCGGCAACTACAAGGTTTTAAAAATACAGCTTTTTAAAAATACAGGCTTTTGGAAATTACCGGGTCGCTCATTGGGCCGATCATTAGACCGATTATTGGCCAGACCACTGGTTAGTCTCTGGTCTGATCGCCAGGCTCGTTACTGGGCTCGTTACCGGGATCGTCAATGACCCTGTTATTGGTTTACCGGAAGATGACGATTACTCACTCAAATCCGTTGCCGAGTTGATCAGATTCAGACGTTGGCCTTCGCGGATGCATGAGGTCCGGTTGTGAACGCCGAGGGCTTTAAACAGTTGGGATGTGTGGTATTTGACAGTGGCTTCGCTGATTTCCAGCAATTGAGCAATTTGTTTGTTGGAGTTCCCAGCAGCCATTAGTTCCAGCACTTCCAGTTGTCTGGATCCAAGTTTAATTTCTCCATCCTGTCCTGCGGTTTCATCGAGCTGCTTGTTGCTGCTAACAGGTTCAAAGCCGGCAGGGTAGTACTTGCCCCCTTGCAGTACCTTTTTCAATGCCGACAGCATCTCGGCGCCCGGTAGTGATTTTTGTATAAATCCGGCCGCGCCCTGATCTATGGCAGCTTGGGCTATGCGCGTATTCTCTGTGCTGCTCACGATGACAACAGGGGCTTGAACATTTCTGCTTTTCAGCCCATGTAAAAAACCCAGTCCATCGATGCCAGGCATAAACATATCAGTCAGTATTAGATCAAAGTTTGTTTTCTTGTCGATAATCGACAACGCATGCTGGGTGGTATGGCACACGGTTACCTCCACATTGGTAGCGAGGTCTTGCAGCATAACGGCCATTGCATCAGCAACCAGCCGATGATCATCTACCAGCAAAATCTTCAAACCTTTTCCCTTTGCATATTTGCGAGTTACTCCAGCGTTGAAGTTAACGGAATTTAGGGGGCGCGTACAGTGATTAGAGCCCCGATTTCGACGTACTAGACTAAAGGATAGTTTGTACCAGCTGAGGTGGTTGGTATCATCCCTCCATCGAAGCAAAACGTGCTCTGGCAGTTACTGAGATTTTGCGAACAAACCGGCATTTCAGGCATCGTTGCCAGAACAGTGTCAGTAATCAACACTGTCAGAACGGAGTCATTACAGAACAGGGCCATTACAGAACAGGGCCAGTACAGAACAGAGTAAGCAAAGAACAGGGAAAGGGATGACAGGGATGTTTTTTACCCTCTGCCGGAGCGCAGATTGAAGGGGTAGAAACTTGAACGGGTAGAAACCTGAATGGTAGAAACTGCAGAGCCAGCAACTGCAGAGCCAGCGACAGCAGCGCCGACTTAATCCGACTACAACAACTTCTTCAAATACTTCCCGGTGTAGGACGCCTTGCACGCAGCTATGTGCTCAGGCGTCCCGTTGGCGACCACTTGGCCACCGCCATCCCCCCCTTCCGGTCCAATATCGATCACCCAGTCTGCGGTTTTAATCACGTCCAGGTTGTGCTCAATGACTACTACCGTGTTGCCGCGATCGCGTAATTGATGCAATACCTTCAATAACTGATTGACGTCCTGGAAGTGCAGGCCGGTAGTAGGTTCGTCCAGAATGTAGAGTGTATTGCCGGTATCCCGTTTTGATAGTTCACGCGACAGTTTGATTCTTTGTGCCTCGCCACCCGACAAGGTTGTTGCGTTCTGTCCAAGTGTTATATAAGACAAGCCGACAGCCTGCAGTGTTTCCAGCTTTTTGGCCAATGCAGGGATTGCCGAAAAAAATTCGAGCGCATCTTCCACTGTCATATTCAGAACTTCGTAGATGTTCTTACCCTTGTAAAGGATATCCAGTGTTTCACGGTTATATCGTTTGCCAGCGCAAATATCACACGGAACATAGATGTCCGGTAAAAAGTGCATCTCGACTTTGATCAAGCCATCTCCCTGGCATGCTTCACAACGGCCTCCTTTGATATTGAAACTGAATCGGCCGGTTTTGTAACCTCTGGATCTGGATTCACGAGTGCCGGCAAAGAGGTCACGGATAACGGTAAACAATCCGGCATAGGTTGCAGGATTGGATCGGGGAGTGCGCCCTATCGGGCTTTGGTCAATTTCCACGATCTTGTCTACCAAATCAGTGCCCAGTACCTCGTCCACCGGTGCCACGTCCTGTTTTGCGCCGTTTATTTCCTGCGAAAAGTAACGGAACAAGGTTTTGTTGATTAGAGTTGATTTGCCAGACCCGCTGACTCCGGTAACACAGGTGAACAATCCAGTCGGGATATCGACATTGACGTTTTTCAGGTTGTTGCCGGAAGCACCGATGATTTGAATACGGTCTTCACTTGCCGCTTTCCGTTCAGGGACTTCGATGCCCAGCTTGCCACTTAAATATTGCCCCGTGAGTGAGCGTTTGGATGACTTTATTTTTTTAAGACTGCCAATCGCAACCACTTCACCACCGTGGATGCCAGCCCCCGGACCGATATCAACGATGTAGTCAGCCGCTTCGATGGCTTCCTGATCGTGCTCAACGACCAAAACCGAATTACCCAGATCTCTCAGGTAGGTCAGGGTTTCCAGCAATTTGCCGTTATCACGCTGGTGCAGTCCTATGGACGGCTCGTCCAGAACATACATCACGCCCATCAGACCCGCCCCGATCTGGCTTGCCAGACGGATTCTCTGTGCTTCTCCACCGGATAGTGAATCAGAGCTGCGATTCAGCGATAGATAATCCAGACCAACGTTGTTCAGGAAATCGAGTCGTTGATTGATTTCGGTCAATATTTTTTCGGCTACCAGCTTTCTCTGGCCCGTCAGCTTGAGCGACTTGAAGTATTGAGCGCTTGCGGCAATGGACAGCTTGCAGACATCCGGTAGTGATTGCTCGTTGATAAACACATGCCTTGCAGATTCGTTCAGACGTGCTCCGTTACAAGCTGTGCAATCGGAGACTGACATCAGCTTGGCCAGTTCTTCTCTGACTGAATTCGAACCTGTCTCTTTAAACCTGCGTTGCAAATTGGGGATGATCCCTTCGAAGGGATGAACATGTTCTCTGGTACGCTGGCTGTCCTCGCTCTGATAGTTAAAACGGATATCCTCGTCTCCGCTACCGTACAAAATGATCTTGCGTACTTTTGCACTCAGTTTTGCAAAAGGTTTTTTCAGATCAAAGTCGTAGTGTCGCGCGAGGCTTTGGATCATTTGAAAGTAGAATGTCGATTTTTCGTCCCATCCACGAATTGCGCCATCCGTCAGACTCAGTTTGGGATTGCTGATGATGTTATCCGGGTCAAACGTTTGATTGACTCCCAATCCGTCGCATTCCGGGCAGGCACCATGTGGGCTGTTAAATGAGAAAGATCTGGGCTCGAGTTCAGGGATTGAATATCCACAAAGACTACAGGCATAGCGTGTTGAAAAAACAATATCGTCTTCATCACCACTCATCGCTGACAGGATCGCCGTTTCCTCACCTATTCGAACCGCAGTTTCCAATGACTCGGCCAATCGCAAACCGAGGTCAGGCCGGATTTTGAACCGGTCAATGACAACATCAATGTTGTGTTTGCTGCGTGGTTTGAGTTTGATATCAGATTCCAGTTCTACCAGCTCACCGTCGATGCGGGCACGCAAATAGCCTTGTGCTCGCAGTAACTCCAGAACATTGGCATGATCCCCTTTGCGCCCCTTTACCACGGGGGCCATTAACATCATGGCTTTGCCTTCCGGCAGTTGCATCACCAAATCCACCATCTGGCTGATAGTTTGAGCCTCCAGCACTTCTCCGTGTTCGGGACAGACGGGTTCGCCAACCCGTGCATATAGCAAGCGTAAATAGTCATAGATCTCGGTGATCGTACCGACGGTTGATCGAGGATTGTGGGAGGTGGATTTTTGCTCTATCGCGATGGCTGGCGAGAGCCCGTCGATATGATCGACATCAGGCTTCTCCATAACGGACAAAAATTGTCGAGCGTAGGCGGATAGCGATTCAACATAGCGCCGTTGCCCTTCGGCAAAGATGGTGTCGAAGGCCAGCGAAGATTTGCCGGAGCCGGACAGGCCGGTAATCACGATCAGTTTGTCCCGTGGCAGATCGAGGTCTATATTTTTCAGATTGTGGGTTCTGGCCCCTTGAATCTGGATCGAATCGGTCAAATTTTTCATCTGTTTCGAGGGTTCCAGCTGCCTGGCCAGCAACGATGTGGCGGAGGGAGGACCATTGGGCAATCAGTCCTCCGGAATATATAGGATTTTCGCAGATTTAGTGAGGACAACCGAAAAAATCGACTGTTTGAAACAGTTTGATGCGTTAAAATAAAGGCTCGCCGGAACAGGGATTGGGCCGGTACCATTTTGGGAGAAAAAGTTATGGCGCGTGGAATTAATAAAGTCATCCTGGTAGGAAACCTGGGGGCTGATCCGGAACTTCGTTACATGCCGAGTGGCGGGGCGGTCGCGACTCTGAGTCTGGCTACCAGCGAGAGCTGGACGGATAAGAATTCAGGGCAGAAACAGGAACGAACCGAGTGGCATAGAGTAACGCTTTTCAACCGTTTAGGTGAAATTGCGGGTGAATACTGCCGTAAGGGTTCGCAAGTTTATATAGAGGGTTCAATTCGCACCGACAAGTACCAAGACAAAAAGACAGGTGAAGATCGGTACTCTACCCAGATCATTGCCAGAGAAATGCAGTTGCTGGGTGGCCGGCCGGATAATGCCGGTGGATATGCACCCGGCAACAATGCGATGCAGGGTCAGCAGCAGGGCCAACAACAGGGGCAGCAAAACTACCAAAATCAGCAGTCGGGCGGATATGCCAATCAAGCGCCCGCTTCGGCGCCCCAACAGTCCCCCCACCAGTCCCCCCAACAGTCTCAGTCCCCTATGGCCACGGCTGCAGGTGCAGAGTTCGACGACGACATTCCTTTTTGAACAGGTTCTGCACGACGTTGGCTCCACCTGGATTGACAGCCTTATCCCAGTTGCTTTTATCAAGGCTTCTGCTGGTAGGGCTGTTGTTGTCCCTGGCATTGCTTGCCGCTTGTGGCCGCACTGAACCCAAGGAAGAGTACAAGAAATCAGACCAAGCTTCCGATGCCTCTGCAGTAGGTGACAACAGCGCTCAACGAACGCAACAGTTGCTGGACAAGCTGAGCCGTGACAAAAAGCAGAGCGCGGAACACGGCGGCAATGCTTACTGCCAGGGACTTGTTTCGCACAACGAGCGAGTGCGAATTGCCAAATTCGCGAAACCGCCTTTTATGCAGTACTACCGGGACCCGGCGTTTGGCAGCAAGGTTATTCGCATAACCGATAGTGCTCTGGGCCAGGTCAACAAGCCTGTTTACTCCACCATGCAGGCCTGGAATGCCGATGAGTCACTGTTGCTGCTTTACCGCACGGGTGGACAGCAAAATGGCCATTACCTTCATGATGGTAAAACCTATCAATTGATTCGCAAGCTTGATATTAAACCCAAGGACCTTGAAGAGGTGTTCTGGAGCTATAAAGAGCCTGATTACTTCTATTATGTGAGTAGGGCAAAGGACGACAAGCGTGGCTGGTTTATCAAGGCTAATGCGGTGTCCGGGGAAAAAACACGGGTTCGGCATTTCGAAGAACAGTGCGGGAACGCAGTTCCGACTGCTGGGAATGATGTTCAGATGCATTCTCTCGACGATGATGTCTTCGGTTTTCGTTGTGGCTCGGATGATCAATACACGGCGTTTACTTATCGCGTGTCTACCGATGAGGTCAGCTCAATGAAAATCGGGAAAGGAACCCGTTGGCCTTCCCGCTATGCACCAGCAGTCGCGCCCAGCGGTCAACGCAGCCAAATTGCCCAGCAGGTATTTGGCCCTGCCTTTGGCGAGCCGCAACTCAAGCTCGATTTTGCCAAGGTCGAGCATGGCAGCATTGGCCGCACCTGGGACGGGCAGGATGCTTATTACCAGACTTCTTTTGAATCCAATGAAAACGGCTGTTCCGGGGACATGTGGAAGGGGCTGGGTCATTTGATTGAATACAATACCGCGACCGGCCAGTGTCGCCCCATCGTGGATCAGGGTGATGGCTATTCGTATACCACCCGCGGAACCCACGTATCGGCTACTGCCTGGCAGGCACCGAATCTGGTGGCCATGTCCAGTATTGGCTATGGCAGCTTCAAGCACTTTGAAGACGACACACTCGCACCTGCACTGTTGTCTGAGGTCTACGTGGTTAATACCCATCCGGAGGAAAAGCTGGTCTGCCGGCTGGCGCAACACCGATCTTTCGGCAAGGCTGCCAAAAACGGGGGGTACAAGCCGTACTTTGGCGAGCCTCACGCCACCCTTAGCCCATCAGGCACACGCGTTATCTTCGGCTCTGACTGGTATGACTCCGGCTCTGTCGACGCCTACGTGATCGAGCTACCAACCTATCAGCGGCAATAGTCATCAGTAAGCCGAGCTGCCTTCCCCTTATTGATAAAGGATCGATAAAGGATCGATAAAGGACCAAAGAGGGATCGATGAATGATCGCTGGCCTGATCATCGGGTCATTCAAGGTCAGACATCCATTGTCGGTTGTGTAGCCAATATTCTGTCAAAACCGCAACGCTTGGGCTTTTATGCTGTGGACAGGTCGTTTCTGGAACACTGCATGCAGTGCAATCGAAATAAATATAAAGAAATCTTTATGTGTTTATATATAATAGGCACAGTCAGCTTGTAAATTCTGGTCACTGGGGCTGCAAGCAAAGCTACACTTAATCAAAATTTAATAAATTCAATAGGATAGTAAGGGAAAACACAAAATGGCCAAAGACTACATTTTTACCTCGGAGTCGGTTTCCGAGGGGCACCCCGATAAAATGGCAGACCAGATTTCCGATGCGGTACTGGATGCGCTGCTGGCACAGGATAAAAAGTCTCGCGTTGCCTGTGAAACGATGGTTAAAACCGGCCTGGTGGTCATCGCCGGGGAAGTGACAACCACCGCCTGGGTGGATCTTGAGGAGCTGGTGCGCAAGACGGTTCTAGATATCGGCTATGACGGCTCCGACGTTGGTTTCGATGGCGCTACCTGTGCTGTGTTGAATGGTCTTGGCAAGCAATCACCTGACATCGCGCAGGGTGTTGATCGCGCTGCACCGGAAGAACAGGGTGCGGGGGATCAAGGTCTGATGTTCGGTTACGCGACCAACGAAACTGATGTACTGATGCCAGCCCCGATTACTTATTCACACCGTTTGGTGGAGAAGCAGTCGCAAGTGCGTCGATCCAACACCTTGCCATGGTTGCGCCCGGATGCGAAAAGCCAGGTCACCCTGAAGTATCAGGATGACAAGCCTGTCGGAATCGATGCTGTGGTGCTGTCCACCCAACACGACCCGGAAGTCAGTCTGTCTGACCTGCGAGAAGGGGTCATGGAAAATATTATCAAGCCTGTCCTTCCCAAAACCTGGCTGGATCAATGCCCGTCAGAAAACATTCATATCAACCCGACCGGTAACTTTGTGATTGGTGGTCCGGTTGGAGATTGCGGGCTGACAGGTCGCAAGATCATCGTTGATACCTACGGTGGCATGGCCCGCCATGGTGGTGGTGCATTCTCGGGTAAAGACCCGTCAAAAGTGGATAGAAGTGCGGCTTATGCTGGACGCTATGTGGCCAAGAATGTGGTTGCAGCCGGCCTTGCAGATAAATGTGAAATTCAAGTGTCCTACGCAATCGGTGTTGCCAGACCGACTTCCATCTCGGTTGAGACATTCGGCACCGGAAAAATCGATGACCGGAAAATCGAACAGATGATTGCGGATGTATTCGACCTGCGACCCTACGGCATAGTGACCATGCTTGATCTGATCCGACCGATCTATCAAAAGACCGCGGCATACGGACACTTTGGTCGTGAAGATAGTGATTTCACCTGGGAGAAAACCGACAAAGTCGATGCGTTGAGTCAGGCCTGAGTCAATCTGGTCAGATTATAGCGCGCAAATTGGTCATTGCCGGGCTTGGCATGAATCTTCCTGCCAAGTCCGATAGTTAAAAATCAGAAAAGCTGGTCGTTACAGAATTTTATTTGTTCAAGACGATATTTCTGAGTTTATTCGTCTGAAAACTGAAACATTACCTGGAGAAACACAGAACATGAGTACACAAACCGCGGTAGCGGCGACTGGAGATTACAAAGTCGCCGACATCACTCTTGCCGAGTGGGGGCATAAGGAAATCAGGATAGCCGAGACCGAAATGCCTGGTTTGATGGCAATCCGAGAAGAGTACAGGGGAAAAAAACCACTGGAAGGTGCTCGTATTGCCGGGTGTCTGCATATGACAATCCAGACCGCTGTGCTGATTGAGACACTGGTTGAACTGGGTGCTGAAGTACGCTGGTCGTCCTGCAACATATTTTCAACACAGGATCACGCAGCCGCTGCGATTGCAGCGCAGGGTATCCCTGTGTTCGCATGGAAAGGCGAGACTGAGGAAGAAGCTGAGTGGTGTATCCATCAGACCATCAAGGGCCCGGAAGGCTGGGTTCCCAACCTTATCCTTGATGATGGTGGTGACCTGACTCTGATGATGCACAACGACTATCCGGAACTACTCGCGGATGTTAAGGGTTTGTCCGAAGAGACAACGACTGGCGTTCACCGTCTGGTGGAAATGGTCAACGCTGGCAAACTCAAGGTGCCTGCCATCAATGTTAATGACTCTGTCACCAAATCAAAATTTGATAATCTGTACGGTTGTCGTGAATCCTTACTCGATGGAATCAAGCGTGCAACCGACGTTATGGTTGCAGGCAAGATTGCTGTTGTTCTCGGTTACGGGGATGTCGGTAAAGGCTGTGCCCAGGCTTTTCGTGGTATGGGTGCAACAGTTTGGGTTACCGAGATCGATCCGATCTGCGCCTTACAGGCAGCAATGGAAGGGTACCGAGTTGTGCGCATGGACGAAGTGGCAGATCAGGCCGATATATTTGTGACTACCACCGGCAACATTGGTGTTATTACCCATGATCACATGCACAGTATGAAAGACCAGTCCATTGTTTGTAATATCGGGCATTTTGACAATGAAATTGATGTCGCCGGTTTGAAGCAATACGAGTGGGAAAACGTCAAGCCGCAAGTAGATCAAATCATCTTTCCTGATGGAAAACGGATTACGCTGCTGGCTGAAGGTCGCCTCGTCAACCTCGGTTGTGGAACCGGTCATCCCAGCTTTGTAATGTCTGCTTCTTTCACCAATCAAGTCCTGGCACAAATTGAACTTTGGAATCACAGCGACAAGTACGATGTTGATGTACATGTGCTGCCGAAGGAGTTGGACGAGAAGGTTGCCAGCCTGCATTTGGCTAAAATTGGCGCCAAGCTTACTGAGCTGTCAACTGAACAGGCTGACTACATTGGTGTTGCAAGCAATGGCCCTTTCAAGCCGCATGCCTATCGCTACTAGGAATAAGCGATACAGTTAAACCAAATCAGATCCCTGAAATCTTCAGGGATCTCTTTGCACTTTCAGTTTTATCACTTCCCTCTATCGCTTTTGCCTGTCCATGCTTTAATCGATCCAGCCTTCTCAACCCAGCTTTCTCA
>CALFCE010000210.1 GCA_937951215.1 uncultured Granulosicoccaceae bacterium
ATCTCTATTACCGATACTCCCTGGCTCGCCAGACAACTTCCCAACGGTCAGTCGAAGAATGTCTTGTTGAGCTTGTCAGATCAATACGACAGCATAGAGATAGAAATCATATCGATGACGGCTAACGCCAATACCGGTCAAATGTCGGCAGTCCTCAGGCTGAATAAAATGATCAAGCAAAACGGGGATATCGTCGATACCGTCATACCAGCACCGGCTTATCGCGAGTTTCGAATCACCTCTTCGTTGCAAGCAGACGGACGTCGACGCCTCTCCATGTAAGCTTGAGATGTAAGCTCGAGATGTAAACTCGAGAGGCAAGCCTGACTACAGCGGACGAATCCACACTGCGGTATCGTGAAAAACCGCGCCACCATTCGGCTGCGCAGGCTTTGAAGAAATCAGGGTATTGACGCCCAGCCCGTTGCCAAAATCGCGGTTCGGCCAGATACTTTCGCAAACGACAGTGCCACGCTGTTGGCCATCAAACTCCTCTATTTCAAGCTGGATCTCACCCTGCTTGTTACCAACGGCCACCCTGTCCCCATTCGACACCGCGAGCGTTGCACAGTCCTCTGGATGTACCTTGAGACGCGGGCTCTTCTCCATTTTGCGTGCACTATCAGTTTCGGTGAAAGTGGTGTTCAGAAATTGTCTGGCAGGCGCTGCAATCAACCGATAGGGATGCTCTGGTGTTGCGATATCGATGCAATTCCAGTGATCTGGCAGTTCAGGCATGCCTTCGGTGTTACCGCCCACTGACGACCAATCTGGCTTGAAATGAAACTTGCCATCACGGGTGGCAAAGCCTGTTAAAAAGTTAGCTTGCTCAAACGGCTGTGCGCAATCGAGCCATGGCTCTTTCTCCAAAGCTTCGGCATTGGGTTGCGTTGACGCTGCAAGCGTTTCTGTAATGATTTCGGCTTCGGACATGGCATCGGCTGCCGACTCAAAGCCCAGACGTGCAGCCAGCGCTGCCAGCACTTCATGATTGCTGCGACATTGCCCCGGCGAGTCCACCACTTTACGCGCAACCTGCAGGTGGGTATGCCCGCCCGATTTGTAAATATCATCGTGCTCAAGGAACATGGTCGCAGGTAGTACAATATCTGCCATGGCAGCAGTTTCAGTCATAAACTGCTCATGAACACAAATAAAAAGGTCATCTCTCTGCAGCCCTTGCAAGACGCGCCGACTGTCGGGTGCCACAACTGCCGGGTTGGTATTTTGAATAAAAAGAGCATCGATTGGGGGCCCACCCTGAAGATCCTCCTCATTGCCGCACAGCACCTCGCCAATTCTGGATTGATCCAGCACGCGAGCTGTTGCTGCCCGGTGATCCTTGCGTTGGATAAGATTCTCGTCCAGCCGGTAGATTTCAGCATGACTGTATAGTGCGCCACCTCCCTTCTCCTGCCACGCCCCGGTTATAGCCGGCAAGCAAGTAACCGCATGCATATTGGTAGCCCCGTTGCGCGAGCGTGAGAATCCGTAACCACAACGCACAAAAGTTTTCCGACTGGCGCCAAAGGTTCTCGCAAACTTTTCAATGGATTCTACCGACAAGCCGGTAATCCCGGAGGCCCAGGCGGGTGTGCGCTGAGCGAGGTGTGACTCCACTTCGCTGGAAAAATCAGTCATCCGAGCAAGATACTCACGATCAGCGAAGCCTTCTGCCAACAGTACATTCATCACTGCACAGGCGAGCGCCCCGTCTGTGCCGGGCCTCAACATCAGATGTTGATCAGCCTTGGCTGCGGTTCCAGTGCGATAAGGATCAACAACAATCAGCTTGGCGTTATTGTTACGGCGCGCCTTTGCGATGTGGTGCATCACATTGACTTGTGTGTTGACAGGATTGCCACCCCACATGACGATGACATCACTATCACACATGTTGCGAACGTCGGCACCAGTCTTCGCTCCAGTACCCACTCTCCAGCCAGCATCGGCCAGTGTGGTGCAGAAGGTAGAATGTTGCTGGGATGTTCCCAGCATATTGCGAAAGCGCTCAATACCGTCACGCTGGATCAGGCCCATGGTACCGGCATAGTGATAGGGCCATATCGCTTCCGGACCATGCCGATCGATAACCTGTCGAAAACGGGCGCTGACCTCGTCAAGTGCATCGTCCCAACTGATGGTTTCAAACGCACTGACCCCGACGCCTTTGGCACCTACACGCCGTAGCGGTTGAGTCAGGCGATCGGGATGATGTATCCGGTCAGCGTAACGCGAAACTTTTGCACAGATCACGCCTTCGGTGTAGCTATTCCCTTTGGCCCCGTACACTCGCCCAATGGTGTGACCATCGATCACCTCTACCTCAAGTGCACAGGTGCTGGGGCAATCGTGCGGGCAAACCGATGGCAGACGCGGAGGCTTTTTACCACGCCGTTCAACACCCTGCCTGGCAACCCCGGCAGCGGTTGCAGCCGCAGTTTGAGAAGAAGCTGCCTGGGTGGATGCCAAGGTTGCAGCCTGGGTGGATGCCTGGGTGGATACTTGGGTAGATACTTGATGCGGAGAGGTTGGAGGGGTAGTCATGATTGCTCGACATCCAATCGGTCAATTAGGACCTGAATCATACCACTGTTCGGCCTCGCTTCCGGCAAGTTAGCCCGAGGTACGAAGCTGGCGAAACGCCAGCCACGGTTCCATCCTGGTTGCCAGGCCGTCCTCAATCAAGCCTGACTGCAAATTGAAGTGAGAAAGAACTACCCGGTACCAGCTCTGCAACACTTGCCCTGACATAGCCTGTAGATCCAACGGTGGGGGTTTGCACTACGCAGCCGCTGCTGTCGCAGGTTGCCCCCGACTGGAAGCGGGTATGGTTGGGAGTGGAATCGTGAATCACCACATTGAACGAGCTGGCTATTCCATTGTTTGTGGCAGTCAATCGATACAGAATGCAGTTGTTACCGGGCTCAAGGCTAAAGCCGGCTACGCTGAACGGTGAGTCCGGAATCTGGTCGCAGCCGAAATCCGCAGCTTGCTGCTTTGTGATGCTCACATCGATGTCTGACACGCTGGTAATGTCAACGGCTTGTTGCTGCATCCCCTGTGGCAGACCGGCAGCCGATCCCAACGCTGTCAATGTCGTGGTATTCAGCATGCCATCTATTGCGCCAACGGGTGGAGTTACCTTGACATACAACACCTCACTCTCCCCGGCTATTAGAGTATTCAGGAAGGTGACCGGCAAATCAGCTGTATCGAATTGTCCATTGCCATTGCTGTCATGGTAGACCTCCGAACTCCAACCCTCATTGGCGTGGGTATCGGAGGTCGACAGGCTGACCGAATCGATATCAGAGTTACCTGTATTACTTAACAGGTGGCTATAGATTTTAACGTTACCGGACATCACCTGCCCGGTTTGATCCGGCTCCAGCAACAGGGCATACGACGAATTAACCAGAATGGCGTCATGCTTGATGTCTTCATACTGGCCAATGGGAGACCAGGCGCGAAAAAACAGACTCTGCTGTTGCTCAATGGCGTTGCCGGGCACCTCGACACGAGCCAGTACCCTGACCGCGGTGCCTGCCGGGATTAACGGAGTATGGGTAATGATGTTGTTACTTACATCGTAAAAACGCACCTGCCAGCCAGCAGGCAAACTCGCATTGACATCGTTGGCAGCAGAACTGACTGACAACACATAGCTTTGGGGCAATTGAGCGGTGTTATTAATATACAACACGAACTCGACGATCCCACCCGGACTGGCACCCAGCACCTGCACGGCTTGTGATTCAGGGCCATCGCCAACACCGGTAGCGGAGGGATCAGACAACGCAAAGCTGTTTGTCAGATCGACGCCGGAGGGCGAGATCGATGGCAACAAGTCCGTCACCGGGTTAAACACGGTCGGATCAAGCGTTGACCTGGCCAACTTGGTAACGGCAAAACCATTACCATTATTGTCACCGCTGATTTCTGCTGCAAGAAAGGCTTTAAGAACCACTTTGAATACACCGCCGGGAACCAGTGGGCCGGTATCCGGCAATCCGTTTCCATTAGAGTCCAGCAACGGGGTCTGCCCGTCCGCACGGTATAATCGAAACACGGTGGATGCCGGGAACGAGGAATCGTTCTCCGCTATTTCGATATCGAAGGTATCGACCTGGTTACCTGTATTCCAAACATGATTGTCAAAGCTTGCGATCCCGCCTTGAGCGGCGCTGGTCGCAACAACAGGTTCGTTAATACCATCAGCAGCGCTGGTAGCAGAACCATTTACAACC
>CALFCE010000211.1 GCA_937951215.1 uncultured Granulosicoccaceae bacterium
CAGGAGATCAGCCGATAGGCAGCAGCAGCCAATGCTTGCAAGATGATGCCGCTTGTTATCAGATTGCCGATGGCAGCTGGTGTACCGGCGAGAGAGGTAGTTCCTGTCCCACCGGGTCGTCACCCATAGCAGCAGGCAGCACCTGCCCTGCTGGCACTCGCTGCATCACATTAAGTGAAAGCTTAACCTGTGCGATTCGCTACAACTAAAGAGTGAGGATATTGCGGCAACCAACCTGGATAGTCGGTTGGTGCCGCATTGATCAAACGATCAAGCCGATTTGGACTTGTCCCACATGGCTTGCAGCTCTTCCTCTGTGTAGGGCCCGTGTACTTCTTCCACATCGCGACCACCCACCAATTTGAGCTGCGGTGATCCTGCCAGATCGGGACGCTCTTCGCGGTAACTGTGCTCCTCGATAAGCCTGGAGCTGGACCAGATAAGGCCGGCAGAATTGGCAACACCGGAAAATCTTCGATACAAGCTGCCGTTGAGCTGATTGTTGTTAATGAGGTATTGACGAAATCTTTCAAACAAATCCTGATCCACATTTCCTGAATCAGTCCAGAACTCGTTCAGGTCTTTTTGATAGGTTAAACCCTGAAGGTCATAGATCGCCCTGCCCAGCGTGATCACAGGGGTTGAGTGAAATAGAGAGGACATGCCAACGGTACTGTTGATCAGAATAGTGCCCTGAGCGTTCTTCAGCAAGGTTGGTAAACACACATCGTGGACGTAAAAGAGCCGACCTCGCAGCCCATATTCGCTGGCCAGATTCTCAAACAAAACAGTATAGTCGGTATAACCACGATCCAATGGATGGTGCTTGAATACCAGCGCTTTGTTTTCAGGTGCGTGCTTGACGAACGATGCAACCACATCTCCGATAAAATGCTCAATCGAATTAAAATCAGAGTGTGCCGACACTTGCATGTCACAATGAACTTGCAAGGGACACAAGAAATAGTTGTCCTCGAATTGCGGCATCAACTCGGATAACACATGTTGCTCGCGACGTTGATAGCGCCATTTTCTGATAGCCGAGACTATCCAGCGAGAGCCCTCGAGTACCGGGCTGAAACTGCGGTGATGTTGGTAGTAGCGAAAGCGGGATTTCTTTAACGCTGCTGCCAGATAGTAAGCAATTGAGAAAAGAGCGGTGCGCATAAAAACGCGCTCTGGATGAATAATGTCATCGGAACTCTTGGGCAATACCTCTTCAAGCTCCAGTTCCTTCGACATCATCGGCGAATTACCGTTAACACCTTTTTCTTCAAGAGTGATGAAATCAGGTCTGATATAGCCTTCTTCAAACACAAATACTTTTACGTCCAGCCGCTCGGCTACTTCGCGAGCAACACGGTGATAGGAGCGACAATCTCCAAACAGATAGATGCGGCCAATATCATTGTTCAGCAGCAGACGCTCAAGGTATTGATCCCAATCCTTGAGTTTGCCTTGATAGCGAATGGAACGGCGGCGGCGATAGAACAGTTCATCACCACCGTTAAAATTTATCTTGAAAACGTTGAAGCCACGCTTCTCGAGATCTTTTGCAAAACGTGCAAAAAAAGGCCCGACCGGGCCCTGCAACATCAACACATTAGGGCGCATAGCTTAGCCCCCTGTATACGTTTTTTACTTTGAGCAATTGCCGCTCCGGCCAAGTAATATTATTTTTGTTCATATGGCTCATACCACTAATACTGATGACGAGATCCTCGGGTGTTATAAACTCACCCGTCGCTATATCTAAATATCTCGGATAAACAACCAGAGCACAAAAGACCAACTCGTCAATTGTTCTGGCACGCTTCCGTCGGCTGATATGTTGATAATCCCTTGTCAAACCCCAACCGGAGTAAAACGGTGCTCCGTACGTACTTACCGCTTTGTTTCTAAGCAGTGCTTCGAAGCCTGACAACGAAGACATCGTGTGCAACTCGTCACAGTATTCAATGCAGGTGGCAATGTCCGCATCCGTACAAACCCGATCAACCTGGGTATTCAATACCTCGGCTGCAACAGAGCCCGGACGGTTTCCAGCCACCACATCCGGGTGAGGCTTGTAAACGACAATCGCATCCGGATTGGCAGACCTGACGGCTTTTATCAAGTCGGCATTGGATGCAATGTCCTTGCAGCCAAAGCGTATAGAGGCATCATTTTCAACCTGCCCCACGACCAGTAAACGCCGCTGTTTTTCCGATATACCGTGGCTCGTTTTGTTAACAAGACCGGCAAATGGAGACTGCGTGTTTTTGCTACCTACGTTATATTTCGACAAGCCGCCGGAAATAATTAGGTCTTTAATACGTACCGCACGTTGTATGTCCTGCAAGGAGCAGTCCCAGCTATTCAGAATATCTTCTAACTCGCTGTTATTTAACGCATTAAAATAAAGTCCTTGCGGATCGACTACCAAGGATTGCGGCGCACTGAAATCTGATCCAAGACCGCTACCACGGATAAAACCATCCTCCATGCGGTACACAGGCAGGTTTCCAAGGCGGTTGGATGTGCCCAGATCGGGTTCCTTGTAGCCCCAGGTTACGATCGCTCGGTCTTGCTCAGCTATCGTGTCCGAAGACACTGCCTGAGAGGCGTTGCTTAGGTCGGCTGCACTGCCCCGGAAGGTCAATGAACCCTCAGGTGAGCGCAGGTACTGGCGAACGTATTTTCGTTTCCAGGGGGTGATTCCAACAGCAATAAAATCTCGCGCGTTACGTGAAAATTCACGCTTTTGCAGAATCACATGATCAATGCACTGTTCGAGCGACCAGCGTTCGCCGGTAACCGGGTTGCAGTAACGGGTGTACCAATCGTATGCAGCGAAGAAAATCTGCTTTACGGTTCTGGTTTGTTTGCGTCTGGGAATTTTCTTGCGATCATCTGTTTGCCCCCAACCCGCATAAAAGGGTAAGCCGAACAGCGAAACAGCCTTGCCACATAACAAGGCTTCAAAACCCATTTGCGATGTACCGGCATAAACCCGATCAACAGTTTTGAGTAGAGATATCGAGTTGACGTTCAGTGCAATTACCTCGACACCCAATCGGCGTGCATATTCGGTCAGATAGCCTTTTTTTCGACCTGCCACAACATCGGGATGGGTTTTCAGAACGACTCTCGCTTCCGGGTTTTCTGCCACTGCGCTATCGAGCATGTCGATGAAATCTTCCTTTTTCATGCATCCATACCTGACAGAAGCGTCGTCAAAGGTCTGGTCTACTACCAGTACCACAGGCTTTGTGTCATCTGCCCACTCAGCTGGTGCTTGAAAATCGCGACAGTAGTTGTACTTGGTAATATTGTGGGACAGCAGCTTGGAAAGACAAACATCGATGTAGCTCTGCATTTGGCCATCAAAGGATTGCTCAAACTTGTGGTCATCGAGATTCAGGAAGTTTTCCAGCAGGCAGGGTTTGGTAGCATCGTAATAGACACTGGTGTCATCCACGATCATGGAGTACGTCAAGCGTGAGTGAGGACGTTCAGATGAGCTTCTGATAAAACCATCTTCCAGATACCACAAT
>CALFCE010000212.1 GCA_937951215.1 uncultured Granulosicoccaceae bacterium
TGGAGGCTATTGCACCGGGTCGAATTGACATGGGTCTGGGCCGGGCACCTGGTTCAGATCGTCTGACCGCTCTGGCACTTAATCCCGATGCTGCGCGAGCCCATGAAGCCTTCCCCAGACAAGTGATCGATTTACAGAACTGGGTCAGTGGGCAACCGCTGGAGGACGAACACCCCTTCAAAACCATCGGCGCACACCCGACAGGCGATACCAGCCCGGAGATCTGGATGCTGGGTAGCTCTGATTACGGAGCACAACTGGGCGCACACCTCGGGCTGCCTTATGCATTTGCCTATTTTTTTACCGACGGTCGGGGAGTGGAGCAGGCACTGGGCTTGTACCGTCATCACTATCAACCAAGCGAGCGTCATCCCGAACCCTGTGCCACGATTTGTGTCTGGGTGCTGGTAGCTGAAACAGAAGAGGAAGCATGGCATCGATTTCGTAGCCGCGAACACTGGAAAGTGGGGTTTGAAAAAGGTGTCAGGGAAGCCCTGCATGCGCCAGAAGATATTGAGAGCGTGAAGTATTCAGCATCCGAGCAGGCGAGAATGCAACAGCTGCGTGACATGGCTATTGTCGGCACTGCAGACACGGTCAAGAAACAACTGGACTCACTTGCGGCACAACTGCAATTGGACGAACTGGTTGTGGTGACCTGGACACATGATCCGCAGCACCGTAAAACGTCTTACCGATTACTGGCTGAAGCGATGCAAGACTAAAAATTCTTGCTCAAGCTGACTGATCTGCAGAACCGGGTCCATCAGGATTGCTAGCGGGCTGACCCAGCGGGAAGCGGGAAAATCTGGTTGAACTCGCGTTCGCCTTTGCGGCTGAAGGTCACAGTCCGACCACCGTCACGGCTTACCCAACGCAGCACTTCAAACCGCGTATACAATGCTCGACCAAGGCTCCCGGCCAGATGCGAGCGTCGCGCACTCCAGTCAAGACAGGGTTTGCATAAAGGCGATCTCGAGCGCTGGAGTGCGTCAAGATCAACACCGAAGCCCACCACGAATTCACGTCCTTTTTTACTGAGTTGGGGTGCGCCGTCGACAAGACGTAAATAACGCTGGGCAAGCAAGCTGTCATAAAGCTGTATACCCTTGTCCCCCGCCAGATGGTTGTAACAAACACGAGCTGCACGCATATGCGGATCGCGCGGGCCGGTATGCACACGAAGTGGTTCGGCACTGGCACTAAGGCCCATCAAGGACTCCAGCAGCTGAGCGACTTCTTCGCTGGCCAGCGCAAAGTATTTGTGACGCCCCTGCTTTTGCAATATCAGCAGGCCCCCATCCGCAAGCTTGGCCAGATGCGTCGTGGCAGTTTGAGCGGTGACGCCGGCTTCATTGGCAAGCTCTGTCGCGGTCAGAGCTTTACCATGCATCAATGCAGAGAGCATTTTCGCGCGTGTATTATCGCCAAGCAGCGCGCCGATTCTGGCAATGTTGGGCGAACTCTCCATACTTCGATCGTAGCCGAAGCATACAGTGGATGCAACAGATCATAATCCTCACCTGATCAAGAAGGTTAATGACCCGGTGATCACCACCACAAAAACCAGCCAGCTTGGCGATAAAGGAGAGCTCCATGTTAACTTGCATCATTCGCTACCATATTGACCCAACCAAAAAACAGCAATTTGAACAATACGCCCGCAACTGGGGACAAGCGATACCGCGTTGCGGGGCCGATCTGGTAGGTTATTACGCTCCCTGCGAAGGGTCTTCCACGTTGGCATACGGCATCTACAATATCGGGAGTCTGGCTGAGTACGAGACCTATCGTGCTAACCTGCAACAGGACCCGCTGGGCAAAGAGAACTATGAGTTTGCACAGAAAGAGCGCTTCCTGTTACGTGAGGATCGTACCTTTCTGACACTGGCATCCACCCCACATGCCAGCCAGATAACAAGGACGGAATAAAACGCACTGCATCCTCTGACCGTCGACAAGTCAGGTCAAGCTACCCCGCAACCATGGAGATCAGACATCTTGAACCAACATCAACGCAATCAGTATGACACCTTCAAAGCGATGCATTCCCGCCCTGACGCCTTTGTAATGGCCAACGCCTGGGATGCGGGTTCAGCCAAATTACTGGAAACGCTTGGTTTCGCAGCGCTGGCAACAACCAGCGCGGGGTTGGCTTTCAGCACAGGTAAACGGGATTCTGCGAATGGTCTGGGCCGGGAAGCAATATTGAAAAACGCAGCCGACATTGTGAATGCCGTTAACTTGCCTGTTTCTGCAGATCTTGAAAACGGGTTTGGCAAGTCTCCCGAAGACTGCATCCAGACTGTACAGGAAGCTTGCGAGATCAATCTGGCCGGTGGGTCGATCGAAGATGCAAGCGGTGAACCTGCAAACCCGATTTTCGATTTTTCTCTGGCAGTCGAGCGGATTTCCGCCGTCTGTGAAATGACCGCCAAACGGCCCTTTCTGGTTACTGCCAGAGCAGAGAATTTTCTTCATGGCCGCCCGGATCTCGACGATACGATACTTCGCCTCCAGGCCTTTGAGAGAGCCGGCGCTGATGTCTTATATGCTCCCGGGCTGAAAACCATTGAGGATATAAAACTGGTTTGTGATTCGGTCTCCAAGCCTGTTAATGTGGTTATGGGCCTGGGGTCGTCAACATTTTCTGTCAACCAGCTTTCGGCAGCCGGCGTGAGCCGTATCAGTGTTGGGGGCTCATTTGCACGCGCTGCGCTCGGCGAGTTGATGAGAGCAGCAACAGAGGTTGCAGATAAGGGTACCTTTACCTACCTGAACCATGTGTTGCCAGATCCTGAAACAACCGGTAGGTTTGGCTGAATCACAGCACACTCTAATAACAGCGGCTTCCGTTCAGAACGGGATTGGCCGATAGATACAGGCCATCGCGGCAGTCATCCCGAGAACTTATTACGAGGGCTAATAATTTCCATGTCACACCTCAATGGCAAGAACGTATTAATCAGCGGTGGTACCAAGGGTATCGGATTTGCCACAGCTGAGCATTTTTCGAAACTTGGCGCCAATGTCGTTATTACCGGCTCATCCCAACAATCGATCGACCAGGCGCTTGAGAAGAGTCAACAGGATTTTAGCGGGCTGGTTTGCGACCTGAAATCGATGCAGCATATTCATGCACTGCCGGAACAGCTGGCAGCCCATTTTTCACATTTGGATATCTTTTTTGCCAATGCAGGTATTGCTCATTTCCAACCACTGGAGCACATGACTGAAGACTTGTTTGACGAAATGATGAACATCAATGTCAAGGGTTTGTACTTTTCCATCCAGCAAGTAGTGCCCATGATGACTGGCTCTGGTGTGGTGGTGGTCACGGCCTCAATAGCGCCTCGCAAAGGCCAGCCTGGTATGGCGCCCTACGCAGCATCCAAAGGTGCCGCCCGGGCTATCGTACGCTCACTGGCAGCAGAGCTGGTAGAACGGGGCATCCGCATTAACTGTCTCAGCCCGGGACCGGTACACACCGAAATATTTTCCCGCATGGTCGACGGTGATGAACAAAAGGCACAGGAAATAGTCGACCGGCTGTCGTCCACCGTACCGGCAAAGCGCGTCGGTACGGTAGAGGAAATGGCACTGGCTGTGGAGTTCCTGTGTGGTCCGGGTGCTGATTACATGTTGGGGTCGGAGTTAACGCTCGATGGTGGCAAGGCCGAGCTCTAGCAAACAGGACTATATTATTGCTGCACTGCAGGATGGCAACGCAGTGTCCGGCAAAAAAAAACCGGGGCAAGCCCCGGCAAACTCTCGGAAATTCGGAGATCTACGGCGCAACCCGCCCCTGCGTGGAGGCTATTGTGTCCTGACCCTTATCCTGATGTCGTATTTGATCAGGTTTGACTTTGATCAAATTGTGGATAATTTTTGTACCGAGACCATGCCTGGCCAAAAATTGGCGTGCATTTTTTTCAGCTCGATACCAATATTTCCTGCTTTTCTGATGCTGGCTGTTAAGCACGAAAAGCGCATATAAAGTAGGTGCAATCAAACTTTTATGGTGCTGATATTTACTTCGTTTTAATGCTGACTGCAATACCACACCACCTCGTTCCACAAAATCAGAATATCGATGGCGGTTATTTCTGTCGACAATAAAAGCGCCACAGGATTGTTGTAACAACAATAGATCGTAGGTCCCGGAGCTGCAGGGTGATTCATCCTGTGTGGATGTTGCCTTGATGCAATCCGCTGCAAGACTGCTACTCTGGCATGCCTTTGTCCCGGGGTCTGAACGTCCTGCTTTTTTAGGAATTTTCGGTTTCTTTAACGGTTCCAGCAGAGTTTGCAAGGTCTTCAGTTCGCGTCCTTCGGATACCATCGCGGAAATAATTTTTCGCACCTCTGCCTCGGCAAATTGACGCCTTTTGCGTTGTACAGGAGCCGTCATCGAAACCCTTCTTTGGGCGGGCAAGCCCAGATTCCGTTCATCAAAAGTCCGGTGCTCCAGCCCGACAAACGCTGTTTTGCTGCATAGCATGTTGAAGTTGTGCGATAGCTCGACAACCTGTTGCTGCAAGCGCTTGACTGCATGACCGTTGTTATCGCGGAATTGCCGAGACAGACAGCTTTCGAGATAGCGAATTCGCTGCCGTGCCCAATGACTGCACAGCAGTGGCGTGGCTGTCCTCTTGTTACCGATCGGAACGACCCAGCTTATCGGCTTACTGCCCAGCATCGCCCTCAGCATCCATTGTGATGACGGCCTCCCGTCAAGTTCCGCCACCAGACAAATAGCATCACCATCAAACAGCGGTTGACTTTGTGGACACCCCATCACCAAGCGTGTGCCGACGCTTGAGACTAATTCAATATTGGTCAGATGAGGCGCTTTGATACGGGCGCAAATAGCGGCTATTTTTTCTTGCAGACAAAACGCGTCGGTGATGATTTCACAAGCGCCTTGCGAATGACTTGCAAGCTCCTGAAGCGATGAGTCACTCGCTTCCCTTCCAACCCCGATAACCGATACCCGTTGCGTTGATGACTTGACAAGGTCAATCAGATCACTTTCGTTCAGAGCCAATGCGTTGGTAACCAACAACAAATCAATCACCGATCTTCTGCCAGCGGAAACATTCTGTTGGGCTGCTCTACTCAGCCCCATATGCAACAGATCACACAGGTCAGTTATATTCCGGGAATGATCAAGTTGCTGCAAAAGGCGCATGACACTGTTCAGGGAACCTTTGGTGACAGGTAGCCATGGCGTTTCGTCGGACGCCTGCTGCTTCAGTGAATCAGAAAGGTTTTTATCAGGCTGTGCATTGCCATCATTCACATTGCCATCATTCAAGTTGCAATTAGGGGAACAGACGATATTGAAAACATCATCTTTGTCCAGTTTTTGAAGTGTCAGCATCAATGCAGCTTTCGCCAGGTTCCATTCTGATTCAGTCATTGAGCCGGCACAATCCAGCACAACCTGTAACTGCTTGCCAACGGTGTGTTCGGCTGTGTCAGCCTCAGCTGCTGCAAGCAATTTTAAATCAGGCATAAACGTCACTCCAACATAGTGATTGCCATTTGGATTGACTTCCACTATCGCTCTGGGAATATCGAACTGAGCAAACTCAAGCACCACATTGACATCCCGATCCATTGACGTACGCCCGTTTACTAATGAGAGCCGGGTAGTGCAAGAGCTGGCAGTGCCGAAATCAGTGCTGGCGCCATGAGCCGGTTTGATTGTCATTTTATGCGACCGCGGTTTGATCGATTTTATTTCCAGACTGGCATCGATTGTCACCTCTACACTCAACCCAAAAGGCACGGATACAAACTGCGGAGGGTTGATCATCTCGCTATCAACAAACAAGGCATGTGGATCAAATTGATCTGACGGGCTTATGTGTCGATGTGCAACCGTCGTTGGCCAGGTTAACTGAACTGCTCCGTTTTTGATCGATAAGGTCCGCACATACTCAACACGCAAAACCGCGATTTGTCCTGCATCCAGACAACCCAGATTGACTGAAAACAATTCCGGATGATCTGGTTCTGGCATAAATGTACTTTCACCTGCCGCTATGGATTTATCATAGGTCTCTACCGCTGATTCCAATTCATCTATTTTCCCCGTCAGTACTTTGTCCGATGTAAATACCTCAAAGCCAGTCACTGCAGCACCTGGCGGAATTGGCAAGGCACAGGAAACTTCTATGGCTTGGTCTTCATCGTTACAAATTGATTGTTCAACCGTGGTTTTTTCCAACAGACCGGCAATTTGCGATTCAACTCGCACACCCAATACCGCGATCTGCTGCTGTTGATGGTGAGCATTGATTTCAATCTCTCCCGGCCGCTGTTGCTGACCACCCTTATTCTCGGGAACCACTGCCCTTGTGATGTCAAACGTTCTCATGGTGTTGCCTCCAACATTTAGCAAAATTGAAGAAAGCTGTTACGCAAAGCCCCCCAGCCTGCATAACAAGGTTCCTGCTCGATCACCCTTTACGGATTTTTATCTTCGATCCAGAAACGCGAGGGAAAAAAAAGCCGCAGGTGTAAGCCTGCGGCCTGATCAATGACATCCCTATCCTGCTACTTCACGCTCTCACCCGTTAAGTTCGCTTCCAATCAACTGTTTTAACTTTTTCAGTGTCTCTGTCGGCAGACGATGCCTCGACGTATCCAGATGTAATTCCGCCCCGGGAGCCAGCTCGAGACGTGTCCAGAGTTCCGCATTCAGTCTGGCTTCGGCACGTGTGCGAACATGTCTCTGTACTGGGCGTTTGCCATTCGCCTCTGTTTCTCGATCCAGCAGATCAGACAACCCGCTGGCAATATCAAGATCCAGCCCCAAGTCCTGTCCAAAACCTCTATTGGGTTTACTGGCAGGTTTACTGGCAGATTTATTTGCAGACCCACTGGCAGATACGGATGCGTTGTGTTGATCCTTGCCGCGGCGGACGGACTGGCCTTTTGTCCTTAAACCTCGCGTTGCTGCGGTGGACGCTTTACTTTCCGACTCCGGATTTGCCGACTCGGGACTTGCAGACTCAGGTTCAACCCGATTTGCCGGTTGAGTCGCTCCAGTGCCAGACTGTTGTAACAACAAGCCGATAGCCTCCAGCGAGTGTCCGGCTGCCTGCCATTCTTTTATTTGCAGCAATTGCTGCAAGT
>CALFCE010000213.1 GCA_937951215.1 uncultured Granulosicoccaceae bacterium
AGAAAAAAGCAGTAGCCAAGCGTAAGCCAGTTCGCAAGGCTGCAAAGAAGAAAGCGGCTGCCAAGCGTAAGCCAGTTCGCAAGGCCGCAAAGAAAAAAGCAGCTGCCAAGCGTAAGCCAGTTCGCAAGGCTGCAAAGAAGAAAGCGGCTGCCAAGCGTAAGCCAGTTCGCAAGGCTGCAAAGAAGAAAGCGGCTGCCAAGCGCAAGCCAGTTCGCAAGGCTGCAAAGAAGAAAGCGGCTGCCAAGCGTAAGCCAGTTCGCAAGGCTGCCAAGAAGAAAGCGGCTGCCAAGCGCAAGCCAGCTCGCCGCGCGCCAGCCAAGCGAAAGACCACCTCACGTGGTAAAAAGCGTTAATCTGACTTTCAGATACGCTTAACCGGTGACATCTGAACTCTTCAGATTCGCCACAGATCAGCCAGTCTGATCGAGCCCGGGCCTGACAACCCAGTTGCAGCGCCCGGGTTGATCACCTCACTTCCCAAAACCCCTTGATCTCTTTATCCATTTCCATCTGACTGGCACATTCCGTGACATTCCAGTGCGAGGGGTATAGCTCCTTGTAGAATTCCTGACTGAAACGATTGTCAACCAATATAACGATACCCCTGTCCGACTCCTTGCGAATGACTCGACCAGCGGTCTGCATAACACGGGTAAACCCCGGATACCGATAGGCATAGTCGAAGCTGTCAAAGCCTTTTTGGCGATAGTCGTCAGTGACGAGGTTCTGCTCTACGCCAGGCGATGGCAAACCTGTACCAATAATAATAGCGCCGACAAGCCGTTCACCAACAAAATCGACACCTTCACCATAAATACCTCCCATAATGGCAAAACCCACCACGGGCGACTCTTGTTCAAATTTCTTCAGAAACTCAGCTCGTTCATTGTCGCCGGATTGACGTTGCTGCACAGCAATATCAACTGCAGGATACTTGAGCATAAACCGGTCACAAACCTGTTGCAGGTATCGGTAGGATGGGAAAAACACCATGTAATTGCCAGGCCGACATCGTATGGCTTTGTACACAAGTTCACTGATAGCCTCTATGGAATCCTGACGCTGACGATAGCGGGTATCGATATAAGAGCAAACCAGACAAGCCATTTGCCTGCTGTCAAACGGGGACTCAAGCACCAGTGCCTTGCTGTCGGCTTCCAGCCCCAGATTAACGCTATGGAATGCCTGAGGTCGTAGCGTTGCCGAGAACATCACCGTCGAGTGCATTGCTTTCAATGTGCGTCGCAGGCGATCGCTCGCATTCAAGCAGACCAGTCGGACAACGAGCTCACGCCTTTTGCCCGAACCCATTCTGCTTATCAGGGTGCGATGCTGATCATCAAATAGTTCTTCGATGACTCTGAATCGGAACAATTCACGAAAAAGCTCACCTACCGAATCCGGTGTCGGCCCGGCTGAACCTTCATCTTCCGATTGCATCACCTCCAACACCTTTTCTACCGCGCGGGTAACAGTATCGGGACGACCATCGAGAGCCACCTCTTCGTCGTCCGATTCAATTTGCCGGTTCCAGCGATCCATGGCTCGATTCAAGCCCTCGAGTCTTTTGGCAAGCAGCGCATGAGTGGCACGACAATCTAGAATAGATTGCTGAATCTGACTGCGAGACAATCGCGCGCTGTACATGCTGCGGGCACGATCAGGCAAGTTGTGGGCTTCGTCCACCAAAAAGCCAATACTCTTTTCATGGTCGGGGAAAAAACTGAGCCGTACCAGCGGATCAAACACATAGTTGTAATCACAAATCGCGACATCCACCCACGACAACATTTGAATCGATAGTTCAAATGGACACAATCGATATTCGGTTGCTATCTTGTCGAGCAGATCGGCATTGATACTACCCGCACGAAACAAGGCTCGCCTGGCCTCAGGTAATCGATCAAAGAAACCCAATGTATAGGGGCACCTGCCATCAGCTTCTCTGTCGATTTTTCCGTTACTGCAATGACAAACAACAGCTTTGGACTGGATAACCAGGGAACTCGCATTAAGCCCGGTTTTCTTCATTGATTCGATGGCATCAAACGCAGCTTGTCGACCCGAAGTTTTGGCAGTAAGGTACACAACTTTACTGACACCCCCCTCCCCCAATGCCTTGACGGCGGGAAACAAGGTACTGATTGTTTTTCCAATCCCCGTTGGCGCTTCACACAAAAGCGTTTCACCATCACGAAATGCTCGATAAACCGCTGCGGCCATATCTCTCTGGCCAGCACGAAACTGATCAAACGGAAACTGGAGTAGCGATGCTGACTGACACATTTTACGATGTGCAGCGGAGACCTCACGATGCCAGTCCAGATACCGCCCCAAAGCCACATCAACAAAGGCTGACAATTCCGAAAATTGAAACTCTTGCGAATCAATGGTCTGCTGTTGATCAAGTAAATTTATCCACAACAAATCCAGATAGACACTATTCTGGACTTTAGGGATCAACTCAGATTGAGAACCAGGGTTTACGGTGTCCTGGCTTTCCGAATTGCCCGCCTTGTCTTTTTGCAGACTCATCAAATAAATAAAGCCGTACAACTTGAGCTGTGCTCGCTGCAATTCAACGGTGGATGAATCCAGCTTGTCCGGTGGAACGAGGGTGCTTTTAATTTCACGAATTTTGCTTGGCGAATCAGAATCGTCGAGAAGATCCACCCTGCCAGTAAGTTCAACTGTAAATTCGTCGTGTACGACTTCAACCGACAATCGCACCTCCTTGCTCCAATTGGAGGATGCTTTCGACTGAATTGCCTGATGAGCCTTTATCCCCTCCTGCGCAGTGGGTCCCGCAACTCCAAAACCAGATAAGTCGCCACTGCGGCAGGCAAAATCAACCAATTTTCTGGCAGATAGGCGGATTTTCATTAGTCAGTTTCAATCACTGATTCTTCGACTACAGGAGACCCGTCGATTTCCCCGGCCCATTCGACGTGACAAACACTGTGCTTTATACCAACCTTGGCGAAGTACTCCATCCAGCGCAGCTGGTTTTTCTGTAACGTGTCGCCGGGCCCTTTTACTTCGACAAACTCGTAGCCACCCACATCAGGAAACACAACCAGATCCGGGAAACCAGTGCGGTGAGCGCGTAAATCGAGTAAGAGACGTTGAAATAGTGTTTCCCAATCCACCAACGGTATCCGTTCTAAAGCTTGCTCCAGTAAATCCAGTTCAAGATAGCGCCAGTTGACCATGGGATTTTGCAGGCCATGCTTTCGTTCGTAATGTTGTAACACTAGCCGACGCAGTTGACCCGGATTCCTCACCATATCGAGTCGAGCCTTGAGCAAGGGTTCACGGGTCCGAACAAACTCAGGTTCATAAAAATCGGCTGGCGCTTGCTGAAACGGGTTGTAGAAAACTCCCGCAACCGGAGCGAACACAATATCCCAGAAAAAAAGTCCAAAAACCGAATTGCAAAGTACGTTTTCAGTATAAAAACAGTTCGTAGATTGTTCGTTAAAGTAATCCCGGACAATATACTCAACAGAGCCTTCTCGATTTTTCAGCGTTAAGTGATGTTGTGGTGGTTTGTATAGAGATGGCTTTGGCCAGGGGCTCTCACAACGTTTGGCAAGTCTTGCTGCAAAAGCGGTCACCGAGTGTCGCTCTTCTTCGTTAAACGGCGATGAAGCTATTTGAGCACATAGCTCCAGCGCTTCGTGATCCCGTTGTAGAGTCGCCAGAATACGGGCACGCCTTTCCCGTGCAGGTGGTCGGGCAGACTTTTCAAACAGGTCAAGCGCCTGCTCATAACTCTTTTGGCGTTCAAGGTTTCTGGCAATTTTATTACGCAAACGATCGACACGTCGCTGCAGTGCGTTATCGATCGGCTCGGGTAACTCGCTTGCCAACTGAATCTGTGCATCAATATCATCCGGTGCAAGCTGATCAAATCGATAGCTGCATTGATAGTATGCCAGATGGCTGCAAATTTTCTCGCGACTGTCAAAGGCTCGATACTGCTTATCAAGCTCGTAGGTTTCAAACTGAGTCAGACCAAGATCTCGCAATACATAGTCTGTCATGTCCTGATACAAATTACCGAAAAAACAAAGTTTGTAAACCTCAAAGTGATCTTGATTCAGTACCTCCAGCACCGTCATTTGTTGAAAAATCACAGCGCTGTCAGGCAAATTATCGAGTGCCAGGTTTTCAAGCTCAGCACGTTTTAATACCGACAGTGACTTTCCTTTCTGGTCAGCCTCACACGCAGCAGCAGCCGACAACAGATTGGCGATATCCTGTTTTGTGAGCAGTGGCAGCAAGCTCTGCACATCATATTCAGGGTTAATCTGAAGATACCCTGACTCCTCAAGCTCGGCAGCAGCAGAGATCAGATCAGGAATCTCACTATAGTGAAGCTTATCCAGCCGAAAAATGGATTTGGATCGACACAACAGCCGTATGTACAGACGCACAGCCGGTTCGGACAAATCCATCAATTGATCTGCGAACTGTTTTTCAGACTCAATCAGCAGATCGGCGTAGGTAGACCGAACAAATTGCAGCAGGTCGCGAAAATTATCCAGATAATAATCAGCTGGCAATTCAATCGCCACGTAGACCTCTCTATATCAACGTATATTCTTCACTTGATAACTGTTGAAGGACAAAAACATCCGGAGCGACCCCAGAGTCAACAGCTAGAGTCAACGGCCAAGGTGAACCCCTAGGGTCAACCGTTGGTTGCAGACCTCGTGTCCAATTCCAAACTCCGTCATTCAGGCCTCCTCACTTAGGTTCCGTCATTCATACCGGACTATGATAACTGAGCAGGCTGCTAAAAAATCCATCAGGACTTTTTTAACTCGCTCAATACTGGCACATATCCGAGTACTCGTGTCCTTGACAGGCCCTATCAATGACTTGCGTGATTGATTGATAATTAAGCCACAGGGATCACTGGCAGACTGTTTTTCAACAGCCTGCTAGGATTACTATAAAGAAGCTTGGAGGATTTCGAATTTTCCCGGCATGTAAATTAATCAATACCAACACAGGAGCCCCTCCAACAATGTCGCGAATACCACCCGCCCCACTTGTACTGGGGCTCGCTGGACTGATTCCGTTTATCGTACTCACCCTGGCTCTGTGGATTGTCGATGATTTACCGCGCTTTAGTCTTGTAAGCGCACTGCTGGCTTATGGCGCAGTGATACTCAGTTTTTTGGGTGGAGTAAAATGGGGACAAGCAATAGCGACGGAAAACGATCCATCAACGGGTAGTTTATGGCGAGCGCTAAGCCTGGCTGTCTGCCCAAGCTTGCTGGGCTGGGTGGCATTACTGTTACCTCAGGCAAGCGCTATTTTATTGCTGCTCACAGGATTCATCCTGCAATACCTGCTGGATCGGCATTGGGTCAAAACCAATACTCTGCCCCTGTGGTACGGCAAACTCCGTCTGATACTGACCAGTGTGGTCACGCTGTGTCTGACACTCAGTATGGTATGCGTTCTTTTACTGGATTAACGCGAGTATCTGGTAACGCGAGTATCTGGCTTCAGTTCTTGTCACTATCAGCAATATGCTGGCGATTGTAATTGCTACCCAAGGGTTTGGTAACGGCTTCCGGCAACGGTTGCTTTGGCTTGAATACCTCTACCAAAAGAGGCGAACACTCGGCCTGGTCGCTTGAATGCATGGTCGCACAATCGCCCCCGGGGCAAGCGCTTAGACCACCGAGCAAATCCATATGGGCGTAAAACTCCAAATAGTCCCCCGGGCGTGCCGGTGTGCCTTTCATAAGATAGGCCCCGGTGTGACGACAAAAACCAGTGCACATAAACACGTTTAGTACATCATGCACATAGCTTTCTGCCTCAAGCAAAGGCATTCCCGTTTCGGCAGCCAGTGCTCGTGTCAGATTTGAATGGCAGCAATAATGGTATTGCCCACCATTACTCAGGAGATTGTGTGTGTAGGGGTCACAGCGGGTCCCGATAACGTCATGCACCGACAAACCGAACTCATCGAAGCCATACCAGTCAAGCGTATCTTCGGTAATGGTAGCCATCTGGCGCATGGCAGGAAAGGAAGACCATAGTGAATCGCCAACACCAAGATGGGTGCCATGCAAGGCCCGAGTCTTACCGGCATAAAATCGTTCGTCCAGATTCGTCTTGTTCCATAAATTCAAATCCCCTACCTGAGGGCCATCAACCGAGGTTATACGGAAGAAGTGCCCTTGGGGTACCTCGAAACAGGAAGCGTCTCTTGGAGCGACGAGATGAGCGGCCGTTCTGTCAGCATCAGCACGGACCTTTTCATACTCAGCCAGCGGTGCTTTGGGCAGTGCGTCAGTCGGGTAACAAACTACGGGTTCGAGTGACTTGCGAACCGCATGGTCGTCGGGTTGTGTAAACTTCGGATTTACTGGTTTCATTTTATGATTCATCGGGTTTACTATTTACCCGGTTGCTGTGTAGACAAAGGGTAAACAAGCAATTGCTTTTTTGATCCGGGGATCACCCGGTTCAAAGATGGAATCCAATTTGCTATTAACCGTGCGACTAAATCGCAAAGCTAATAAATCAGTACAGTCGGCGAAAAATCAAGCCGGTCTTCCGAATGGGGATGCAACTGCATTTTCGCAGTTGCATCATAGCCCGCATCCTTCGGGTAACATTGTAGCAAGCGTCCTATCATAACGCCTGAAATTCCTTGCGAATTCAATTGATTGATACAGTATTGTACCGTATCTTCCGAAACGACTGCCAGCAACCCACCGTTAGTCTGTGGGTCTAGCAGGAGGGGCATTTTATCAGAATGAGGCACTTGGTCTGCAAACTGACAATAGCTTAAATACGACTGATTTGAACGATACAAACTGCTGTGTATTCCCTTTTGACAATAGTGAGTCGCGGCATCCAATACCGGCACTGCGGCCAGATCGATCTGTGCATCAAGCTCACATTTAATCAGCAAATTAACCAGATGGCCGAGCATTCCAAAGCCAGTAACATCCGTTAAAAGTCGCGCATTATTTTGCTTTAATATGTTGGCAGCAAGCTGGTTGGATTGCAGCATGATATGCAATGCTTCAGCGACATGTGGCCCGCTTGCCTCTGCACGCATATCCGCAGCGAGAATGACTCCGGATCCCAATGCCTTCGTCAACAACAGACAATCGCCTGTTTTAGCCGGTATCTGCTGTAACCCGGAGCCTGTGTCCGCCGCATCGGCCAAGCCGCTCACGGCAAACCCCAACATCATCTCTACACCGACACTGGTGTGTCCTCCTACCAATGAACAACCAGCCGCGTTCAATTCCACCACTGCACCTGCCATCAACTGGTCAAGATCGCGCTCCTGCACAGGCGCTTCCGCAAACGGAAGTGTAATCATGGCTTGCGCTGACAAGGGATCGGCAGTACTGGCATACAAATCACTTAGCGCATGTAAGGCAGTGATACGGCCAAAAAGGTATGGATCATCAAGCATTGCGCGAAACTGGTCTACCGATTGAAAAATCAACTTCCCGCCCGCATCCATGACCGAACTGTCTTCGACCAATTGCAGCCCGGTGACGATCTCACGGCGTTGCACAGGCTCCAGCCGCTGCAATACCCGCTGCAAGGTTGCAGCACCCACCTTGGAACCACAACCTCCGCAAAAATGTAAAAGATCATTGGAGATTTGTTTCCGATTGCCATTCTCGTGGCTGGCAACTGGCATCAGCGCAGGTGCCAGATCCGAGATGGCCGGTGCCTGCATTTCACGCACAGGTAGGTCTGAAAATCGATTCATAAATTGGCTATCGATATGGTGTTTCCAACGCCAGGCCCACCCGCCTTTTAACACCAGCCCATTACGACTGGCGATCGCGGTTTTATGACCCAGTGCAATCAAGCTCAGGGTTGCCGATTGAGGACGGTAGCGTTTGAGATTTTGTTGCAACAAGGAGCGGCGCAGATTTTCAAACAACACCGGTGCTTGCCTGACTGCAAAGACACCCGATTTTGCCGTTGGCGTATCCACCAGCGTTGCCACATCACCACAAGCAAAAACCTGCGTATGGGATACGCTTCGTAACGTGGCATCAACACTGATAAACCCCCGGCCGACCGTGGCAAGCCCTGCTGTACCGGGCCAGACAGGGGCACTTGCGGCTGTGCACCAGAGAACTTCATTAACAGGCACACTACGGCCGTCGCTACTGTGCAAAGAGGTTTTTTTAACCTGTGATACATCAAAGCCGGTGACAACCTCAATCCCGCGATCATCACAAGTTTGCAGCGCAATTTGTCGGACTTTGTCAGGTTGCCTTGACAAGGGCTGCTCGCCCCGCACAACCCATTTGAGCTTGAAAGGCGCACGATGCTGGCTCAGAGCATGATGCACCGATAACAGTAACTCGAAGCCACCCACGCCCGCACCGACTATCGCTATCACCGGGGCTGCCCCGTCACCTGACGTGTTGCCTGACGTGTTACCTTGTGCTGGCTGGGAGCTGTTTGCTCCAACCCCTGCCGACGTTCTCTCCAGTGAACCGGTATGTCGAGACAGCAGTTTTTCCCAACGCTCGTTAAGCTCGTTGACCGGTTTTACCGGCGTGACAAATTGGGCAGCACCGGGCACTGACTGCACATCGGGCGTTGAACCGGTATTTACGGAGACAAGATCAAACCCCAGCGCAGGGCGACCCTCAAGATGTGCCTTATTGGCAACCAGATCCAGACCCGATACCGATGCTTCAATAAAGCGAACTCCTGCCCAGCGGCACAGGCGCGAAAGATCGATATGAGTTTCACGCTTCGTATAGTGCCCGGCGATCAGTCCCGGCAACATCCCCGAGTACGGAGTAAGCACATCACGTGACACCAGTGTCAGCCTGACACCCGTCAATGGCTTCATTCCCCATCGGCGAATAACAAGAGCATGAGTATGCCCTCCTCCAATGAGCAAAATATCTTTTACTATGGGCACGTGTTGCATTGTTTAATCCGCCAGCGAGTCTATGGCTACGGCAGCAGAAGCGGATGAACCCGTCGGCGAATTGGCAGCACCCACCCATTGCATCACAGCCTCTGCATTACCCTTGAAAAGCACGCGTCGTTGCTTGCTGGCAAATTGATAGTCGTACATGGGATCGTAATACTCGGTCAACAACAACGCGATGTACCGGTCATAAAGCTCGGTATCTCCGGTTTCGCGATGTTGAACAACTGCGCTCTGGAAAAGCTCGACACATTCAGATGCCCGCTGCCCGCCAAATCGCTTGCGAATACCCTTCAAGGCCTGCAGATGATGCTCGGCAAACAAATCGAATCCGGTATCCAGCCCATGTTCATTCTGGTACATCGATAACAGGTCGGTTATGTAGTCCTTTTTCGATACTGCCACTCTTGTGGCCACTGGCTCTTCAAGCAGAACAACTGGCAGTTGCAGCATGCGCTCGCGTAGTTCCTGAGGTAACGAGACACGCCCTATAAGCTTACCCTCGTCCTCAAGAAAAATTGAACCGCTACCAAAACTCTGATCCGCTTGCCTTGCTTGCTGTTCTTGCTCTTGCCTCAGGAGTTGGATCGCCAGCGAATTCTCAAAGCCTGCATTGCTGGGTTGCGGCTGCAACAGCTTGCCAAAGCTGGAACCGCGATGAGATGCCAGCGCCTCAAGGTCAATATAGCGCGGCAAGCGTGTCAATAAACGGGTTTTCCCGCTACCGGTCCGCCCTCCCAAAATGACAAACGGTAATTCGACAGAACAACGCTCCAGTGTCTGCAGAAGAAACCGTCTCATGCGCTTGTATCCACCGCTGACAACCGGATAGGACACTCCTGCATCTGCCAGCCAATCTTGGCAATAACGAGACCTCAAGCCACCGCGGTAACAAAACATTTGGCCTTCGGGGTTCTCTTGCACAAAGTGTGTCCAGGCCTGCAAGCGATGTTCACGCGCTGGGCCATCCAACAAACGCGTACCCAGTTCTATTGCCCGTTCACGCCCGCGCTTCTTATACTCAGTGCCTACCATTTGCCGCTGCTGGTCATCCAGTATCGGAATATTGCTGGCAGTGGGAAACGAGCCCCGGTTGAACTCTATCGGAGCTCTTACATCCAGCAAAGGACATGAGCTGAGAAACAGTTGCTTTAAATCGGCATCGTTGTCACAGGTATCAGACATCGATAATCATGCATCCGGAATCATGCATCAGGAACTTTTCAGCTTTGGTAAGGGCCATTGCAATTGATTCAGCGATCTTTGCTGAACGGCACCCCAATGGCTGCTGGTGCGATTGCACGCCCGATAAAACCGGCTAACAGGACAACGGTTAAAATATAGGGCAAGGCCTGGATAAGCTGCACCGGCACCTCTCCAATGCCTGCAATTTCAATCCCCTGCAATCGGATTGCCGCCGCATCCAGAAACCCGAACATCAAACAGGCAAGCATTGCAGGCACCGGGCGCCACTTGCCAAAAATCATCGCTGCCAGGGCAATGTAACCTTGACCGGCTGTCATCTCCCGCGCAAAAGAGGCATTTTGAGCGATTGCCAGATAGGTCCCTGCAATACCACACAGCACCCCACAAACAATTACAGCCGAATAACGCATACGTGCTACTGATACGCCAGCGGTATCAATCGCTAGCGGATTTTCTCCGACAGCGCGCAATCGCAAACCAAAACGGGTGCGATAAACGATCCACCAGGTCAATGGGACAAAAAGAAAGGCCACATACACCAGCAAGTTGTGCCCGCTTAATACCTCTTTGTAAAGTGGGCCCAGCAAGGGTATTTGATGTATTTGCTCAACCAGAGGAAGGTTGATCGGCATAAAACGCGATTCGGACTGCAAAGCCGGCGTTTGTCCACCTTGAGAAAACCAGGCAATACCGAGCACAATGGTAAGACCCGAAGCCAACACATTGATTGCCAGACCACTCACCACCTGGTTACCCCGATGGGTGATACAGGCAAAGCCGTGAATCAAAGCCAACAACACTGACGCGCCGATCCCGCTAAGCAAACCCATCCAGGGTGATCCGGTCAGTGCGGCAACAGCACCGGCGGCAAAAGCTGCCGCCAGCATTTTACCTTCCAGACTGATATCAATAATACCCGAGCG
>CALFCE010000214.1 GCA_937951215.1 uncultured Granulosicoccaceae bacterium
CTTGACGACGCCTGCGCCGAACTCGGTCTGCAATCAGGCAATCTCACGGTGGGAGCCAACGACAGTGGTGAAATTGTTGATATCGCAGCACAAGAGGATCTGGTGATTACCTGCAATGCATTGCAGGTATCAACAACACTGGGTGCGGATCTCGATCAATTGGGACACGAAGAGTATTTCCTGATTGCCGACAGCCTGATCGACTTGTCTGATCTGCAAATAACGAATGTCTACTCCAGAATCAATGCAATCCGCTCCGGTAATCGCCAGCGGCTGGATTTATCCGGTTTGAACCTGAACATTTACGATCAATTGATTTCGGGCTCCGTAGTTAATGCCGCCCAGGACTCCCTCTACTCCTTCTTTGGGGGTGGCGGAGCTGCCAGCGCTGATTTCGTACCTCGGGGAGGGATCTTTATCAGCGGTGCTGCAGGCTATGGAGAAATAGACGGAGGGATTGATGACCGCACGGGTGTTCAGCAGGATGCTGAAATCAATATTGCCAACCTGACCATCGGTGCGGACTACCAACTTTCCTCAACTACAGTATTCGGTGCGGGTTTGGGTTATGCCAGCAGTGATACCGACTTTTCGCAGGAACAAGGTGGCGCTGACATAGAGGGATTGAATCTTTCCCTGTTTGGTACCTGGTACGACACCAGTTCAGGCTATGTGGATATAGTATTGGATGTGGGCCGCTATAACTATGAACTGCAACGCCCGATTAACCTCACCACGGCAGAGGACACTGTACTTGCACTTGGTGAAACCGACGCAGATGTGATCACCTTGACGCTCGGTGCCGGCAAGAATTTTAATCGCAACGCCTGGGAATTTGGTCCCTATGGTCGAATTTCGGCGACCAACGCTCGTATCGATGCATTTTCCGAGCGACCAAACAACCGCCGACAAGGCTTTGGCTCGGTACTCGATGTGCAAGCCCATGATGTGCGTTCCACTACCATTTCATTCGGAGGCCAGGTGTCGAAGCCCATCAGTAGTGAAACTGCTGTATACGTTCCACAGTTGCGTATCGAATATGAATATGAAAACGAGAAAACCAAGGACGGTATCACCGGCACGTTTCAAGCCGATCCCACAGACACCGAGTTTACGCTTATCGGTAACGAACGAGATGATTCCTACTTCAATCTGGGAATTGGTTCCAGTGCGGTATGGCCCAACGGTCACAGCGGTTTTCTTTTTTACGAAACCCGCGCCGGCCAGGATCTGGTGACACAGCATTGGCTTAAATTGGGGTATCGTTACGAGTACTAGTCCGCTTGGGGCTGGCAGCAATCAGGCTTGATTAAATTGCTGGGCTCGTGAACAGTTTTCACGGAACCAACAGCGAATAATGGGCTCATATAGTCACTCCCTGTTGATCGCATAATTTTGATGCCCGAGCGAAAGAAGATCCAATTCAAAGGAGCGTCTGGCGATACCCTCGCCGGTTTGCTTGAACTGCCCGACCTTGCGCCACGCGCTTATATTTTGTTTGCTCACTGTTTCACCTGCGGCAAGGACATTGCAGCTGCCAGCCGAATTTCACGCCAATTGGTAAAGCACGATTTTGCCGTGTTGCGCTTCGACTTTACCGGGCTGGGCGGGAGTGACGGAGACTTTGCCAACACCAATTTTTCTTCCAACGTGGAGGATCTGGTTGCAGCTGCTGACTACCTGCGACGCGAATATCAGGCGCCACGTTTGCTGATTGGACACAGCCTTGGTGGTACAGCGGTGCTGCGTGCCACTCAATCAATCCCCGAGAGTGCCGGTGTGGTTACCATCGGTTCCCCGGCTGATGCAAGCCATGTCTCGCATCTGTTCTCATCTTCAATGCAAACCATAGCCGATCATGGCGAGGCACAGGTTAATCTGGCAGGTCGCCAATTTACGATAAACAGACAATTTCTGGATGACATCTCCAACTCAACGACTCAAGAATTACGAGAACTTGAAGATGCATTGCTGATTATGCACTCCCCTGTTGACTCGATTGTTCCGATACAGGAAGCTGAACGAATATATCAGGCCGCAAAACACCCGAAAAGTTTTGTCAGCCTGGCAGATGCGGATCATCTGCTCAGCAAATCTCAGGATGCCGCATTCGCAGCAGACGTCATCGCTGCCTGGGCTCAACAATTGATACCCGAGTCGATCAGACAAACCAAAACGTCCATCGAGGCCGGTGAACTTTCAGTGTCTGAAATAGATCATCGTTTCAAACTGGATATCCATAGCGATGATCACCATTGGCTGGCCGATGAACCCAGCAACGTCGGTGGAAGCAATCAGGGGCCCGACCCTTACGAGCTGTTGCTGGCATCAGTTGGTGCCTGCACCGCTATGACTGTTCGGATGTATGCCGATCGAAAACAGTGGCCGCTTGATGATGTCTCGATTGTACTTCGTCACCGCCGAGATCATATCTCTGACTGTGAGAACTGCGAGTCCGGCCCGCGGCAAATCGATACCATTGACCGGGAGATCTCGTTCGCTGGAAAGCTGAGCGACCAACAGCGATCAAGATTATTGGAAATCGCTGACAAGTGTCCGGTGCATCGGACCTTGACAGGCCATTTGCAAATTGAAACCGTTCACACCGATGCCAATACTAAAGAAGCCTGAAACGAAGGCTCAAGACCCGGTGGCGTGAATCGCATCGACAAGGTTTCGAGATTCAAAATTTACGAAGTTGCGGGGCAATACTTGTTTACAAACTCCAGCAAATCGCGATCACATCCCTTGGCCGACACAAACGACAAACCCAACGG
>CALFCE010000215.1 GCA_937951215.1 uncultured Granulosicoccaceae bacterium
TTGTTTTCCCGGCTGTTCCAACACTCTGTGGGTATGTTGATCAATTGTAGGACGGCGCTGGCATTCCACTCATCAATACATTGATACACACGGGATTATTGTCACGCGATGCGGTCGCTATGCCCTGACTCATTGCAGCGACCAGAGACTCCTCATTATCAACGAGCACACCAGCTGCGCCCAGTGCCGCTGCAGCCTTGTCATAACGCACAGCTGTTGCAAGCTCGCAACTATGGGTGCGCTCCTCACCATAGTCTCTGACTTGAATAAGATGCTCTGCATTCCACTTGGAATCGTTGCCAATAACGGCGACAAAACCCGTTTGCTCGCGCGCAGCAGTTTCGAACTCGGCTAAATGAAACCCGGCCGTACCATCACCCAGCAATGCAAGCACAATCGCATCAGGTTTGGCGATACTGGCACCAATTGCATAAGGAAGACTGGCACCGATTGCCCCCGATGGACCGTTTATCACCCTGGCCGGCATCCTTAATATAGCCTGCGCCCATTGTCCGAACTCGCCACCATCACACACAATGATAACGTCCTTGTCGCTATCAAGTTGTTGGCGGATGAGCGGTAAAAATTGATCGGGCCGGATCGCTTCACGATTCTGTACAGCCACTGCAGTTGGTTCGCCAAATGCCGGCCTAACCTTGAGCATCTGTTCGACTTGTTCGATCCAATGTTGACGTTGCGGTGTTTCAACCGTAGCATGCAAGCACTCCGGAAGCGTTGATTGATCAGCCACTGCGCCGGCGTCAACAACAGTATCAAGCACGACAGAAGCTGCGGCATGAATCGCAATTGAGCAGCGAGTACCGATTAATTCTTTTGATTTTTCCAGTTCCTGTGCATCTGTTTCAACGACGATGATTTTCTCTGCCGGCATGATATTGGCAGCCGCAAAACCTGTGGTGAAATCAGGTTTTTTGCCAAGCAGAACCACACAGTCAGCTTGGCCAATGGCCTTGGCGACCTGCCCGAGAGACGGATCGGAAAGCCCTCTGGGACTTTCCATACAAACCACAGGCGCTTGCCAACGTTCTTGCAGAAGCGATAACTTGTCTCCAGCTCGCAGCTGATTCAATGCTGGTCCGGTAATCACCAATGGCCGATCGGCCGAAGCGATGGCAGCCGACAGCAGGGCAAGATCATCGAGCAGTTCAACAGCTGAATCTGTTGCCGCATTTTTTCCGCTGTTGATGACGATCTGCTCTTGTATCTGCTCACTTTTCTGCTCACTTTTCTGCTCACTTGTCTTTTGGGGCATATCCCCTGGCACACGATCTTGCAGCACATCAAAAGGCAAGGCCAAATGTACCGGGCCAGGCGTACCGTCAACCGCACAGCTGAGCGCCTGCTGCCAGGCTGCAGCCAAGTCACTACCGGCTTCCACCCGTTGGGAGAATTTAACAAACGGAGAAGCGGCCATCACTTGTGGGAATTCCTGAAAGGCACGCTTACCGGTAGAGGCTACAGGGGAATCACCCGATAACAATATCAACGGTGTCTCAGACATCGATGCTGAATACAAAGCGCCCAATGTGTTCGCAAACCCGGGTGCCGCAGTGACCAGAGCCACGCCCGGTTTGGACAACACTTGAGCATAGGCCTCAGCCATAAACACAGCAGCTGCTTCATGTCGGGTATGAACAAGACGGATGCCCGGTTCCAGCAATGCGTCATAGAGAGGCATGATTTGATTGCCCGATAACGAAAACACCACCTCTACGCCGGATAAGTTCATGGCCTGAGCCAATAAGTCTGCGCCTCGCATCAGCTTTCTCGATAATATACCGTGGGTATCAGAGGTTGATTTTACAAAACTAAAGATATAAGTTCCATCCTTTAATATTTTTAAACTAAAATTGAGTATGGCAAAAGCTTTCGATTTGAAACCGCTCTATGCTGTTGTCGAAATCGCTGACCGCGGCAGCTTTGCAGCTGCAGCCGAGCAGCTGGAGGTCTCGATTTCAACGATCAGTTTGCAGATTTCATCACTCGAGCGTCAGCTGAACAAAACCCTTTTTGATCGCTCTACCCGCCCTCCTTCCATCACCGCTGCCGGCCGCACCTTTGTTCATCAGGCAAAGGCCCTGCTGGCACAATGGGAGACACTGCATGGAGCAAATGATCGCAATAGCTTGACTGGTGATCTGAAAATAGGGGCCGTGCACACGGTTGTCAGTCGTATGCTTGCCGCAGCGTTGCTGGAGTTACGACATCAGGCGCCCCATGTGGCGAGCCGATTGGTTACCGGTTTGACTAACGACCTTGTCGATCAGGTGTCCCGTCACAATCTGGATTGTGCGCTGGTAACGGTGCCAGATTATTTACCGGCCAACATTGAGTGTTTTCCGGTCACCCGGCAGCCACTGGTCGTCATTGCCCATCAGCAGGCAAGCGGCAGGTCGGCAAAACAACTACTGGAAAACAACCCCTATCTGAGGTTCAGCCCGGATGCACAGGTTGCTAGAATTGTTGAGAAGTTTTTGCAGGATCGTGGCATCAAGGTAACCTCAAGTATGCAGATAGATACCCTGGAAGCGGTGCAGGCTTTAGTCGGCCACGGACTTGGGGTCTCGGTGGTGCCGCACTTTAGCAGCGCGGCTGATTTACCAAACCATGTTAGCGTCAGGTCATTTGCCCAACCGGCAGCTTATCGTGAAATAGGTTTGGTTGTTAATAAAAATACCAGCACCATTGTTGAAATAGAGTTGCTGCTTTCAATACTTAAAACACAACAACAAGTCTGACAATCAGCTGGATTGCTGTTGGCGCTCGGCCTCGGTCAACGCAACCTTGTTGCGCAGATAGACCGGCAACGCCTGGTCAGCAGCGACACCCTCCCCTTTTTCAAGCTTCGGAGCTGCCAATGCCAGCATATCCACCGCCTGCGGCAAACTTCTGGCCTGAAAATCACCCGCGCCAGCTGCCAACGGCAGTTGTACCTTTTGACAAACCAGCGTGCCGCTCCCCACCAGTTGCCAGTTTCGATCATCCGGCGCGTTAACCCGCTCGGGAGCTTCCACGCGCTCTTCTCCGAGCAAGACAGTGTTACCGTAACCGTGGGTCTGATAGGCACCCCAATACACTTCATTCATACGAGCATCGATACAGGCAACACTGAATGCCTGTCCCTGTAATCGAAATTGACTATGTGCCAGCGCCTGCAGAGTCGACACACCCACCACCGGAATTTCAAGTGCATAAGCAATTCCCTGAGCGGCGGCGGTGGCAATGCGCAAACCGGTAAACGAGCCTGGCCCTCGTCCAAATACCAGCCCGTCGAGTTCTTCGCGTGCTACTCCGCCACGCTCCATCAATTTGTCAATCATCGGCAACAACAACTGGGCATGCTGTTGTGGTGCAATTACTGATTCTTCGAACACCTCGTCACCGACCTTAAGGGCACAGGAACAATTATCGGTGGCTGTATCAATGGCAAGAACTTTCATCATGGCTTTCCTGGAGATTAACCGAACTGGCAAACTCAGTCGGTCACCGGCTCCTCGTCGCGCAACTCTTCACGTTCACGTCGGTAGAAATCTTCCACCTCTTCTATATCACGTGTAATCGGCATCGGAGGTAAGCTGTCGATAAAGATGCGCCCATAGGGTTTGCTCTCAATACGTGGATCGCATAACACCAACACACCTCGATCAGTAACATCACGAATCAATCGGCCCACGCCCTGCTTCAAACTGATCGCCGCCTGTGGCAGTTGATATTCGAAAAACGGATTCCCACCGGACCGCTGCATGTTGCTGATACGCGCACTCATGACCGGATCCCCTGGCGACCCGAATGGCAGCTTGTCTATAATCACACACGATAGCGCTTCCCCTCTGACATCAACACCTTCCCAAAAACTGCTCGTGCCCAACAGGACTGCATTGCCGACAGATTGAAAGGCTTCAAGTAACTCACGCTTGGGTTGCTTACCTTGAGTCAGTATCGGATAAGGAATGCGCGTGGCAAGGAATTTTTCAGCCACATGCAGGGCGCGATAGCTGGTAAACAAAACAAAGCAGCGACCCGCACTGGCCTTGATAACAGGCAACACAGCCTCCATCGCAAGCTCTGTATATCGGGGCGAGGACGGTTCGGGCAAATTTTGCGGCAGATACATCAATGCGTGATTGGTGTAATCAAAAGGGCTGTCAACTTGCAGCTCTTCCGCTGAGGTCAGGCCGAGACGGGATTTGAAATGACTGAAATCACCACCAACCGCGAGCGTTGCCGACGTGAATATCCAGGAAGCGGGCATAGCATCCATTGCCTTGCGAAACGGCTCGGCAACGTTAATCGGTGTCATATTGAGACTGAAACCGCTACGGTAGGTTTCAAACCAGTGGATATAACCGTTTTCGCCGGTTTCCTCGGGCGCATCAACCTTGGAAAAAGCTTGCAGAATCCGGCGCTGTTCAACGACCCGCTTGCGGCAACTCTCAAGACCCTTGGCGCGCCCTGAAACAGATTCGAGGATATCACCCAACACATCCAACGTTCGATCCAGACGCTCATGCTCGCGCTCGATACCTGCTTGTTCGGCAACCGCCACCCAGGCATCACGGGTAGGATCCACCCCGAAAGCCAATCGAAAATGTCGCACGCTCTCTTCAAGCCGCATGGCCGCTTCGCGAAGCTCGGGCATATCGGAAGCTTCGCGCAATTGCTCACCAATAATATCCTGTGCCAAATCGTTGAGTTGCCTGCTGGTCAATTTGCGGCCGAAAAAATTTGCGGCAACTTCGGGCAGCTGGTGAGCCTCGTCGATCACGAATGCATTGGCACTGGGCAATAGTTCACCATAGCCTTCATCCTTCAAGGCCAGATCAGCACACAACAGGTGATGATTAACCACCACAATGTCGGACGCCTGTGCACGTTTACGCGCTTCGAACACAAAGCAATCTTTTTGATCTTCGAATTCGTGCTCGGAACAAAATTCGGCGTTTGATGTTATATAGCTCCAGATCATCGCGTCTTCAGGAATCGCCAGCACCTCAGCGATATCGCCGAGTTCTGTACTGCGCGACCAGTCCATCAATACCGCAAGATATTCCTGATTTTTAGCATCGCGCAGTGCCGGGTTCCGAGCAGCACGAATCAGCCGGTGACGACAGAGATAGTTGGCCCGTCCTTTTAGCAAACTGGCTTTAAGCGAAGTACCAAGAGCCCGCTTGATGACAGGCAGGTCGGTATGAAAGAGTTGGTCCTGCAGATGCCGGGTTCCGGTTGACACAATGACCCGTTTTCCACTTTCAATAGCAGGCACCAGATAGGCAAAGGTTTTTCCAATGCCTGTGCCCGCTTCACCTACCAGCACCGAGCTTTTTTGCATCGCATCATGTACTGCACTGGCCAGGTGTAGCTGTTCCTCACGCGGCGCAAACCCCGGTAAATGCTGGGCAAGCGGCCCGTCAAAACCGAGTAAATCTTCGATTGAAAGATCAGACAGGATCACGATGAAAATGCGTTTGGAGTTGGGCTGTTAAATACCGAAGTATTTCTGAAATAAGTCGGAATCGTGTACAGCCAAAGGCTTAAAGTCAGGAAGACTTCAGGATACCAGTTTTAGCGTCAATATTCGCGTGTTAATCGGTGGGTAGCCTGGCTTGAACGGCTGCCGGCGGTCAGTATTGGAATTCCTGAACCTTCTTGTGAGCAGACCTCACACCCAGTAAATCACCTCGCATTTCTCTTGAGTGCTCAATAATCAGCCAGTTACGAAGCTGCAGCTGGCGATTTGCGGTTGCAAAGGCGTTAGAGCGGATGGCGTAACTTTCAGCGATAACAGGTTGCGACAAATTCAGCTGAATCTCTGCAGCACGACTCAGCAACACACCATCTTCTGGATTGATCTCAAGAGCCTCGAGAATATACTTGGAGGCAAGCTCCTGATCTCCGGCTTCGCGCGCTTTCTCGGCAGCAACCCAGAGTTGCGCTACTCTGGCGTTGGTGGTGTCGTGACGAATGGAGCCATCAGCGAGAACATTGACGTCGCTGGTTACTACCGATTGCTGATTGACCACTGAAGGTCTTTGTTCCAGAGGTGTGCAAGCCTGCAATACCAAAGTTATTGCCGGGACTAACAACAGGGCTGAATGTGTTTTTTGAATCATCTTGTTTCGGTCAAGGGTTGACGCGGGTTCCTGGCCCACGTTTGACTATAGCTCATCTGTCTGCTGTCTTCCGGGATTTGCCTGTTCAGTAATTCAACATCGATTCGCCTGTTGCGTTTTCTGCCCTTCGCCGTTGAGTTGCTGGCAAGTGGTCGACTCTCCCCATAGCCATAGGGTTTTAACCGCGTGTGCGAGACACCAGCTTCAACCAGATACTCAACTACACGCATTACACGACGTTTAGACAGCTCAAGATTACGCGATGCTTTACCACGGTTGTCTGTATGTCCGTTAACCGCTATCACCACCTCCGGATGTGCCTGCAGGCCTGCAACCAATTCATCCAGAGACCGTCGCGCCGCCTCAGTCAGTTGAACAGCATTTAATTCAAATTCAACGCCTTCAAGCGTTCTGCTGAACAAGCTACAGCCATCCATTCTGACAATCGTGTCAGCCTCTGTTCCGGGACAGCGATCAACCGCGTTGATAACGCCATCAGCATCATCATCGCGTTGACCCATTTGATAATCAACGATGGCACAGGCAGAGGTGCTGAAGAGCAACATCCCCATTGACAAAGCCAGCGCAAGGGAATGTAAATCGTTACTCAATGGTTCGAAACTCCACACGTCGATTGAGTTGGCGACCAGAGGCATTGGCATTGGACGCCACCGGTCTGCTCTCACCGTAGGCCTCGGGTTGCAAGCGCGCCTTGTCGATGCCGCGTGACATCAGGTATACCGCCACTGCCAGCGCCCGACGTTTTGACAAGGCAAGATTCGAGGTGGCGCTGCCCTGATTGTCGGTATGTGCCATGATCGCAACTTTCACATTGGGGTAGGCATACATTCTGGCCGCCACGCCATCCAGGATTTCTTCAGCTCCAGATGTCAGCTTGTCAGCATTAGGCTCAAAGTTGACACCCTCGATACGACCATCGAACAATGGACAACCGGTTTCATTGACAGGGACGCCCGATCCCGTTTCACCGCACACATCAGCGGTATCAGGTACACCATCGCTGTCGCTATCGAGCGGCAAAACCTCTAGAGGTTCGGGGATGGATGTTGGTGCCGGCAATGGTTGTGGCTCAGTTTGCACAGGTGGTTGCACAGGTGGTTGCGCAGGTGGTTGCCTGGGTGGTTGCGACGTGTTCGGTGCGGAAAGCCGTGACGATTGGCCGCCAAATCGGTAGAGCAAGCGCAAACTCAAGGTCACCGCATCCTTGTCGTAGCCAGTCACATCAGCACGTAGTGCCATACCACCGTCGGTTCCATATTCAGCTCCAGCGGTTAGTGAAAGCTGCAAATCTTCCAGCTGTCTGATCGGCAGGTTGCCTCCGTCGGTCGACAGCGATGCCAAACCAAAGCCCGCATATAACGACAATCCACTGCGAGCAAGCAAGCCCTCGGCGTCGTCGAAGCTGAAGAAATAGGCAAGTGCCGACACACCAAAGGCTTCATAGTCAATATCACCGGCAGATGGTGACAGGGCAAGGCCCGCACCCTGTTCGATCGTCGCAGCACCAAGCTTTGCGTAGTATCCTTCGAGACTCCACCGAGGAGAGTAATCCCAACCAAGAAACAGCATCGACGAGCTGTCCCGAGATTCTTCTACGGTATAGCCCGTATTTCCTGTATTCGGTTCAAGTTGCGAAAAGCCGCCACCCACACCAGCGTAAATACGCCGTTCAAATGCCTGTACCGAGGTGACGGAAACAAACAGAATCAATGGCAATAGCAAAAGATAGCGAACCATCAACGTTAAACCCTGCACGCTGAACCCCGGACACGATGACGACAAAGGGCAATGCGTTGGCGTAATAAAAACATCAGGCTCATTGCCAACATCAGCGGCAGCAACGGATCGATGCCGTCCGAGGTACTACCCGCCCGGGTGGTCACGATGCTGCAACCCGTTCCGCCGGCCAGGCCTGTTTCGATAAAAGATCCAGCAAGCGCATCATCTTCCAGAACGGCAACCGGATTGCCCGATGATTGACCAGTTGCACCGTTGCCTTCGCTACCTGACGCGTCGGGCTCCGCGCCCGCGATAACGGGCTCTTGACCCTGGCCATCATCAGCGTCGGGATTCGCGCTATTACCCCCACTTGAGCTTGAGGTATCCGGATTGTCGGTCGCGCCTGAGCCCGGGGTGGCTGAACCCGGGGTAGCTGAATCTGGCGATTGCGTCGCCACAGGATTGCCCGGTTGAGTATTGATATCCCGGTAATCCGGAATGCCATCACCGTTGCTGTCGGGGATTGCCAGCGGTACCACCATCACAGCATCATCAACACCATCCGGGTCATTGGCATCATCGAAGAAACTGTCAATGCGGCCGTCAAGATCCTCATCAAAGCCACCCGCCTCAACGATATCGAAGAACCCGTCATTGTCGCTATCAAGATCCTGGAAGTCCGGCAGATCACCAAAATCCGTGTTCAACGGCGTTAAATCTTCAATGCTGTCGAAATCATAATCGCAGCAGTTGGCATCGTTGTTCAATTGCGCTGCGTCCAGAATGCCGTCAGCACCAACCGATCCCGGCGGCGCATCAATGCGACCATCTCGATTCTGATCTATCTCGGCAGGCAGGCCGGCTTCGATTAAATCGGGTATGCCGTCGTTGTCAGAATCAAGATCGAGATAATCCGGTAATACGTCTCCATCAGTTTGATCGGTGTTTTGCAGGCCATAGCTGATGAAGGAGCTGTCGTTAAATGTTTCGATAAAGTCAGCCAGACCATTGTCACCCACCGGTGCCAACAAACGACCGTTGACGATACGCTTGCCGCCGAAGTTCACACTCAGCAGCACTCCTGACTCCTCAACGTCAAGAATGCCATCGTTGTCGCTATCGAGATCAAGACGGTCAGGAATGCCATCACGATCCGAATCCCGCTCAGCCCCGCCAGGCAACAGCTCATCCCGATCCGGAATACCGTCGTTATCATCGTCCTGATCTACGGTGTCGGCCACGCCGTCAGAGTCAGCATCGTTGATTTCAGCAAACCCTTGAGGTACCAGCAGAACCAGAAGGATCGTGACAAGCGAAGACAGCTTAATGAAATTTATTACACTTAACGAACGCATGATCTCAAATTGCACAGGAGAGACAAGACTCAGGCTGTTGCAGAAATTACAAAGGTAACAATTGAGATTAGCAGAGAATAAAAGCTACGCAGTGTTGTTCACTCTGTTTGACGAGGGAACAATGCCGGAAAAGAGCATGAATCAGGTTGCCGAAAATCCACAAGCTCTCGGGATTATTCCCATTCGATGGTCGCAGGTGGCTTGCTGGAGATATCATAACTGACCCGCGCCACCTCAGAGACTTCATTCAAAATGGAACGACAGACCTCGTCCAGAAAATCATAAGGCAAGTGAGCAGCCCTTGCGGTCATAAAATCAATCGTCTCAACTGCACGCAGCGACAGCACATACCCGTACCGCCTGCCGTCGCCAGTGACCCCTACCGACTTCACAGGCAGGAAAACCGTAAAAGCCTGAGAGACCTGCTCATAAAGCCCGTGTTGGTATAGAGCATCAATAAAGATCGCATCAGCCCGTCGTAAAATATCGGCATACTCACGACACACAGGGCCAAGAATACGCACACCGAGTCCGGGCCCGGGAAACGGATGACGATTGATCATTTTGGCAGGCAGGCCAAGTTCCAGCCCCAGACGCCGCACCTCGTCTTTGAATAATTCACGAAGTGGTTCTATCAGTTTCAGTGACATATCCTCTGGCAGGCCACCCACGTTATGGTGAGATTTGATCAGGTGAGCCTTGCCAGTCGAAGCGCCGGCCGATTCGATGACGTCTGGATAAATAGTGCCTTGAGCAAGCCAACGGGCAGAGGTCAGCTTGGCTGCTTCTTCTTCAAATACATCAATAAACACATTACCGATAATTTTGCGCTTCGCTTCCGGATCAGCCTCCCCGTCCAAGGCTTGTAAAAAACGCTTTTCAGCATCAACACGGATAACCTTGACTCCCAGATTCTCGGCAAACATTTTCATAACCTGATCACCTTCATGCAGGCGAAGCAAGCCGTTATCGACAAAAACACAATTCAGCTGATCGCCAATCGCGCGATGCAGAAGCAAGGCGACAACCGATGAATCCACTCCCCCGGAAAGCGCCAGAATAACCTCTTCATCCCCTACCTGCTGGCGAATTCTGGTAATCGCATCATCAATGATGTTGTCGGAGGTCCATTCACATTCACAGCGACAGAGTTGCGAAATAAACCGCTGCAATATTTCTTTGCCGGACGTTGTGTGCGTGACTTCCGGGTGAAACTGAATACCGTAGTAGTTCCGGTTCTTGTCAGCCATCACTGCAATCGGCGCATTACCCGAACTTGCCACGCATTCGAAACCCGCTGGCAGTTTTGCCACATGATCACCATGACTCATCCATACATCGAGTTCGGGCGTGCCATCGGCACGATCAGACAGATGATTCAACAGCTCGCTATCCGCGGTTACCTGAATTTTTGCATAGCCGAATTCACTATGCCCTGAGTTGACGACCTCTCCACCAAAGTGCAGAGCCATGGCCTGCATGCCATAGCAGATACCCAGTACCGGTACCGATGCTTCAAACACCGCGGCCGGAATGGGCAAGGCGCACTCATCAATAGTGGATTCCGGACCACCGGAGAGAATAATTCCGGCAGCTCCAAACTCGAGAATCTGCTGATCCGGCATATCACAAGGATGTATCTCGCAATAGACGCCGATTTCCCTGGCTCGCCTGGCGATTAATTGAGTGTATTGCGATCCAAAATCGAGAATCAGCAGTTTATAGTGATGTATGTCAGCGACAGCTTCGTTCATCGGGTCCAGAAGTGTTTGGGGTTGGAGGTTGATGGATAGAACAGTTGTAAGCCGGGTACTTTCTTGATGTTGGCAGCGAGAAATGCGTGGCTACAGCTACTGGCTACATTCGGTAATTAGGTGCTTCTTTGGTAATTTGCACATCATGGACGTGACTTTCCCGCATACCGGCGCTGGTGACACGGTAAAACCGCGCCTTGCTGTGCATCTCGGCCACATTGCCGGCACCACAGTAACCCATGCTGGAACGCAAGCCTCCAGTCATTTGATGAACAATCGTCGCCATCGGCCCTTTATACGGCACACGCCCCTCGATTCCTTCCGGGACCAGCTTGTCAGCAGAATCTTCATCATCCTGGAAATAACGATCACTGGAGCCTTTTTGCATCGCCCCGATCGACCCCATACCGCGATAGGATTTATAAGAACGACCTTGAAAGAGTTCGACATCACCCGGGGCCTCCTCTGTACCGGCCAGCAAGCTGCCGACCATAACCACATCAGCGCCTGCGGCAATCGCTTTTGCCATGTCACCCGAGTATCTGATTCCACCATCGGCTATCACCGGAACCGATAACCCCTTAAGGGCATTGGATACGTCGGAGATAGCGGTGATCTGGGGTACACCGACGCCTGCAATAATGCGGGTAGTACAAATTGAGCCCGGACCGATACCGACCTTGACACCGTCCACGCCAGCATCGACCAGATCTTTCGCTGCCTCGCCGGTCGCAATATTGCCGCCGATGATATCGATATCCGGATACTGCTGGCGGATGCGTTTGACACGGTCAATGACACCTTGCGAGTGACCATGCGCGGTGTCTACCACCAGCACATCAACACCTGCGCTGACCAGAAAATCAACTCGTTCATCCGTGTCGACACCGGTTCCGACAGCTGCACCTACAATCAAACGACCCTGCTCGTCCTTACAGGCACTCGGGTAATCCGAAGCTTTTTGAATGTCCTTGACGGTTATCATGCCCCGCAGTTCAAAGGCATCATTGACCACCAGCACTTTTTCTATTCGATGCTTGTGCAGCTGTTCGATTGCAGCCTCACGGTTGGCACCTTCCGGAACTGTCACCAGCTTTGAGCGAGGCGTCATGATGTTGGATACGGGCTGATCCAGATGTGTTTCGAATCGCAAATCCCGTTGTGTCACTATGCCAACCAGGCCTGAGCCATCCACCACCGGCAAACCGGAAATCCCGTGAGTACGGGTCAGCTCTGTCACTTCACGTATCGAGGTATCGGGAGAGATCGTGATCGGCTCAAGCACAACCCCGCTCTCATGCTTTTTCACCCGCGACACTTCATTCGCTTGCTCTGCAGGTGGCAGGTTTTTATGAATAATGCCGATCCCACCTTCCTGCGCCATGGCAATTGCCAGACGAGCATCGGTCACGGTATCCATGGCAGCGGACACCAGCGGGATGTTGAGCCTGATTCTGCGGCTCAGGCGAGTACTGAGATCAACGTCTCTAGGGAGTACTGTGGAGTGGTTGGGGGAGAGCAAAACGTCGTCAAACGTAAGTGCTTCCTCTATGGTGTGCATGCGGATAAGGTCTGATCCTCTGTCACGGGTCTAAATTATAAAGACTTGGCCAAATTCAGTAAACAGGCAACAGATCGAAAACAGAAATCCCCCGGACGAATTGTTGGGTCGGAATTATGCCGCCTGTAAACTGGCCACCCTTACCCCGCCTGAGCCCCGAATCACAGTTCTGAAAGTGGGAACAGATCCATAATTTATCTAAAAAACAACAAGATACGCTCACAGCATCAACACCAGTGATTGCCAAAACCGGCAAATTTTGCTAAAACACCCGGCTTGCTATTCGATTGACAGTTTGAAGGGGTGAGATTTCCATGGCAAAAACCGTCGCCAAGAAAAAATCCAAAGCCACCAGTAAAGCCAAAGCTAAGGTTAAGGCTGAAGTGACCGCTACCGACTCAAGCTCGGTTGCCAAGAAGAAAACTGTCGCCTCCAAAAAGAAGTCCTCAGGTAAGGTAGCAGCTAGCAAGGCCACAACCAAAAAAACGACTGCCAAGACTGCTGAAACCAGCAAAAAGGCAACAGCAAAAAAAGCCACTACCAAGAAAGCAGCAGCGAAGAAAACAGAGGCGAGTACCAAGCAAACGGCGACAGACAAGAAAAAAGTTGCAAGTAAAAAAACTTCAGCTACAAAGACAGCTGGCAAAAAAGTTGTCGCCAAAAAAGCGACAGCAAAAAAGTCTGCAGCAGTGAAATCCGAGGAAGAGAAAAGCGTTTCGAAGAAACCAGCGGCAGCGACAACCAAGAAAACCACAACCAAGAAAAAGGCGGCAGCGAAAGCCTCCGCCAAGAAAACTGCATCGGCTGATTCAAAGGCTGATACCAAAACAAAGGCGAAGACAGAGAAAAAAGTGGCTGTATCCAAAAAAACCAAAACTGAAACCGCAGCTGATGCTGAAGACAAACCCACACTGGATATTAATCCTGTGCAGCAGCAAGTGAAACGGTACGAACGAACCGCTGGTGCCGATTACATGAATGAGCAGGAGCGCAAACGCTTCAGCAAAATTCTGGCTGACTGGAAACAGCAGCTGATGGAAGAGGTGGATCGCACTGTAGGCCACATGAAGGACGACGCAACCAATTTTCCAGACCCCAACGACCGGGCTACGCAGGAAGAAGAGTTCAGTCTTGAATTGCGCACCCGGGACCGGGAACGCAAGTTGATCAAAAAGATCAACGAGGCACAAAAGCGTATCGAAGATGATGAGTATGGCTATTGTGAAGCCTGCGGCATCGAGATTGGTGTGGAAAGATTGCAGGCGCGCCCCACTGCCGAGCTTTGCATAGATTGCAAAACACTGGAAGAAATCCGCGAACGCCAAATCGCCTGATTAAGTCTCCTGACTAAATCACCCGCCCAAGTCGCCTGCCTAAATTGCCTTATAGGGGGATGAAGACAACAGGCCCTGGACAGCAGGGCCAGCCCGCGAGCAGATCGACCGAAACACCACCGGCCAGCGCCATCATCGCCTCCACAAGTATCGGGCGCTTTGCACCCTCGCCCACCGGCCCATTGCACTTTGGTTCATTGCTGGCTGCAATGGCAAGTTTTCTTCAGACAAGATCTGACGGTGGAAAGTGGTTTGTCAGGATTGACGACATAGATCCTCCCCGAGCACAGGCAGGAGCAGTTGATTCCATTCTGAATACCCTTGAAGGGCTTGGTTTCCCGCTTGACAACTCGGTCAAATACCAGAGTCAGAGCACAGATGCCTATCTGTCCGCTCTCGTTCAGCTCAACAAGGCCGGAACCACCTATGCCTGCCGCTGCAGTCGAAAAATAATCGCCGCCTCCGGCTCATCAATTTATCCTGGCACCTGCCGTGAACTTGAACTCCCGACCGAAGACCATGCCTTGAGGATCAGGCTGGTCGATAAATCCGTCTCCTTTAACGACCGCATCCAGGGGCCGGTTAGCCAGCTGACGCGTCAGGAGATCGGAGACTTTGTGATCAAAAGACGAGATGGACTATTCAGCTATCAGCTGGCAACGGTAGTCGATGATCAGCAACACGGAGTCACCCAGGTGGTACGCGGCGCAGACTTGCTCTATGACACCTTGAAACAAATTGCCCTGATTGAACTGTTGGGATTCAACAAGCCGGAGTTTATGCATATCCCGTTTGCAACTGACAGCCAAGGTAACAAACTCAGCAAGCAAACCGGGGCGACACCGCTGGACTTGAGCCAGAAAGGCCCTGCGGGAAATTCTGCGGCCACTGCCTATCTGTTAAGGGCTTGGCATTTTCTCGGACAACAGCATCCCGACTCCAGCACTACGCCTGCGGAATTCTGGGCTTTTGCCGAGCAGGCTTGGGACCCGGAGCGCATTCCGATGATAAGATCCAAACCCTGTAATACAGGTCCGGACCATTGAAAGCAGGCCCGTTTAAATCGGAATATTCACTCATTCTCATGTTTGCGGCGATTTTCGTATTTCATTCGCCGTTTACAAGATGGTGGGCTAACCTGTCTTTGCCCTGGTACACCATCTTTGCTATCTGGTTTGTTTTTATCTTGCTGATTGCCATCAATCACCTCCGGGATTCTTCGCACAGTGGGGATTGAGCTTTGGGTCCTGTTCCTGGTTGCACTGCTTTATTTGGGAACACTGTTTTTAATTGCCTACTGCGCTGATTGTGGCCTGATTCCACAAAAGGTCGTCAATCATCCCATCGTTTACGCCTTGTCACTCGGTGTCTATGCCACGTCCTGGACCTACTACGGCAGCGTCGGGCTTGCTAATAGCAGCGGCTTTGCCTTCCTGAATATTTACCTTGGCGTAACAGCGGCCTTTATTTTAGGCCCTTACCTGCTGAAACCGATCTTGCGCCTGTGCAGAGACTATCAACTCGCCTCGGTTGCTGATTTGCTGGCTTTCCGCTACGGGGGCCGTGCGACAGGATCAGTGGTAACGGTATTTATGTTGCTGGGTGTGCTGCCGTACATCTCGCTGCAAATACACGCGGTTACCGAATCCATACAGGTGTTGTCGAAACAGGTGCCGCCCAATTTGCTGGCTTTGATATTTTGCATTGCAATTTCGGTATTCGCTGTGCTGTTTGGCGCGCGCCATTTGACGCCGAGAGAAAAACACTCGGGTCTGGTGACCGCGATTGCATTTGAATCTGCAGTCAAACTTGCAGCGCTGATTGTGGCTGGAATTTTTGTCACCACTCAGGTCTTCGATGGTGTAGGAGCGATGAATACCTGGGCGCAAAGTCATCCGGAAGAACTGAAGTCCTTGTACAAACCAGCGAATACATCGCTATGGAGCACATTGCTGCTGCTCTCATTCAGTGCCGCTTTCCTGCTGCCACGCCAATACCACATGACCTTTGTGGAAAACGAAAACCCGAATGCACTTAAAACAGCGTACTGGCTTTTCCCGCTGTACTTGCTGCTTCTGAATTTGCCAATCATACCCATCCTGTGGGCAGGCAAGCATTTGTCGCTGACCCTGCCAGCCGATTTTTACATGCTGGGTATTGCCCTGACACTCGGCAATGAGTGGTTGGCTATTTTGATCTACATCGGTGGACTGAGCGCTGCAAGCGCGATGATGATCGTCACCTCACTTGCTCTGTCCTACATGTGCCTGAATCATTTATTTTTACCTGCAAGCCTTTCTGCCACCCGCCCCGACACCAATCTGTACCGACGCATACTGTGGAGCAAGCGCATTATCATCGCGGCCATTATTGCGGCTGGCTACGGCTTTTATCTGGTGATAGAGCTTAACGAAGGTCTGGCAAGCCTCGGACTGATCTCTTTTGTTGCGGTGGTACAGCTGTTACCCGGAATGATTGGCCTGTTATTCTGGACCAGAGCCACCCAGGCCGGTTTTCTTAGTGGCCTGATTGGCGGTGCGATGGTCTGGTTTATTCTTCTGGTACTGCCACTATTGATCGACACCGCTTCGATCAGCAGTATGGAAAACCTAAGCACCAACCTTGGTTTTACCGGTATCGATGTCTGGAGCCTTGCCAGTTTTTGTTCACTGACGGTCAATTGCTTTCTTTACCTTTCAATATCGCTTCTGACCCGACAAAGCTCGGTTGAAATAGAAGCTGCCGACGCTTGTACACCCGGAAATGCTCGACCCTTGCAAAGTGCGGTGTATGCCAATTCTGCTGCCGACTTTACCCACCAACTGGAGGAGCTGCTGGGCAGCGAAGCCGCCGAGCAGGAGGTTCAGAGAGCGCTGGATGATCTCGCGCTGGAAGCCAGCGAAACCCGCCAACCTCAACTCCGTTTACTTCACGAAAAACTGGAGCGAAACCTGTCCGGGCTGCTCGGTCCCACAGTGGCACGGCTTGCCTTGCGTTCAAACATTCATCTTGCTGAACCCACTGACATTGCGCTGGCAGAAAGCCTTCGTTTTACCGAGGCCAGACTGGAAACCCAACGTCTCGAGATGCGGGGACTGACACGCGAGCTCGATGACCTGAGACGCTATCTCCGCGAGGTTTTGCAGGAGCTGCCACTGGGTGTTTGTTCGCTAAGCCCCGCCGGGGACATACTGATTTGGAACAGCGCCATGCAAACCATATCGGGTATCAGTGAACAGACCGCACGCAGGGGAAATCTGAAGGAGTTGCCGGGACCGTGGAATACGCTGTTATCCGAATTTGCCGAATCCAATGATAACCACAGTATCCGCAAACGCACCATCGTCAGGCGCGAACCAGCCAGTTTCAATTTACATAAGGCAGAAGTTGCAAACCCGCTCGACAGCGCTCTGCCAGCCGCTGGACAAGTTATCCTCGTGGAAGATCGAACCTCACTGGACATTCTTGAATCCGAGCTGGCCCATAGTGAGCGTCTGGCATCAATCGGCCGCCTGTCAGCTGGCGTCGCGCACGAGATAGGCAATCCGTTAACCGGTATTGCCAGTATTGCCCAAAACCTGATTTACAATATCGAACCTGAGTCTTTGAAAGAGGATTCTTCTGACATATTGACCCAGGTAGAAAGAATTAATGCGATCGTCAAATCCCTGCTGACGTTCTCGCGTAACGATGCGTCGATAGGCGACGATTATCAGCCAACAGATTTGAACGTGAGCATTGCCGAATCAATTCAGTTGGTCAAATTATCGGACCAGGCCAATCAAATCAACATTGTTGTCGATTTACCCGAAGCACTGATGGTTAATGCCAACGGGCGACAAATGGTGCAGATATTCGTCAATCTGCTGAACAATGCCTGCGATGCATCTGAGCATGGGCAGACTGTTAACATCATGGGCCGGCGAGAAAACAACAGTGCCGTTATCGTTGTACATGATCAAGGGACCGGCATTAACCAAAATGACCAGCAGCACATTTTTGAACCGTTTTTTACTACCAAGGCCGTCGGACAGGGAACTGGGCTGGGCTTGCCTCTGGTATACAGTCTGGTCACCCAACACGGCGGCCGCATATCCTTTGATTCAGACCCGCAACTGGGTACATCGTTCGAAATCAGAATACCCTTGATCACCGGCGAACACACCAATATGAATACAATCAAATGAATCGAATCCTGATAATCGAAGATGAAGACCTGATTCGAAAACAATTGACCAAGTTGCTCACTCGCAATAGTTTTGATGTTTGCTGTGCAGCAACTATCGATGAAGCATTGCAACTTGAACCCGATTCGTTTGATTTGTTGCTGGCCGATATCAAACTGCCCGGTGCACCCGGCACCGACATTCTCGCCCATGTAGAACACGCGCCAGTCATTGTCATGACCAGCCATGCCAGCGTACGTTCAGCAGTCGAGTCAATGAAGCTTGGGGCGATTGACTATGTGTCAAAACCCTTCGATCACGATGAACTTTTGCTGGTGATTGAGCGATCGCTGCGCGAAAACCGCCTGTCTGCGCAAAACGCCGCCATGAGACAGGATTTACAACGGATTTTCCCCTGCGCCAGTTTCACAAGCGTTAACGAGCCTTTACGGAAAACAGTAAAAGAATTGAAGGCGCTTAAAGATGAACAACGGTTTGTTTTTTTACATGGAGAACGTGGAAGCGGCAAAGAATTGATCGCCAGAATGGTCCATGAGTCCGGTGAACGCGCGCGCGGCCCCTTGTTGTTTGCCGACTTGCCAAGCTATAGCAGCACCGAACTGGGACCGCTGTTGTTCGGTGAGTCCGCCTCTTCGAGCACTGTTCAACAAGACTTGCCACCTGCCCATAAACCGGGACTGCTGCGCGCAGCACACGCCGGAACCCTGATTCTGAGAAATGTGGTGGAGCTGCCAATTCCCGTACAAAAACAACTGGTCTCAGCCGTCCACAATCCACAGCGTTCACCCGTTGCCGACACACGGACGGTGAGCCGCCCTCTGGATGTCAGGATCATTGCCTTGAATATGGAGTCTATAGACAGCGCTCTTGAGCACGGGTTGCTGGATGATGAATTGGCCAGCTGTTTCGAGAATGGTTGTTACTCCGTACCGGCACTGAGAGACCGACGCGAAGATCTGCAGGATCTGGCAGAACAATATCTGGGTGAATATTTACGTCGCTACCGCAAACGCAAAATCTCCATCTCCAAAGCTGCAATGCACGCATTGCTCTCTTACCATTGGCCCGGCAACGTTAACGAATTAAAAAGTGTGATGGAAAGAGCCGCACTGATGGTCGACGCGGAAGAGATCAACCCGGCTCATCTCGGGATCGGTCTGGTCGACAACGAGGTGGCGAATATTCCGGTAGATCTGAGCCTGGACGGCTACTTTCGGTACTTTGTACAGCATTATCAGGATCAGCTGTCGGAAACCGAATTGGCCAGCAAGCTCGGGATTAGCCGCAAGGCCCTGTGGGAACGCCGTCAAAAAATGAACTTACCCAAAAAAAGCTGAATTACAGTCCAGGCGCACAAAAGCAAATTAATTATATAAATCAATATCTTACCTAACTTTTCTCATTTCAATTAATGAACAAAATCGGGTTCCCTGTTTATTCAGGCCGACCCTGCAGGTAAACTGCGCGCAATCAACTGTAACGATCGTTGGGCGTGCATCTGGAACGCCCCAAGGAAGCAAAAATGTCTGATGACAAAATCTATCCGGTCGAAGCCGGCACTGCGGAAAATGCTCTGCTCAACAAAGAGCAGTACGACGAAATGTATGCCCGCTCGATAGAGAACCCGGATGAATTCTGGGCAGAACAGGCCGAGGCAACCATTGATTGGTTCAGCCCGTGGGACACCGTGCAAGAGTGGGACTACAACAAAGCTGAAATTGCCTGGTTCAAAGGCGCAAAACTCAATGTGGCCTATAACTGCCTTGACCGACACCTTGAATCACGCGGCGATCAGGTTGCCATTATCTGGGAAGGCGATGACCCTGAAGAGGATCGAAAGATCACCTATCGCCAGCTACATGAAGAAGTTTGCAAGTTTGCCAATGCACTGAAAGGGCTAGGTGTAAAAAAAGGTGATCGCGTCTGTATTTATATGCCGATGATTCCGGAAGCCTCGGTAGCGATGTTGGCCACCGCCCGCATTGGCGCGGTTCACTCGGTGGTGTTTGGCGGTTTCTCACCGGATGCGTTAAAAGATCGCATCAATGACTCGGAATGTTCAGTCGTCATCACTGCCGATCAGGGCCTGCGTGGCGGCAAAAAAGTCCCTCTGAAAGCCAATGCCGATCTGGCGTGTGCCGATTCAGAATGCGTTCGCAAGATGGTTGTGGTCCGTCGTGGTGGTGAAGCTGTCGATTGGAGTGATGGTCGCGATGTTTGGTATCACGATGTTGTCGAGGGTGCCGGTGCTGACTGTCCTGCGGTTGAGATGGATGCGGAAGATCCACTATTCATCCTTTACACATCAGGCTCAACCGGTAAACCAAAGGGTGTATTGCACACCAGTGGCGGATACATCTTGTACGCTGCAATGACTCACCGTTATGTTTTCGACTACAAAGACAATGATATTTACTGGTGTACTGCTGACGTCGGTTGGGTCACCGGACACTCCTACATTGTTTACGGTCCGTTAGCCAACGGAGCCACCACGCTGATGTTTGAGGGTATCCCCACCTACCCCGACAGCAGTCGCTTCTGGCAGGTCGTTGACAAACACAAGGTCAACACGTTTTATACAGCCCCTACCGCTATCCGCGCACTGATGGCGCAGGGAGATGACCCTGTCACATCAACTGACAGAAGCTCACTGCGACTGCTGGGGTCAGTCGGTGAGCCGATCAATCCGGAAGCGTGGGAGTGGTACCACAAGATAGTTGGAGATTCGCGTTGCCCGATTGTTGATACCTGGTGGCAAACGGAAACCGGCGGCATCCTTATCACGCCATTGCCCGGCGCGACCGACCTCAAACCAGGCTCGGCAACCAAACCCTTCTTCGGCGTTGTGCCTGCACTGGTAGATGATCAGGGCAAAATTCTTGAAGGTGCTACCTCCGGTAACCTGGTGATCACGCGACCCTGGCCTGGGCAAATGCGGTCCGTTTACGGTGATCATCAGCGTTTTTATGAAACCTACTTCCAGATGTATCCGGGCTATTACTTCACTGGTGATGGTGCGAGACGTGACGAGGACGGATATTACTGGATCACCGGGCGCGTGGATGACGTCCTCAATGTATCCGGCCACCGGCTGGGTACTGCCGAAGTCGAGAGCGCGCTGGTTCTGCACGAATCCGTCGCCGAAGCTGCCGTGGTGGGCTACCCGCATGACATCAAGGGACAGGGTATCTACGCCTATGTCACACTGATGAACGGTGTCGATGCCACCGATGATCTTCAAACTGAGCTGGTGCAACACGTGCGTAAGGAAATCGGGCCTATCGCAACTCCGGACCTGCTGCAATGGGCCCCGGGCCTGCCAAAAACCCGCTCAGGGAAAATAATGCGAAGAATTCTGAGGAAAATTGCCGAAAATGAAGTTGGCAACCTTGGCGACACCTCAACGCTCGCCGACCCGGGTGTTGTCGATGACCTGGTACAAAATCGCGCCAATACGTAATTTCAAGCTCTTGTTACACCTGATATGGCCATCTGCGGCCATATCAGGCTCCTTTCCGGCTGTATCCAACCTGATAGTCCAAAGCTCGCTTCAAGCCTCTCTGCGTGCGCTTCTTACTACCGCGTAGGCGATATTAATAAACTGTATTCATTAACTACTCGACGATCTCACAATTCCGTACCGATAACTGTCAGGAGCTTCTCCGGTGTTCCGATACATTCGATGACCTGACGCGCAATTCATTGAATTGCCAATGATAGTTTCAGGTCTGCTCGGCAAAACAGCGCCCAACGCGGCGAAAATTGCCTCTTTGAACGACCGAAATTGGAAGATCGATGAACAACAACAACTGTCCGACAAGGACTGACTACCTGAGCCGGAAAATCGCCCGGATTTCACTGGTGACGATACTGGCAGCGACAGCAAGTGCCTGTGGCAGTGGTAGCAATGACCCTGCTTCGGAGGCTACGGAGATTGGCAACGCGGCAGACCTCAGCTCGGGTGCAGACACAAGCATCAGCTCGCCGACAATCATTGACGCTGCCAGTGCCTCCGGGGAAAGTGTCACGATAGTTCCCTCTGCGACCACCAGCGGATTTAACGCCTTGGTACTGGAAGACGGTTCAGTCGAATTGAACTGGGTACCCTTTGCGCCGGCTGACGCCTATCAGGTTTATCGCAATGGCGAGCTTCACAGCACCGTGACCGAGCCGCGATACGTTGATACGAGCACCGACAGCGGCGAGCAGGTTTATCACATTGTCGCTCTGGACAGTACAAATACCCCGGAAACCATCGCATCCGGACTTGTTGTGGCCACTGCAGACAGCGGGCCCCAAGCCCAAACAGCGGCAGAACAGGATTCCGGTTCGGTTGAGAACTCGACACCTGTTGCCGGTGCGGCCTTGCCGGTCGCAACCGAAACCCCGGCCAACCCCGCGCAGGCGGAGGTTGCAGTCAGTGAACCGATAGCCGCACCTGACACCCCTACAGCAGCGGAAACAGTGACTGAGGCAGCTGCTGAAACAGCGGTTAGCACACCCAGCGACAACGTGATCAGTGAACCACAGACAGCTGCTGAAACTGAAAATGCTGAATCTGGAAACGACGCAACAGAGAACTCCATAGACACAGATAGCTCGGCAGAGCCCGTTGCTGAATCCGCAGTCGATACCGACGCCGAGGACACTGTCACATCCGAAAGCGATGTGTCTGAAGCTGAGCAAGTTGCGGAATCCGAACAACCCTTAGAACAAGAACAAGAACAAGAACAAGAACAAGAACAAGAACAAGAACAAGAACAAGAGCAGCAGCAAGCAGAAGTCGAAGAACAAGATACCGAGTCAGTCAACGAGCCGGAAGCTGCGCCCGAGGTGGCGGTATCTGAACCCGAAAGATCCAATGAAGACGGCAACGGGGTATTCGAATCTCATACCACTCCCGGTTTTATTGGCGAGTTGCAGGATGATGGCTCAACCAGAATTAGCTGGAATCCTGATCCGGGTGCTGCAGGTTACAACCTGTACCGGGATAGCGAATACCTGCTCACCGTTAACGATGCCTTCTACGTCGATAGCAATACAGTGGGTAAGTCGCACTACTACACGGTCGAGGCATTTGATTCAGTGCCCAATTTCACCAGGATCGGTCTTGGATTGACAGTCGATCTGCGCGACGCCAATGTGGTCGAAGAACAGTCACCAACCGAACTGCTGGCTGATTTTGAACTCGTCTTCAGCGAGGAATTTAATGGCGATTCACTGGACACAACAAAATGGAACACCAGCTATCTTTGGGGACCCGACCTCGTGATTAACAGCGAGGAACAATATTATGTCGATGTGGTCAATGATCCGGATTTCGGTTACAACCCCTTTTCGTTCGATGGTGAAAGCCTGACGATTTCATCGATACCGACGCCGGACAATCTGAAAGAGAAAGCCAACAATCAACCTTATCTGTCAGGTGTGATTACATCCTACGACTCGTTCAAGTTCACCTACGGCTATGTCGAAGCAAGAGCGAAACTCCCCCGGGGTCGCGGATATTGGTCGGCCTTCTGGTTGCTGAATGCGTATTATGTGGATGCAAAACCGGAAATCGATATCATGGAACATATCGGAGATGATTTCGACCGGGTTTACCACACTTATCACTACTTCGATGGCGAGGGCAATTTACGCTCAACCAAGTCGGTTGAATCGGCTGGCGTTGATTTTACCAATGACTATCACACGTTTGGTGTCGAGTGGATGCCAGGCAAGATTGTCTACTACATCGACGGCGAGATACGTCATACCATCAGCGATCCGGAGGTATCCAGCCAGGAAATGTATATCATAGCCAATACCGCACTGGGTGGTTGGTGGCCGGGATCACCTGATGAAACAACACCTTTCCCTGGCACCTACCAGATAGACTACATTCGGGCATATCAGAAAAACGGCCCAACCCCGAGTCAACCACTGGATGATGGTGTTCGCACAATACCCTTTGCATCAGCCAATCCAAACCCGTCAGCGAATCATATTCCGCCACCAGAGCTGTGGCCACAGGGATATCCGGAACTGGCGCAGTAGTGGTAGCCAGACCCATAGTTCCTGGACTATGAGGTTGTAATTAAAAACAGGGTTGTAATAAGAAACGTGCCGGGCTGAATCGCCAGCCCGGCTGACCACCTGTTTTGTTGTAGCGACCATCCTTGCACGGATCCAGCAGCCGTGTAGCTGCCTCAGTTCTTATCGTCACCACGCAATTCAAGAATCTGTTGGATCATCTCGTCCGCATCCCACTCAGTGATACCAACCAGCTCACGAATGATCCGACCTTCGGTATTGACGATAAGAGTCGTGGGTAATCCACGTACGCCCCAAGCCGCCAGATCCGACGGGTTACTGGAAACCAGGACTGGAAATTCTATGGGGACTTGTTGCATGAAATTATTAATCGTGTTGACCGAGTCACCGAGGTTAACCGCAAGCATGTTGACATCCTTGCCTTGCAGTTTCTGCCATGCCCGATTCAACGATGGCATTTCTTCACGGCAGGGAGCACACCAGCTTGCCCAGAAATTAATGACGGTTGTGACACCGCCAAGATCAGCAGGACTCCAACGGTTGGCATCAAGATCCGCCAGATCAGTCGCGGGCACAGCTCTATCAGCTTCATTCAACTGACCGGGTTTGAAGCCAGCTGAAGATAGTGCCGATGAAAACAGAGCAAGGATCAAACACAGTGTTGCAAGGCCGGTGCTGCGAACATGTTCAGACATTAACGTTATTCCTCTTTGCCGGTGGAGTCATCGCGACCGGTAAAACCCAGTGACGCCGAATTGATGCAGTATCGCAAACCGGTGGGTTGAGGCCCGTCCGGAAAAACGTGCCCGAGGTGAGCTCCGCAGCTGTCACATAACACTTCGGTACGCACCATTCCGTATGAGGTATCGGATTTCTCGGCTACCGGCGCGTTTTCAGCGATGTCCCAAAAACTCGGCCAGCCACTTCCAGAATCAAATTTTTGCTTCGAGTCAAACAGTGCCTCACCACAACAAACACAGGTGTAACTCCCATCGGCCTTATGAGAATTGAATTCACCAGTGAACGCGGGCTCAGTGCCGGCATCGCGAGCAACCCTGAGCTGTTCCGGGGTCAGGCTTTGCGCCCACTCTTCTCGTGTTTTTTCTATTTTTTTTCCCATTTCGAGCCCTCGATCATTGATCTGACAGAGTATCGCCGCGCGTACCCGGGCAAAGCTGATGCCCGGCTGCGAGAACACAAGCGCCATCAGATACAGAAGTTTCGACTGCAGATCTGCCCATCAGTTCACTCAAAAGGTTGTTGCCGGCAGCCGGATAGATGAATATGACCTTATACTATAGCCATGAGCGATAAAAAACCGGTCAATGACGATGATCTGTCGATGTTTCGCGATGCGGTCGGGGATGTAAAGCCCGTAGCCAATGATCGACACCCCTCCACCACTGCAAAACCGGCAGCCAGAGTGAAATCCCAACAGCAAGACAACCAGGCAGTGATGCATGAGCTGATGAGTGATTTCTCCGATTTCGATTTGCTCGAAAC
>CALFCE010000216.1 GCA_937951215.1 uncultured Granulosicoccaceae bacterium
TTCAGCTTCAATCTGGGCAGCGGACTGATCGCCTGCTGCTTGCTTCCATTTATCTGGAGCAATATGTCACCAGCTCAATGGCAATGGGTATTCTTGCTAACAACATTTGCCGTTGCAGGACACTATGCCCTCACCTATGCATTTTCCAATGCGGAAGCATCATCAATTGCTCCACTCGAATACTCGGCGATTATTTGGGCGCTGATGTTTGATTTTTTTGTCTGGAGCAGCTCACCATCGACGACCACAATGCTTGGAGCTTTGGTGGTTATCAGCAGTGGTATGTATGTCATGCATCGTGAAAACGTTGTAAAACGTGAATCAACAGAACAATAATGTCTGATTGCCCCGTTTCAAAGGTTGCTTTTGAAAGGTTCAGTTGGCACTATCGTATTCGATGACTCACGGGGTGCCGAAAGGCTGAGAGATAGATCAACCCGTAGAACCTGATCCGGTTAACACCGGCGTAGGAATTGAGGCACATTCCCCCCTGATGTCATCCTTAAATACTGGTAACTCAAAACGCAGAACTACGTCTGCTTTTACGAATAAGCGTCACCAGACAAATAGCTTGAACCCCTATCACACCGTCAGAGTTTGCCGGTTGTGCGTTCGAGCAAGCTGGAAAAACCAAGGATTAATCCGATGATCGCACGCATATTAGAAACAAAATACCCGAAACCAAAAAACGTTATTACCGGCATCATGCTGGCTGTTTTTCTGATCGCTTCCAGTACGCTGGTGGCAGCCGAACGAACACTGACCGTGTATACCTACGACTCATTTACCTCTGAGTGGGGACCTGGTCCAATACTGAAAAAAGCGTTTGAGGCCAAGTGCGGGGATTGCGAAGTCAATTTCGTCGCATTGGACAATTCGGCGGGCATACTCAATCGTGTGCAGTTGGAAGGTGAAAAATCAAAAGCTGATGTTGTTCTTGGTCTTGATACCAACTTGATGGCCTTGGCAGAAGATACAGGGCTGCTGGCAGAAAGCGGTGTTGACACCAAGGATCTGGCACTGCCCATCGACTGGGAATCAAACGTTTTTGTGCCGGTTGACTATGGTTACTTTGCTTTTGTTTACGATACGGAAACACTGAAAAACCCACCAACCAGTTTGCAAGCCCTGATAGATGCCCCCGATGATCTGAAAATCATTATCCAGGACCCTCGCACCAGCACACCTGGGCTTGGTCTATTGCTATGGATGAAAAGTGTCTATGGCGACAAGGCAGATGAAGCCTGGAAAAAACTGAACAAAAAGGTACTGACGGTTACCAAAGGATGGAGCGAAGCCTACTTTTCGTTGTTCTTGAATGGTGAAGCTCCGATGGTCCTGAGTTACACAACTTCGCCTGGCTATCACATGGCCATCGATAAAACGGAAAAATATCAGGCAGCAGCCTTTGACGAGGGTCATTACCTGCAGGTTGAAGTAGCAGCCTTGCTCAAGCAATCTGAAAATAAAGAACTTGGACAGGAATTCCTGCAGTTCATTCTGGATAAAGAGTTCCAAAAGGCCATACCGCTGACCAACGTCATGTATCCAAGCGTTGATATCGGTGATGAGCTACCACCCGAGTTCAACCGACTGGTCAACCCTTCAAGCACCCTGCTCTTCACCCCGGAGGAAGTTCGCGACAATCGTAAATCCTGGGTACAGGAGTGGCTGGAAACAAGCAACTAAGCTGCCGGAAATGAAAACAGACAGGCCCTCTTACCCGGGCCTGTCTTGCGGGACATGCTTCCATTATTAGTGTTAAAAACAGATTTGGAACGTGGTGGTTACCAGGGCTTGTAACGCTGATAGTGCTGTGTGCACTAGTCGTTCTGCCGTTTCTGAAGATTATCGGTGAAGCGTCTTTACATATCACCATCCTCGCCAATGACAAATACCTGCTGGGAGTCATTCGCTTTACTTTTATACAAGCATGCCTTTCGATGCTGCTGGCGATTGGCTGTGCGATCCCGGTAGCTCTGGCACTTTCACGGCATCCAAGATTCCGCGGCCGTACCGTGCTGCTGAATCTCTTCAGCATATCGTTGATCATTCCGTCAATTGTTGCCATCTTTGGCATCGTAGCCATTTTCGGACGAACCGGCTGGCTTAATCAGCTACTGGAATTAAGCGGAATTCCATGGAAACTGTCGCTGTACGGGTTGACTGGCATTCTGCTCGCCCATGTGTTTTTCAACTTGCCATTAGCTACGCGCATAATATTACAATCGCTGGACAGCATACCGGAAGAAAACTGGCGGCTGGCGGCACAGCTCGGAATGAAACCAGTTTCTATTTTCTGCTTTCTTGAATGGCCGGCAATAAGAGCCCGGCTGACTGGACTTTGCATTCTGGTTTTCAGTCTGTGCTTTACCAGCTTTGCCATTGTGCTGACTCTTGGCGGTGGACCTCGCGCCACTACCATTGAAGTCGCGATTTACCAAGCGCTGCGATTCGATTTTGATTTGAATACAGCGGTTTCCCTGTCACTGGTACAGCTCCTGATCTGCGCAAGCCTGATCATTCTGGGCTCAGTGTACGGCAGACAATCCGAAATGTTGCTGAGAAACGCTTCCACTGCCAATCGATTTCATCGTAGTTCGCCAAGCGGCGTGGTCATTGAAGTTATCGTTATTTTTCTCGCGATGGCATTTGTACTAATGCCATTGCTGGCACTTCTCACTTCTGCAATAAACCCTGCACTATGGGATGTATTGACATCCGACTCAACGCTTCGCGCAACCATCAACACCTGTCTTGTCGCATTTTGCTCAGGCATTCTGGCGACGATAATGGGCCTGTCACTGCTTTGGAGCAGTCGTCATCTGCGTGTCAGATTGGGCAGGTCAAAAATGGCAAGATTGCTCGAGCTGCCAGGATTTGTTGTATTGATTATGCCACCGGTTGTACTGGGTACCGGCCTGTTTCTGTTGCTACAGGCCTATGCTGATGTTTTTTCTCTGGCTTTGTTATTGGCCATTCTGGTCAATGCGATAATGAGCTTGCCCTTTGTTATTCGAATTCTTGAATCTCCGATGATGCAAGTCTCACGTCGCTATGACCGACTCTGCCTGTCACTGGGCATTTCAGGAATGGATCGAATAAAAATTATTGAGTGGCCATTGATCCGCAAACCCCTTGGCCTGGCGGCCGCGGTAGCCACCACACTTGCAGCCGGCGACCTGACAGCGATTGCTCTGTTTGGCTCTGAACGCGTACAAACCTTGTCGTTATTACTGTATCAACGCATGGGGAGTTATCGACTGTATGAAGCAGCAGTTACCGCAGCATTACTGCTGTCATTATGCCTGGTACTGTTTTGGTGTATTGAGCGCTTGATTGGAGGCAGAGATGCTTGAGCTACACAATGTTAAAGTGCAGTTACAGAACAATCATTTCACTTTTTCACTACAGGCGAGGCCAGCACAGACAGTAGCCATTCTCGGTAAAAGCGGGGCGGGGAAAAGCACGCTATTGTCCGTCATCGCGGGCTTTATCAATGCCAGCTCGGGAAACATTACCTGGCAAGGGCAATCCATCCAGCACCTGCCTCCGGACCTGCGACCCGTTACCTCATTGTTTCAGGCTAACAATCTCTTTGATCACTTGAACGTTGCCGACAATATCGGTTTTGGACTTGATTCTGGCTTAAAGTTGACAGCGTCCGATCGCAAAAAGCTCGGCGCGGTTTTGGAAAAAGTCGGTTTGGCAGGTTTTGAAGCACGATACCCAAAGCAATTATCAGGTGGTGAACAGCAACGTGTGGCTCTGGCGCGGTGCTTGTTAAGACAGCAACCCATTCTGCTGCTGGACGAACCCTTTAGTGCACTTGATCAACAGACTCGAGAATCCATGCTTGAACTAACCCGCTCCATCGCACAATCTGAATCGCTGTGCACTTTGCTGGTTACGCACAATGAAGATGATGCCCGAGCAATGCAGGCAGAGGTAAAATTGATGGAAAGTGGTCAGCTGGGAAACAGTGACTAGAAGCCATCTCAAAATCTGAGCATGTGCGCAAGATCAACGCGTGGTTCGACCGGGTCGCGATCGACCGGGTCGCGCTCGACCGAGTATCGGAGTTTACACGCTAGTAAATAAGCAACACAGGGCGACCCGCAACGCAGAGATTGCGTGCAGAATCGATTTTGAGATGTCTTCTAATCACAAGTACGATAGAAGTTTCCATCCAGTGCATAGTCGCTCCCATAAAACGCCAAATGGAAATTGTTGTTGGCAGCATCAGCACATCGGCTACTTAAGCTCCGGGTGCTGTACATCGCGATATATACCGCCTTACCCTGTGCAATAAACGGTTTTAGCGTATCGCATTCATTGTACAGATAGCATGATTCATTCAGGGTCCAGTCAAAAAGATCAGCAAGATTATTATCTGCAATCAACCCTACAGTATTCTTCAACCCGATAGACAAGCCCCTGGCATGCGCCGTGTTTGCCAGGAAGCGCAAATAATCAACTTGCTCGGCACTGGATATACCCAAACCACTGTTTGCCTGGTAGGCATCCGTATTGTCAGGCTCCACCGCATCGCAACCTGCCGCTACTGCACGATCCATGCGTAATCGCATAATTCGCCGTACATTGTCTGAATTGGTATCCAGATAATATTCGCCTGGCCAGTCACCGAGCGGATTGCCCAGATCGTTCTCAAGATCAAACTCGTTTTTGTCTGAGCGCCAATCCTCAAAAGAACCTGCACTGAAATAACAGATCACGCGGATTCCTGAACTTTTCAAGCTCTGAACCAGACCATTGTTTTCGTTGTCCTCCAGATCAATTCCGAAAACATCGGCCGGGTAACTCCTTACTACCGGCCCCTGCAACTGCCAGTACAAAGAACTCCCCGGTCGAAACTTCACAAGCGGATCAGGGCCATCATCAACAGCAGCCATCACCTCGACACGAATTCTTGCACTATCGGTTGCACCCGAGCTATCACTGACGTAATAGCGAAACTCATCTGCACCGGTAAACCCGTCGTCTGGTGTATAGACAATGTTACTGCCATTGATGGTAGCGGTACCAAAAGAAGGCTCGGTCACGCGATCAATGACACCAGTTGCACCCAGGTCATTTTCCAGCACAGCAATGCTGACTGGCGTACCTTGCGTGGTGGAAGTGCTATCCGAAACGGCATTAACTGGAGGCTCGGGGTCATCGGGACTGAAACCACCCTGCTCTATCAACATAGTATCCAGCACCAACCTCGACTCAAGCGTGTTACGCAGCTCTATTTTAATCAGTACCTGGCTACCTCTCATATAATCTGACAGTGTGCCAGCAAGATCCACACTGCTAACAAATGAACCGCAAACAGGGTAAGTTGCGCATACCAATCCAGGTTCCAATCCAATCCAGCGTTGGGTCGCCCCACTAATACTGATTTTGTAATTTACCGGAGCCTGCTCGAAAACACCGATCACCAGTCGAGATCCAGCGACAGGGGACAGGCTTTGCGGATTGAATGCATAGACAGCCACCGTCGTCCCTCTCTTATCAGGGAGCAACACATCGACATTGCCGTCGATGCTAGCCAGATTGTCGGCCGCACTGATGACGGATCCTTTGTGAGCTTTTTTCAGTGTGGCCACTGTGGTGCTGGCAAGCACATGAGTGGAGTAAAAAGTGATGAGGACGAACGCAATTAAATAATGCAGAGCAGAGAAACGCCGTTTCATTTTACGCATCAGTGCTAGCGGTTCCGACAGCAGTCTCATAGTTGAAGCTCCACATTATGGTTTGGTGACTTTATCACCAATCCCGAAACCTCAACGGCTGCCGTTCACATTAGCAGCAACAGTCAATCGACAGAAAAACTCCTGTTTAAACATCATCTTACAAAACATTCACTGAAACTCTGTGACGAGGTAATCATACTCTCGTGCAACTGACAGGAGTATTTTTCCAACACAGTACCAGCAGGATATAAGCTACACCGGCTCTTCCAGCAAGCTATTTAACTTCTGCCTACGTTGATACCCTGAATTCATTGATACCCAAGGCCTCTCGCAAATCCTCTGAAGGCTTATCCATTGAACCAAGAGTGATACCGGTAGAATCGGCGATACGCACCATACGCTGAAAATTGGATGCCACACCTGCAGCATCAACCATGACATCCCACCCGGCGATATTCACCAAAGCTTCCCTGGCACTTTTTATTTCGCCAACACCGCCGGTGACTATGGACTCTGCAAAAGCGGCAAGTTCGGTTGAATGCGCAATACCGGCGGTTGCGTCCCCCGTCATGATGGCTTCAAGCTGAACGTCCTGACCATGTGTTTCGACACTCGCACGGAGCATACTGGCATGAGAGGTGGTTCAGTAGTAACAACGATTCAGTGCAGACACTCTACCCGCTACCAATTCCATTTGAGAACGATCTAGTGCTCGCCCGGCATCAACTCCCGCTTGTCGCACGTACTTCATCTCAAGATAATGAGCGGCGGATAAATCCTTTAACATCCGTACTTCATCAGGAACCAGACTCAATGCACGAACAACATTTCCGGTGTTAGCTGAAGGCCATAAATCTGCCTCTGGCGTACCCGCATTAACAGAGTCCAGCATGGGCACCCAGGCTTGATCACTTGTCTCGGCAGTGGCAGGACGATATTGACTGACTTTACCTGCGCCGGGGCTGGGCAGGGGGCGATGGCTTGCACCAACCGCATCTGCAAAACTATCTATGCTTACCAGAGACACCACGGTACCAACCAATTCCACATACTCCCCATCCGTTAACCCATGCGTCAGCAGATCTTGATACCAGGATTCGGTTATACGGGAAGCATCAGTGACAATCGTATGTACCGCTTCCAGCATAGGATCTGACAGCCCTGTCGAATTTTTATGTTTTCCGGAAACCGATTTCGGTGACAAGGCTTGCTTCCGTTGACAACAAAAATCGCAATGACGCGCTTCTCTTACTGCACGGGCGATATCAATTTTTTGCCGGGAATCAAGCCAGCACCCGGCGCTTTGCAGACGTTGCCAAAAGCGCGTATGGCTCGCAGAGAAGTCTGGCCTGATAGAAAACGAAACATCATCGTAGTTAACCGATTGCACTCTGGGCTCCTGAAGTAATCTAAAGAGAAAAATCTGGATAGCAGCGGTTGGATATAACAATCACCGTACTCTGCAAATAGCCCATCACGCAAGCAGATCAGCCATTTTTTTCAAACCACGATCGAATCACTTGGGCAGCATGACTGACGTCGTCAGAACTGACATCCAAGTGCATGACCAACCGACAGAGTTGCCCCGAACAAGACAATAACACTCCGTTATCTCGCGCATAGGCAACAAAGCCATCATCAGCAGGCTTTTGCAAATCCAGCCACACCATATTGGTCTGCGTCCACGCTTCTCGCACAGTAACACCGGGTGTACCACGCAAGAGCTCCTGCATTTGCTCGGCATTGGCATGATCATCCGCCAAACGCTCAACCAGAGTTTGCAGGCTCACCAAACCGGCCGCGGCAAGCAAACCTGCCTGCCGCATACCACCGCCTGTGACTTTACGCCAGCGTCTGGCTTGTTCGATAAATTCCACAGAGCCGCACAGTACCGACCCGACGGGCGAGCCCAATCCTTTTGACAAGCAGACGGAAACACTATCGAAGTGACGACTGATCTCACTGACCGGCACTTGCATCTTCACAGCTGCATTAAAAACACGCGCCCCGTCCAGATGTAAAACGAGACTGTGTTTATCACAGAGCTTACGGGCTTGCTTGATATAATCGATACTCACCACTCTTCCATGCTGGGTATTTTCTAGTGCAAGCAATCGTGTACGCGCGAAATGAAAATCATCATCCTTAATCACAGCTTCCACCTGATCAAGAGGTAGCTCCGCAGCATCATCAAATGGTACCGTCTGCGGCTGTATTCCACCCAGTGCAGCAGCACCACCTCCTTCATATTTGTATGTATGGGCATCGTGTCCGACAATATATTCATCACCACGCTGACAGTGAGCCAACAATGCCACCAGATTTGATTGCGTACCGCTAGGAACAAACAGCGAAGATTCCATTGCAAGCATGTCGGCGGCAATCTCCTCCAAGCGATTGACAGTGGGGTCATCGCCATACACATCATCGCCCAGTTCGGCGTTGAACATGGCATCGCGCATTGCGGCGCCTGGCCGTGTCACTGTGTCACTTCGGAGGTCTATCATCTGGTTTTCCAGCTATTGGCTTAGAATAAATTCGGCGTAAACACGCAGGTGTTTAAATCAGATTTTCTGCAGATTGACCAACACCAGCAGTAATCCACTTTCTATACTGACAGATACTGACTCTGCAGTGGCAATATTACTGACACCCCGCGTCGAGCCAGCTGCAAGGAAATCTCTATTCAGCGGATAGTACATACCCTCTGTAGTAACACCAGCAACGCCGGACAGCAGTGGTAACAAACTGATAGTCAAACCGGCAACACCATCACACTGTAGTGGATAGCTTGACTGCACCAGATAGCCATCGCAATCACTGGAAGAAAACCTGATCCTGAATGACCACTCAGTGCTACACAGCAGTAGTATGTTGGCTAGTGAATGATCCAGCCTGCCACCCGTAAAACCCACCAGAGTGATTGACCCGATCGCCTGATCCTCAAGATAGTGCAAGGCCAGCTCAAGATCAGTTTCGTTTTTTTCGACCGCATACTCCAGTACAATGGCCTCCGACCTGCGAACGGCTTCTGCTGCCTGCGGCTCAGCACTGTCAAGGTCCCCAACAAGCACATGAGGTGTCAAGCCGATCTGCTGACAATGGCGCAAGCCCCCATCAACGCAAACCAATAGATCATCATTCGAGATTGCAAGACGATCCAGTGTGGGCTGATCGCAATCGCCATTAACAAACACCCAGGCATGCGACTTATTGCTCAAGTTCCGCAACGGTAAAATCATCGGCAAAAGCCAGGGCTCTGCTGAGCCCCTTCAGAGTGGCGCGAAACTCGGCAGATGAAATCTGCTCTGATTGCACTTGCAATTTCAGGGTGGCACCTCGTTGCAATAGTGGCAGTAACTCGTCGCGAATAAACCAACGCTCTCGCAGGGCTTGCTGCGTGTAGGCCTGTCCGGTCTGTTTTTCGGTCAGCGAGTTCAATCGGGAATGCAGAACCTTACCGATATTGACCTTATCGACACTCCAGCTTATCTGATCTACATCTTCCACTGCGGGGTTACCATCAACGTCAGGCAACTCGGCGTCAACGACTGTTCTCTGACCGGAGCGGCGTGTAATCCTGAGTACCGGTGTTGACCCGGAGTCTTTCGCATAGATCAACTCATCGCTTCCATCCTGCTGCAAGGGGACAGACAGAACACATCCAAACCGTTCGCCACGCTGCTCACAATGAGCTACCCAATCGCCAAAGTATCCAGTCAATGATTGGATCGGCTCATTGTCATTCACTGCAGTCTCAGCAGTGGTCTCCTCTTGCTCAGGCTCTGCTTCGGTTTGAGCGGTAACAAGTTGCTGGGTTTCAGCTTGCGAGGGTGTTGGTATATTTTTCGCTGCAACCGGGATCTGGCAATCATTGTCTGTGGGAATTCTGATTTCCTGGAGGTCTGTTAAACGAAACACACCATCATGCTCCGCATACGGGCTGCCCGCTTCCTGATCAACATCACCGCGCAGGCTGACGTACAGGATTTGTAATACTGCACTCGATTTCGATAGATATCCCTGCTGCAGCTGACTAACCAGCACATTGTCGCCTTCAACCCAATAGCGCTTAGCCTCACCGCAAGGCTGAAACGTGTTTCTTTCAGCACCATAAACGTAGTAACCGGATCGTGAGAGGTTGTCTGCAGGATCATTGATCAAGGACTGCAGCTCACTCAGGCGTTGCTGAGACAAGGTGGCAAGGCAATTTTTTGCAATTTGCTCTGCCTCAACCCGAGGTGATGAGAAGGCCAGGTACCAAAGGCAGTTCTCACGCCTGAAGGTCTCAAAAGATTGCTGAGAATTTTCGAAAGCGGTCAAGGCCTCACGGCGACTCTCACCACCAGCCGACAGCTCTGATGTTACGAACGCAACCAGATCGGCCATGTTGTCATCCATTAGGTCGAGAAAATTATCCAGGCAGTTGTGAATCTCATCCTCGGCGGTTGTCAGTGCTCTGCAATCATCGAGAATGTCAGCCTGCAAAAGAGGTGCTTGGAGGCTCAACACCATCCAGAGACACAACCCAAGGGTTAATTGAACGACTATCTTTCCTGGCGAGTAAGCTTGCAATCCCGGCCCCTGATGACAACACCTTACCAAGTGTAATACGAAAAAAATTCAATGCCACACGCATTGATGTCTTGCAAGCCACGAAGATTGACAAATAGACTCAATAACATACTGATTTCACGCTATAATCCCACTATACCTGCGCCTGCTTTCACTTGGCGAACCTGCAACTTTCCGAGTCAGCCTAGCGTTTCGCGTATGCCACAAGTCATTCCGGAGATCCTCGCTATGGGGAATAATGCCAACAGATACCATCAACAGGGGGGCGCTTTCCTGTGGATGCTGGTATGGCTCCTTGGCATGGCCGCCATCTTTTATTTCTGCATCACTTACCACTGGCCAGACTCGCAAACAAAGCTGCAATCCTCGATTGTCCAATCTGTCGCAGCAAGTTCCGGTTTGGGCGCGGAAAACGTGTTGATCTCGGACGGACGAGATGTCGTTTTAACAGGAACCTTGGGATCCGAAGCTGAAATCGAAACAGCCATCGAAGCCGCGACCAGCGTGCCGGGCGTACGCAAGGTCAGCAGCGAACTCGAAATTGTTGCGGCAGCTCCGGAGGTAATGCCAAGCTTTCACTTGACGGGCAATGAGGATGTCATTGTGTTGACGGGGCAAGTCACGGATGAAAGCACCTCAAGTCTGCTGGCCAGTGGCGCAGCCAGCTCAAATCCCGGCAAGACGATAGACAATCAGATCGTTGTTGATGAAAACACAGCCCAACCGGTCTGGGTCGAGATGGCAGTGTCGAGTATGAACTCGCTGAACAAGCTCGAGCAACCGGAGCTTCATATCGATGGCAATGCCGTGACCTTGGGTGGAACAGTCACTTCCGAGCAGGATGCCGAGTTGGTTGTCAGTGAGTTAACTGAAACCTTCCGAGATCCATTTGTTGTTGAAAACAGACTACAGGTTGTAGCCCTTCCCGAGATCATAGAGCCGCAACTTCAGTTTGAAATGAATGGCGACACGCTTGTTTTAAGCGGGAAGCTACGAGACAAAGCAGAACTTGATCGCGTAGTTGAAGCGACAATGGCAGCCTACAACCCGAACCTGATCGACAACCAGATCGTCTTGAATCCAAACACACAAGCAGCCCTGTGGATGGAGCCTTTGATCAACACAATCGAAATGTCGGCCGGCACCCTGCAACCGATGCTGAAGATTGACAATGAAGCTGCCTCGATTGGCGGTATCGCCAGCAGTCAGGCT
>CALFCE010000217.1 GCA_937951215.1 uncultured Granulosicoccaceae bacterium
ACAGCTTGATGTCGAACCTATCGATGTGGGACCCACAGATGTCAGTGCTGACGGAGTCCTTTCGGGTGCTCCGATATGATACTCGAGGGCATGGAAATACCGATGCGCCAGACGGGCCTTATACCATTCAATTGCTGGCAGAGGATGTTGTCGCCCTGCTGGATGCCTTGAATATCGACAAGGTACACTTTGCCGGGTTATCGATGGGGGGCATGATTGCCCAGTATTTGGGCGCCAACCATGGCGAGCGTATTCATTCGCTCATGCTGTGCGATACCGCCAGTGAGATGCCAACACTGGACATGTGGAATGACCGGATTTCGACGGCCCGCGATAACGGGATTGCTGCGTTACTCGACGGCACGCTCCAGCGCTGGTTCACAGCACCCTTTCGAGATAATGAAAAAGCGGCCGTTGAAAAAGTGGCAGAAATGATTCGCACGACCAATACCGACGGCTATATCGCCTGTGCCAGTGCAGTCAGAGACATGAGCCAGACATCGATCCTGTCAAAGATCTCGGTGCCAACCATCATCATTGTCGGCGAGGATGATCCCGCTTGTACTGTGGCACAATCCAGAGTGTTGGAGGAACAGATACAAGGCTCGGAACTGGTGATTCTAAAAAATGCTGCTCATTTATCCAATATCGAAAAGACCGATGAGTTTAACGACGCGATAATGGGTTTCCTGAACAGGCAATAACTGGTTCAGCTCTTTAATCATTTTTGGATGGCGACAAATATAGATATCCGGGGTACAGCCGGTTACAGGAAAGATGGTGCCATGCCGGAAAACAGTGTAGCGAGAAGTGCTGACAGCCTTGATCTTTTTTAGACGAAGAAGGACAAACTCAAGGGATTCAGTGCAAGCTACGGCGCACCCTTAATTTGGGTGCGCCGGTTTTTCCATAGGCTGCTGAATCAAGACTCCTGAATTAGGACTCCTGAATTAAGATTTAAGGAACAGAAAATATCTCTACTCTGTTTTTCTCCGGGTCCTTGCCAACGCACTTGAAGACATTTTGCGATACTTCCTTTATCGGGCCCAGTCTTGCTCCCTCTTTATTCATTTTTTCTCGAAGCAAGACCAAATCCTGTTTTGTTACAAATTCAAGACGCGGCTTTCTGCCTTTACCCCTGTGAAAAGCGATTTCAAACTTCCCACTGATTTTATAAGCTGACCATCCACTGCGTATATCTGAACCTTTTATTCCGAGAACGTCACTATAGTAGGAGGTTGCGGCTGGTAAGTCCTCTACAAAGAAGGTGATTCTTCTCAAGGTCAAGCTCATTTCAGTCATCCTTGTTGCGGGTGGATTCAACCGGTGGGCTGGGGCTTAACGGTTCCAACTCGTTTCTAAAAAATGACAGCTTTGGCACCAGGCACGAAAGTGCCTGTAAGGCTCGGCTTGGCATTGGCTGCCGCGGCGAAGCACATGAGTAACAGAGCCAAAACTGAAGTGACGGACTTTGAAGCCACAAATCAACGTGTTGAGTTGGTATTCAGTCGAGTGTTTGTACGATACTTTGGTCACTCCGGACCAAGGTATTTCGCTAATAACAACGCGATGCCAGGAAATATCATAACCAATATAAAACCAATAATCTGCAACATGATACCGGGCAGTGGGCAAAAGGCGTGATTTTAATATGACGATCACTATCACCCAGCTCACTATATTGACAATTGTTCTGTCATGATGTCAGCTAGAGCTGAAAACAACACTTTCGGACAATTCGCCTGAAGGGCTTCGCCCCATAGGCCATGCGTAGCCGAATTATTCAATTAAACTGATTCAATACACAGGGTTGCAGATTGAAAAAAGTCGTGGTTACAGAGGAGCTGCATGATGATGGTCTCCAGCTCTTGCGGGAGCGAGCGGATGTCGAATTGATAGAAGCCAATGGCGATTTTGATTCGGTGAAGCACGAGTTGCATGATGCACATGCGCTGCTGGTCAGAACCATGCAAATTGATGCGGATATTCTGTCGAATGCCAAAAAACTGGAAGCGGTATCCCGCCACGGTGTGGGCTGTGACAATATTGCTGTGGCCGAACTTTCGAGAAGAAAGATACCCATGTTGATTGCTGTCGATTCGAATACAACTTCTGTAGTCGAGCAGGTATTGATGATGATGCTGGCATTAAACAAACGCGCATTCCAATACGATGCTCTGACGCGTGCACATCAATTTCATCAGCGTTGTGTACACCCCACCTCAGAACTATTGGACAAGAAGGCGCTGGTGGTTGGGTTTGGCCGGATCGGCAAGCGCGTAGCTCCGGTGTTAAAAGCTTTTGGTATGAGGGTCACGGTTGCGGATATAGATCTTGATGCAGAGTTTGCTGCACAGCTGGGATGCGAGAGTTGTACTGATTTTCGCGATCAACTTGCCGACTCGGATTACGTGACTTTACATGTGCCATTGCATGATGGTTCAGCCAACGGGTTTGGACCGGAGACCAGCACTCATAATCTGATCGACAAGCCCGAGCTTGATGCGTTGCCAAAGCATGCCTACGTCATCAACTGTGCACGTGGTGGTATTGTCAACGAGGCCGCAATAGCTGAGTCTATAACCAACGGCTCAATTGCCGGATTCGGATGTGACGTTTTTTCTACAGAGCCGCCGGCGGATGACAACCCGCTGCTGACACTGCCCAACACGATACTTTCGCCCCACAACGCAGCCAGTACCAATGAGGGCTTAAGTCGAATGGCACAGTATTCGGCGCAGAATATTCTGGATGTATTCGATGGCTGTGTTCGACCTGAGGTTGTCTTCAATGCTGCTGAAATGAGCAGGCAATAGCGGTTGCAGGTAAATATGAATCAGCAAGTTTATATTGGTAGTGGTGCTGGTTTTGCTGGTGATCGATTCGACGCGGCGGTACCCGTGGTCGCAACACTGGCTCGCTGTGATGGGCCGAAATACCTGATTTATGAAGTGATGGGTGAACGCACACTGGCGATAGCCCAACGGCTGAAGCGTGAGGATCCTGATGCGGGTTATTCACCGTGGCTGGATAACTACTTACCGGGTGTGCTGGCAGATTGTAAACAGCACGGCATTCGTATCGTCGCCAATTTTGGCAATGCCAATCCCAAGGCTGCCGCACGGCGGGTTCTGGCACTGGCCGATGAGCTGGCCATTGCCAAGCTGCGTGTCGCTGTTGTAGAAGGTGACAATCTACTGGACTATCTCAGCGCCGAGGATGTGCTGGAACACCCCTGTATCGAAGGCACTGACACACAAGGACGGGAATTGCTCTCGGCCAATGCCTACCTCGGTGCACGTCCGGTTGCGCAAGCGCTGGCGCTTGGGGTCGATGTTGTATTGGTAGGGCGTAGCACTGATGCCGCGCTGGTGTTGGGTCCGCTGATCCATGAATACGGTTGGCAGGAACATCAGTATGATTTGCTGGCCGCCGGAACGGTAGCGGGTCATTTGCTGGAGTGTGGTGCTCAGGTCAGTGGCGGCTATTTCGCCGATCCGGGGATGAAAGATGTACCCGATCTTCATGCTACAGGCTTCCCGATAGGTCGGATAGACGCAGAGGGGAGGTTGCAGCTCAGCAAACCGGATGGTACTGGCGGGTTGATCAGTCGCGCTACGGTGCTGGAACAACTACTTTATGAAGTGCATGATCCACACAATTATCTGACTCCCGATGTCACCCTTGATCTTGCCGAGGTCGAGGTGGTAGAAACAGCTGCAAATACTGTTTCGGTGACAGGCGCTTGCGGTAAACCCCCACCCGATACCTTGAAAGTCACGCTGGCGGTTGATGGCGGTTGGCTGGGAGAGGCTGAAATCTCTTATGCTGGCCCGAACGCACTGGCCCGCGCCAGGCTGGCAGCTGATGTGGTCCGAAAGAGATGCACGACTTTAGGTATTAATGATCCCTGCCGTATTGAAATTTTGGGCACCTCGACCTTATTCGATGATGATGGCGGGTCACGGGCTGAATCTCTGCAGCATGATGAGAATGGAGAGTATCGCCTGCGGGCTGCGGTGCGTACCGATTCAAAGACCAAGGCACAGCAATTGGCAGATGAGGTGTTGGCTCTTTTTTGCTGTGGGCCCGCTGGTGGTGGTGGAGTCAGGCAATCAGTGAGCGCACAGGTGTCGACTGCATCGATATTGGTGCAACGGCAGCGTATCGAATCGCATACTCGTGCGGTGGAGATTACCTCGTGACTGACAACACTCCGGCACAGGGAGAAGCTCGATTCGAAACGGCGTTGCCAGGTTGGCAAACCGTTTCTCTTTACCAGCTGGCGCATGCTCGGGCTGGAGACAAGGGCAATCGTTCCAATATTTCTGTGATCCCGTATATTGATGACGTCTATCCGCAGCTGGTCAGTCAGCTAACCGAATCGGTGGTGTTGGATGTCTTTCGCCACCGTGGAGCGACAGCGGTAAAACGCTACGAGTTACCACGTCTCCCTGCGCTGAATTTTGTTATCGACAATGTGCTGGAAGGGGGGGTCAATGATGGCCTTGGTCTGGATGGCCATGGCAAGGCTCTGTCATTTCTGTTACTCGAAAGTTTAACCATAGAGGTGCCTGTCGAATTCCTGCAGGCACTGGATCAACACCGGAATCGGGCCAGCAACCATTTTAGTAGTTGAATGCCCCCTGATTTTCGCCTGGTTTTCGTCTGATTTTCGTGGTCTGCAATTATTGGCTGACCGATTCATACCATAGAGCAATCGCATAAATATCGGCAGATGATAGTGGCTTGGCAACTGCATTCATGATTTCATGAGAGCGCTTGTTGCCGCGGAATAGCAACAGTTGCTTTATGACATAAGTTGATACCGAGTTTTCCCAGCCCGCCCTGGCGGTAAACCTGGCCATCCCCAGCCTGCCGTGGCACCGTGTGCAGCCTTGTGCTTTAGCCCGGCCTGTTTTAATCAGTGCTGCTCGCTCAACACTCAATGTCGTACGGTCAGTATCTTCGGTTGGTTCTAATGGCTGATCAACCGCGATCGCAGGTATTGTGATTAGCAGACAAATACTCAAAATCAGGGTGGCGGGGTAGACGCGGAAATTGCAACTGGCATGTTCGAGCATGGGTATTTCCTAGGTTGATTTTCCTGGATTGATTTTTCTGGGGTTGATTTTTATGGATTGAATTTTCCGAGACAAGTGTTCTGAGACATCTGTTGTTGGAGGCCTTTTTTGGGACGATTTTCAGAAGACGACTTGCAAAATACCTGCTCATGGCAGGGCTCCTGGCCGAGCTGAGCTCCAGTGCTGCCGAATATGGTACCACTCCGGCTTTTGTTGTTGGCTGGACGGCGCTGGCTTGATATGTAATCCTTCGGAACGTTGACGGAACGCGTATAACTGCGTTTTCCTGACCCTGCCACCTCTACTTTGGGAGCTACCATGGCCATCAGGCAAAAAACAACGATCACGATGAAAATCAATAGTGACAGCCCATCTCACTCATTGTCGAATGTGAAGGTCCGTGATATTGACTTTGCCATTGACGAACCGGAAGAGCGGGGCGGCACCAATCTGGGGCCAACACCAACAGAAACGCTGGTAGCGGCTCTTATTGGCTGTACCAATGTGATCGGCCACAAGTGTGCAGAATCGCTCAATGTAGATATTGGTCACTTGAAAATCGATGTTGAATGCGATTTTGATCGCCGTGGCGTCACCCTTGCCGAGGAAATTGATGTCCCGTTCAAAACCATCCGCATGAATGTCATCTGTAGTGGCAGTGCTTCGCAGGATGAGATAGACAGGGTAGTGGTTGAGGTCGCCAAATTTTGTCCACTTTCAAAAGTGCTGAAACAAGGTGGAACGGTGATCGAAGAAGTCTGGAAGCCTGCTTGAACCTTGATGTATACCGGCTTTGACCTGGAGACTACAGAGTCTGAATACCGAAACCAGTGCCATTGTTATCGGCGGTTCGATTGCCGGTTTGTTTGCGGGTCTCATGTTGAGTCGGGCTGGCTGGCAAGTCGATATCTTTGAGTCAGCGGCAAGGCTGGATGGTCGTGGGGCTGGTATCGTAACGCACAAGGCATTGTTGGATGCGCTGCGAAAACTGGATATTGCGGCTGGTGATAATCTTGGTTTGATGATTGAAACGCGGAAAGTGTTCGACCGCGAGGGGCTGGAAATTGCTACAGCCCACATGCCTCAATTGGTGACTTCCTGGGGCAGATTGCACCGCTTGTTAAAGGCCGAGTTTCCGTCTCATCGCTATCACGGCTCCCATACCCTGGTTGATATTGATCAGGATGAATCTGGGGTTACGGCATTTTTTGACAATGGTCAGCAGGCAAGGTCAAGCTTGTTGATTGGTGCAGACGGGATTCGCTCAACGGTGCGGCAATTGTTTGAACCTTCCAGTAATCCGGAATATGCCGGCTATGTGGCGTGGCGTGGATTGATTGATGAATCTGAACTCAGCCCGAGCGAACTCGAAACCGTCTTCCCCTATTTTACGTTTTGTTTACCGCCAGGTGAGCAGGTGCTTGCCTATCCCGTCATGGCCGATGATGATTCTGGGTTTAAAGCGCAGCGACGGTGCAATGCTGTCTGGTACCGGCCGGCTGACCCTGAGCGCCAGTTGCCCGACCTGTTAACCGACATTGATGGTGTTAACAATGGGTCATCGATAGCGCCGGATCGTGTCAGACCATCGGTTATCGCTTCTATGCGTGAGGATTCGCGACAGTTGCTGGCACCTCAACACGGCGCTCTGATCAGAAGAATAGCGCAGCCGTTTATCCAACCGATCTATGATGTGAACTGTGCTTCAATGGTGTACGGCAGGGTCGCAATGTTGGGCGACGCGGCCTTTACTGCTCGCCCTCATCTCGGCATGGGGGTTACCAAGGCGGCTGAGGATGCCGAGGCCTTGTTGCGGTGTTTAAGCGAGGGTGATCCTGTGGTTGACGGCTTGATCAATTTCAAAAGTACCCGTCAGTCTGTCAATGCATCAATCGTCGAACGATCACGTCAATTGGGTGCCTATCTGCAGGCCAACCTTGATTCCGGTCCTGAGCGCGATCTCGCAGCAAACCACACGACAGCGGAAGCTGTATTGGCGGAGACTGCGACCGATAATTTTTCTGTCTGAGATCACCAAACAGAACCACCGCAAGTTTATTCGTTTTCTGCCTGGTTTATTCCGGTCAGCTGTTTGGAGCTGCTGGTATCAGCCGGGTTATTTTTTCCAATAGCTCTTCAGTGGAGCTCCTCAGCATTTCCAGATAGCGCTCGCAAGCAGGGTTGATGTCCGCAACAGCCGGGCGGATCAGCATATAGTCCAGAGTGAGCTTGCCTTCGCCCAACGGATGCACAGACCGGCTGCCACCTCCGGGTTGGGCTACCACATCCTCTGCGCACAGTATTCCGGGCAGTATGGCAGACCAGTTGCTGTTCGCAATCAGGTTCAGGGTAGCCATCATGGTATCGAGTTCCAACGTGCGTTGGGGTTTAATACTATGGCGTTGCAGGTATTGTTCGATGGATTGTCGCCGGCTGTTTTTAATGCCGGGTACAATCAGTTGCAGGTTTTCAATTTTGGACAAGTGGGCAGTCTGCAAGCTGGGGAGACCGGCATGGGCTGATTGCACCAAGAATTCGGTATCGGTGGCATAGTGTTCCGCTTGCAGCTTTTTGCTGACAGCAGCGCTCGGTACAATCGCAAAATCCAGCTGTCCCAGTTCCACACGTTCAGTCAATTCGCCGCTATAAGCTTCAGTGACCTGCAAGTTTACCAGCGGGTATTGCTCGGTAAAATTCTGAATGGAGGGTGCTACGCCACTGCGTGCAAAAGCAGGCATGAGTCCCACCCGTACCTGACCGGTGACTTTGCCCGAATATGCTATCGCGTCGGCTTGCAGGGATTTGAACTGTCCAAGAATAGCTCGTGCTCGTGGATAGAAGTAGGTGGCAGCTGCGGTTGGTTGCATCCCCGTTGTCGTTCTTTCGAACAAGGTAGCCCCAATGCTTTTCTCCATTTCCCTGATATGTGATGACACGCCTGGCTGCGTTGCATGTTCGCGCTCTGCGGCCGCCGTGATCGACCCTTCTTCGAAAACAGCCAGAAAAAACCTGAGTTGGTTAAATTTCACCGATGCCACTCAAGTGTTAGCGCAACATTAAAGCGGGAAGCCAGTTTGCCGTGACCGGCAGCATCAGCACTATAAAAGCAGCAAGGAGAATCAGAATACAATAAGGGAATGAGCCGATAAAAATCTTTGCCAGTGTTGCAGTCGGATCGGGTACCGCCCCTTTAACCGTATACACCAGCAAGCCAAAGGGTGGTGTCAGCAGTCCCGCCTCAATCACCAGAATGCCAAAAATGGCAAACGCCAGCGGATCAATTCCCAGCGCTGCGGCGATCGGGGCAAAAATGGGCACAGTCAGCAATATTATCGAGACGGAATCGATCAGCATACCGAGCAGAATCCAGATCAGCACCATGACCCCAATGATCATAAAGGGATCAACGCCCATGCTGAGGAAAAGCGTTTTTATGTAGTTGACCGCTCCACCCATCGCCAACAGGCGTGAATACATTTGGGCGGTGATCAACAGAAACATGATGGGTGCAGTGGTTTTACCGGCCTGAAAGATGGCTTCCAGAATTTCCTTGCCACGCATACCTTTGAACAGGCCAATAATCAAAGCGCCTATAGCACCAAATCCTGCAGCTTCCGTCGGTGTAAACAGGCCTGTCCAGATGCCGCCGATCACCAGCATGATCAAGCCGAGTATCCCGAGCCCGCCGATTGATTCCGATCGAATTTCAGCGGCTGTAAGCTCAGTGCCAGATGAATCTCCTGATCTATGAGTTCCGGTTCCGGTGGCATTCGAATGGGCATCGGGTGCAATCGACGGGTTAAGTTTGGCAGACACAATCACATACAGAGCAAACAACAGAGCCAGTATGACCCCGGGAATCACGCCTGCCACAAACAGGGCACCCACGCTCATTTCGGTC
>CALFCE010000218.1 GCA_937951215.1 uncultured Granulosicoccaceae bacterium
GCCAGTAATGTGATGTATACCGCGTTTTTCATTGTCAATATTCCAGAACATCCATCTTCTTAAACATCGAGCACTAAAAGGCGTAGCGTCAAGGGGTTATGGCTAATACAGCTCGCTTTACCAATTTGTGCCTCGTGACCGAAAACGACAACGAAACCGGTCAATATTTTCTTAAGCAGGTGAGATAGCGATCTGGTTGAACGTACCAATTCTCGATTTTCACCCCACAAGGCTCTGGCAAGCGTAAGCAGCTTCGATCTGCATTTTAAAATGTGCCAGGTTTAAGCCTCTGTACTCCGCTAGAACTCCACTGAATGTGACTGCGGGTTTCATACCTGCAAACAGAAGAACGAGCTTGAGTTCAGGGAACATTTATTGCAGGAAATATTCCACTCGAGCATCCCAAGGATTACATTGATAACAGAGGGATGTGATCGAAGTTTCGTGTCAGTCAGGAAAATTCAGGATGAATAAACAGGGTTTGTTGACTTATGCCTTGGTGTTTTTACTTATATTTGCCACATCAGTGCGATCGGAAACCTTCCTTCGGCTTGATGAAGTGGCCGTTGGCGAAATAGATCCTGCCAAAGGGTACGACTACGCAGACAGCGTGTTGGCATTCAATCTCTACGACACGCTTGTTTTACCAAGACAGGGAGGGACAGGCTACGCCCCTCATCTTGCCGAGAGCTGGACATCAAACGGCACCTCCTACACCTTCAAACTGCGAGATAACATCAAATTTCGCTCCGGCAACCCTTTGCGAGCTGAAGATGTTGTGTATTCACTAGAGCGGATGCAAGCACTAGATGCCGGACTCAGTTATCTGTTCGAAGCTGTAAGTGCAAAAGCCATCGATGAAACCAAAGTTGTTTTTCAACTTGACGAACCTTATGGCCCTTTTGTGGCGTCACTGATCAGATTACCCATAGTCGACAAGGTGCTTGTCGAAAAAAACAACGGCAGCGACACATGGGGAGAAACCTTTCTTGGCACATCAAGCGCTGGTAGCGGCGCGTACTCGATCGTTTCTCACGACCCCAACAAAGAAACGGTCATGGCGAAATGGGATGGCTATTTCCTCGGTGTATCTGAGGCAGCCCCTGACAAGGTAAGTATGCGTTACGGTCTGGACTCAGCCACGGTACGGCAACTCATTGCAGAAGGTAAACATGATATCGCAAGCCAGTGGTTACCACCCGAGGTCATTAAATCAATGTTGGATGATGGCGCGCAATTACTCACCGAAAAAAGTGGTTCCTTTTACTTCAAAATGAATACGGCAAAAGCGCCACTGGACGACGTGAACTGTCGCCTTGCCTTGGCAAATGCTTTTGATTACGAGACTGCTATTCATATGATTGCCATTAATGACGATATTTCGGCTGGTTTGCCATCAACCGGTGCAATACCTTTGGGCATGTACGGGGCAAATCCTCCCCAGGACATTCTGACGCAAGACATCAGTAAAGCGAAACAATATCTGGAAGCTTGCAAATACGATGTAGACGATATGAATATAGAGATATCATGGATCGCCGAAGTGCCGCTGGAAGAACGTTTTGCGGTGTTGATGCAATACAACTTTGACCAACTAGGCATAAAATCCGAGATTAAAAAAATATCCTGGGCATCGTATGAAGAACAGGTTTCCAAACCCGAAAACACACCCCATATCAGTCAGATCGTTAGCTGGTCAGTGACTGGCGACCCCGATACTTTGCTGTGGGGGATGTATCATTCATCAACACCGGGGACCTGGCAGTCGCCTGAGCGCTTGAATGACAAATTGGTAGATCAATATTTGGAGGCGGGGAGGAAAGCTGCTGATGAGACTGGCCGAATCGCAGCATACCAGAAGCTGAATTCGAGGCTTATGGAACTTGCAGCAACCATCTATGGCTTTGACAGGCAATCAATCTTTGTGGCATCAAATCGCGTCAGGGTGCCTGCCCTGAGCGATCCAGGCAAAGCGTTTGGTGTTGATGCCATGGGATTCACTTTTCGGTTGATGGGAATGGTCGAATACACCGCTGGCGATATTGACTAGCAGCCAATCCCAAATGCGTAGTACCCAGTCAGTTAAGCCGAGTTAAGTTAACCTCTGGATCAGCGAATACGCATCAATAAAGATATACCGCCCCGGCAACTGGTGCAGCATCCGGGTCACCGTTTTGATCCCCATTGATCCCAACGGTGGCACTGCCCTCTTGGTAGGCACCGACAGCCAGGGTATCACCATTGGCATCCACGCTTACCGCACTTCCAAAGTTCAGGCCCGGCTGGGAATTGCTGGCTTTTACATAGGCGATTTGTTGCCAGTTTCCGTCAGGGCGAGTGAATACATAGACAGCTCCAGAATCTCTATTGGGAAGCCCATCGCCCTGATAGCCGTTCAAACCGGTTGAGCCACTATATTCTGACGGTGCGCCTACCGCAATGGTGCTTCCATCGGCACTCAGGCTCAACGCCACGCCAAACCCGTCTCCGTCGTTACTGGGCGTGAGATTGACCTGGTACACCCACTGACCATCGGTACGTTCAAAAATTTCGACTGAATCCGGTAACGATGCGGCCAACACATTCCCGTCAGCATTCAGACTCAGCTCCGAGCCGAACAAGACCCAGCTATCGGCTACCGGCCTGAGAAAAGCTTGCTGCTCCCAGGTATCGTTGTCGCGTACAAAAATATAGACAGCGGCATAGAAATCCCTGACATCGGGCCCTCTGCTTGTCGGGTAAGCTGCATCGTTACTTGTGTTGGAAAACACATCCGTGGTGACATAGTCGTAAACACCAACCGCCAGCGTATCGCCGTCAGCACTCAGACTGATAGCGCGCCCAAACCGGTCGCTCTCGCTGGTGGCCGCTTTTATGTAGGCTTGTTGTTGCCATGTGCCATTGTTGCGTACAAACACATAAGCCGCCCCTGTTTCGCGGGTATAAGGCGTGTATTCATCCTGGTTCTGATTCCCATCAACACCGGTTCCTGGGCTGTCTTCGCCCATCGCTCCCACTGCCAGCGTGTTACCGTCTGCACTGAGGCTGATGTCTCGACCAAAAAACTCACCGAAACCGTTGAAATCCTCTCCCCTGTTATTGCTTGCTTTCAAATAGGCTTGTTGTTGCCAGTTGTCGCCATTGCGTACAAAAACATAAACTGCACCCGCTTCTCTCACGGAGTTATCAGTTTGGTCACCATCGATCCCTGTGGCAGCGCTTTTCTCTTGCGGTGCGGCTACTACCAGTGTGTTGCCATCGTCGCTTAAACCGACGGCATCACCAAATCGATCCCCTGCATCGGTGTTGCTGGCTTTCACATAAGCTTGCTGATGCCATCCATCAGGGCCAAGAACAAACACATAGACCGCCCCTGCCCTGGGTGCGGAGTTATCATCCTGATTACCGTTGATACCAGTAGCTGCGCTACTTTCTTCGTGTGCGCCGATAGCCATGGTTTTACCATCACCGCTCAGGGTGATTGCCGAACCAAAATAGTCCAGCCTGTCGGTGTTACTAGCCTTGAAATAACCGATTGCCGCGTCGAGAGTGCCTTCTATTAGCATCTGTACTGACGTAACACACGCACTCGCGTTACAGGCCTCAACCATATAGCGTGCGTTCACTCGTTTGTGCAACGACACCCGATGATCATAGGATTGAGTTGAGGCATCCAGATCCCCGCTTATATCGGTGTATCCCGATACCCCATCCGGGTTCTCCAATATGCGATAAGCAGTGGCTGCAGAGTTTCGCTCCCAACTGATGCGAAAGGTTTTATCGGCTATCAGCTCGAGGTTTGCCGTTACTGGAGCAAGTGTTTGCTCTGATGCAGGATCGGCATCCGTTGGAGCTGTAACCGTTCCCGCCAATAACTCGTCAAGGTTGCTAATGCCATCGGCATTATCATC
>CALFCE010000219.1 GCA_937951215.1 uncultured Granulosicoccaceae bacterium
AGAATATTATGATGGCTCCTCTCAAAGTGCTCAAAGTAAACAAACAACAGGCTGAGCAGGAAGCGCGGGCTCTGCTGTCCAAAGTGCGCTTGCAAGGCAAAGAAGATAGCTACCCCGGCGAACTCTCGGGAGGACAGCAGCAGCGCGTTGCCATCGCACGCTCACTTGCCATGAATCCGGACGTCATGCTGTTTGATGAGGTCACAGCAGCCTTGGATCCCGAAACAGTAAAAGAAGTACTATTGACTATAAAAGAGCTTGCCGCTGACGGTATGACTTGCATCCTGGTGACCCATGAGATGGGTTTTGCACGAGAAGTGGCTGATCACATCTACTTTACCGACAACGGCGTTATTGTGGAACACGGCCCGCCACACACTTTTTTCGATCAGGCAGACGATCCAAGAACTCGAGAGTTTCTCGGACAAATTCTGTAGTAACTGACGCACAGTCTGATACCAAACGCCAGTGCAGAGGCTGAACTCTGGCACGCCTCGGTGTATATTGGGACCGATGCCGAAATTACCGATCAAAATTCTGTTTCCGTTGCTCTGGTTGACAGTTGCCACCATCGTGATGGTGGCTGTTACATTCCTGTCGCGTGAAAATCTCGAATCAGACACCCGAAAACGGGCCAAAGAGACTCTGAGCCTTTACCTTTCCAGTCTCGAAGGAGAAATTTCCAAGCACAAAATGATGCCGAGGCTAATGGCTCAAAATCCGGTGTTTAGTCGTTTCCTTTACCGACAGTCGCAAGACGATGCCTTGTTGCTTGAGGTCAACAAGGAACTCGAGCGTTACAACAACATGCTCGAAACTCTTGATGTGTTCTTGTTGAATGCCAACGGGCTGGCCGTTGCTGCGAGCAATTGGAATCAGGATTACACTTATATCGGGGAAGAGCTGGATTTCAGACCCTATTTTAAAGAAGCAATGAGCAACGGCTCGGCTCGCTACTTCGCATTGGGCACAACATCGCAAAAACGCGGCTACTATTTTTCAGCGGCCATTTATGACATCAATCTGGGCAGAAGCAAAGCGTCTGTCCCGCTTGGAGTCATTGTCATCAAAGTGGACTTGGCCCAACTTGAAGCCGTGTGGGCCAGCAGCACGGAATTACTCACTGTGACAGACAACGATGGTATTTATTTCATTAGTACCAATCCGGATTGGCTTTACAGATCGAGGGAAATATTGACCCCCGAGAGGCTGCAGGAAATCCAGGATTCCAGGCGCTTCGCCAATATTGTGCCTCGTCCGCTGCACATCGAGACAATTCAGTCCGATGATGGTAACAGCCTTGTCCGCCTGGTTGATCCGGAATCTTCGACAACTGCCACTTACATGCGACACAAGGTCAACATGCCGGATGAAGGGTGGCAAGTAAAAATCTGGTCGGACATGTCAGCAATCGATTCGCAACTGATCAGAATCCAGATCACCACCCTGTTATCACTCATCACATTGACTTTAATCGGGACACTGGTCGCACAACGGCGTCGCTCGCAACAAGCTCAGCAGTTACTGGAGCAAAAGTCTCATGACGAGCTTCAACTGGCCTACGGTGAAATGGAACACCGTGTTAAAGAGCGCACAGCTGAATTATCACTGGCCAACTCCAGACTGCAAGAAGAGGTGCTGGAAAAACAGCAAGCGGAACTGGAACTGCGCGAAGCACAGGACAATCTGGTCCAGGCAGCAAAAATGGCTGCACTGGGACAAATGGCAACAAGCATAACGCATGAGTTGAATCAGCCACTGGGAGCCGTGCGTACATTTGCCGACAATGCGCGCACTTATATAGATCGTGGCGAGACTCAGCAAGCGCGGGAAAATCTGGACATCATCACCAGAATGACACAGCGCATGAATGAGATCATGCGTCACCTGAAAACCTTTGCCAGAAAGACGCCGCTGGAACTGGTTCCGACCAATTTGCAATATGTCATAGATGAAACACTACTCATACTGGGAGCTCAACTGCAGCGTCACGACATAACCCTGGAACAGATCGGTGATGCAAGCCATATCATGGTGCTGGCTGAGCAAGTGCGGCTGCAGCAGGTAATGACCAACCTTTTACAAAACGCAATTGATGTCCTGTCACAAGAGCCTGTACGAAAAGTGACCATCGAGGCGACTGAAAACGAACACATGGTTGAAATAAGCTTTCGAGACAGCGGCCCAGGGTTCGCAAATGGTGTGACCGACACACTGTTTGAACCATTCGTCACCACCAAGAACGTAGGAGACGGGCTGGGTCTCGGTCTTTCCATTACCTATGGCATAGTCAAGGATTTTGGCGGCAGCATAGAGGCAATAGAAGGTAAGAACCGTGGCGCTGAGTTCAGGCTTCAACTGAAGTTACCTGACGCTGCAGAGGACGCTGTGGCATGAGCAAGCAAGTTATCTTTATCGATGACGAAGAGATGATCCGAAAAGCGGCTCAACAAGCTCTTTCACTCGGCGGATTCGAAGTCACCTGTTACAACAGTGCCGATAAAGCACTCCAACAATTGACACCCGAGTGGCCCGGTGTGGTGGTTACCGATATCAAGATGCCCGGTACTGACGGGCTGACATTATTAAAACGGCTTCAGGCTCTCGACGAACAGCTACCGGTTATTCTGGTGAGTGGCCATGCGGATATACAGATGGCTGTAAAGGCTATTCAGGATGGAGCATACGACTTCGTGGAAAAGCCTTTTGGCGCCAGTCAACTGTGCGAGGTGGTTGGTCGGGCTGTCGATAAACGTCAATTGGTACTGGACAATCGTACGTTGCGTGCTGAATTGTCCCAGCAAAGGAAAAGTCGTTTGTTACTTGGCAGCAGCAATGCCATTAATGAATTGAACCAGACTCTCGAATACGTCGCCAAGACTGATGCAGACGTTCTGGTTTTTGGTGAAACAGGCACCGGTAAAGAACTCGTTGCACAATGCCTGCATGACTATAGCCACCGTGCTTCAGGACAATTTGTAGCGATCAATTGTGGAGCCATGCCGGAAACCATTTTTGAATCTGAGATTTTCGGCCACGTGAAAGGTGCTTTTACCAGCGCTGACAATACTCAGATTGGCAAACTGGAATACGCCAACAATGGAACATTCTTTCTGGACGAGATAGAAAGCTTGCCGATAAATCTGCAGATCAAGTTCCTCAGGGTACTACAGGAGCGAAAACTGCAGAAGCTGGGCAGCAACACCGATGTTGACCTCAATATGCGAGTGGTAGCAGCAACCAAAGAGGATTTGCTGAAGGCATCCCAGCGAGGCGATTTCAGAGAGGATCTGTACTACCGGCTAAATGTCGTCACCTTGAAAATCCCCCCACTACGAGATCGCAAAGAAGATATTCCGGTTTTGTTCCAGCACTTTTTCGACTTGGCTTGCAGGCGCATGAACCGCGAGGAGCTTCCACTACCCTTGCATCAGTTACAAATCGCCCTCGAACATGATTGGCCGGGGAATGTGCGCGAGCTGCAGAACTTTGCCGAACGAGCTGCCATTGGAATTGATCAGCCAGCGATATCGCCAGATGACGGTACCACAGCCTCAAATATCTCAGGTGCCGGGGACAGCGATATTCTGGCAACGGGTCTCGAGGCCGCTGACCCGCTACACCACAATTTGCAAAAACAGCTGGATCTGGTCGAAAAACACCTGATACAACAGGAACTGCAGCGCCAGAAAGGAAGTATTACACGCACCTACGAAGCCCTGGGTGTTTCAAGAAAAACGCTATACGATAAAATGAAAAAGCATAAGCTATCGAAAAACAACACCGAAGCGGCAGCATCCGATCCCAAAAACTGACCACCGGCAGGCGTTGCGAAAAAATCCAACAGACTCCTGACAAGCGTCACAGCGCCTTCTATCGGGTATTTTCATACCCATGACGCTCAAATTGGGTGAATTGCCACCCCTCTCAAATCTCGAATAATACTGTCTCGAACACCGTTTCAAATAAATTTAGTATATTCTTCAACCACATATGAGACACCCAGCGCCGTCATAGTCTGGCTGGCACCGTACTTGCTTATTACTATGCAACGAACAGCTGCAATCCATCGAATACCCCTTGGCCAGGTACATCGCGTATCTGGCATTTTTTTGCCCTCTCTTTGGGCCTCGCCGCTCTGAACCGGTTGACTGACGCTGCAGTTTGATAGACTCTGCAACAAATTCCAAACCTAACCGGAACCATGGCAGCTGGCACCAATATCAGAACCTTTTTCAAAGACCAATGGCACGATGGAAATCCTGCTGTGATGTGCGCTGCAGATCACGGCATGTGGCTGGGGACACTGGTATTCGACGGAGCAAGATCACACAACGGTGCGGTTCCTGATCTTGATCTTCACTGCCAGCGTGTGAATGCATCCGCTATTGCGCTTGGCATGAAACCCAGTATGACACCTGAGGCGATAGAAGCTCTGACCATCGAAGGTCTCAGCCACTATTCCAGCTCCTCATCTGTCTATGTACGCCCGATGTATTGGTCAACAGAAAACGGTGCCAGCGTTATCCTCCCCGACCCGGAGTCAACGGTATTCTGCCTGTGTCTGGAAGAACTACCGATGCCTCCTGCCACTGCAAGCGTTCGGTTAGCGCTCTCGAGCTTCAGGAGGCCGATGCTCAGTATGGCTACAGTCGATGCAAAAGCCGCGTGTCTTTATCCCAACAATGCGCGCATGTTCCGCGAGGCGATGGACAAGGGTTATGACAACGCGCTGGTCCTCGATGCCCTCGGTAATGTTGCAGAAACCGCCAGCGCAAATATCTTTATGTGTAAAGACGGTAAAGTAATGACGCCGGTACCCAACGGTACTTTTCTCAACGGCATCACCCGTCAGCGAGTGATGAAACTGTTGGCCGAAGATGGTAACCCCGTTTGCGAGACGACGCTGAGCTATGAAGATTTCCTTGATGCTGATGAAGTCTTTATGACCGGGAACATCACCAAGGTTACGCCTGTAACCGAGCTGGATGATGTGCGGTTCCAGCCAGGACCAGTGGCACAACGAGCTCGAACCCTGTATTGGGATTGGGCTGGCTTTGGCTCGGCGACCTGATGGAAACCGTGAAATACCAATCCGGTTTTGGCAATCACTTTGAAACCGAGGCACTGGAAGGCGCGCTGCCGGTTGGCCGCAATTCCCCCCAGCGGTGTGCTTATGGGCTCTATGCCGAACAACTCTCGGGCTCCCCGTTCACCGCGCCGCGGGATACCAACGAGCGCACCTGGGTATACCGCATAAGGCCATCAGTACGTCACGTCAGCCAGTTCAGCCCGCTTGATTTGCCTGCCTGGGTATCTGCCCCTGACAACACGCCAGCGACCCTGCCACCAGCACAACTCCGGTGGGGTCCTCAACCGATGCCAGCAGAGCCGGTCAACTTTCTGACCGGAATGCGGACCTTCACCACAGCCGGTGATGTACGTTCACAAAATGGTATGGCAGCCCATGTCTATCTCATTAATGAATCGATGTCTGACAGCTACTTTTTCAATGCTGACGCCGAGATGCTGATTGTGTTACAGCAGGGTGAATTAATTTTTGATACTGAAATGGGTCGCATCGTTGCCGACAGCGGTGAAATTGTCGTCATACCCAGGGGCATTAAATTCAGGGTGGCCCTCGGCACCAGTGACAGCGATGACGGGAACAATACCCCGCAAGCCAGCGGCTATATTTGTGAAAACTACGGAGCCAAATTCGAACTACCCGAACGTGGACCGATTGGCGCAAACTGTCTGGCCAATTCTCGCGACTTCCTGACACCCATAGCTTCCTTTAACGGCGACGATAGTAAATGCACCGTCACGATGAAATGGTGTGGCAAGTTTTACCAATGCCAAATCAATCACTCGCCGCTGGATGTCGTGGCGTGGCACGGGAACTACGTACCATACAAGTATGACCTGCGACGCTTCTCACCGGTTGGGGCACTGGTTTATGATCACCCCGACCCGAGCATCTTTACCGTACTAACCGCACCGTCAGAGACGGCGGGCACCGCCAATGTTGATTTTGTTATCTTCCCCGAACGTTGGGCTGTAGCCGAAAACACGTTTCGTCCACCTTGGTACCACATGAACATCATGTCGGAATTTATGGGAAATGTGTATGGCGTTTATGATGCCAAACCGGAAGGATTCAAACCGGGCGGCATCAGCTTGCACAACTGTATGCTGCCACATGGACCCGATGCCGATGCCTTCAAAAAGGCCGTCGATGCCGAGCTCAGCCCTGTTAAACTCGAGAACACGCTGGCCTTTATGTTTGAAACCCGGCTACCGCAAATAGTGACAAAACTCGCGGCCGAGAGTGCAACATTGCAAACCGACTATGCAGATTGCTGGTCGGGGCTTGAAAAGAATTTTGACGGCACTCCGGCTGGCGCACAACGCAATACCAATGCGCCCTGAACGACCCTCTACCAGGGCCATGCACCATGGCCCGTTCCTTATGATCCATGACCCATGCCCCCTTACCCGGGCCCATTATCGGAGATCAGGCTATGAAACTGGCCACCCTCAAAGACGGCACGCGTGACGGCACGCTGGTCGTTGTCTCAACTGATCTGACCACGTGTACACCAGCAGAAGGAGTAGCGCCAACACTTCAGTCTGCGCTGGATAACTGGGGCGAATGCGAGCCGCAGCTAAGCGCGATAGCCATCGAGCTGGAAAAAGGTCAGTCAGTATCCCGACCGTTTGCCAGCTCCGACGTCGAATCACCGTTACCACGAGCCTACCAATGGGCAGACGGCTCAGCCTACGTCAATCATGTAGAGCTGGTTCGCAAAGCGCGTGGCGTCGATATGCCTGAGAGCTTCTGGACAGATCCGCTAATGTATCAAGGCGGATCTGACTCGTTTATCGCTCCCTGCGATCCAATCAGTATTGCCGATGAGAGCTGGGGTATTGACATGGAGGCTGAGGTAGCTGTCATCGTGGATGATGTACCGATGGGCTGCGCAGTGGCTGATGCCGGGCATCACATACGCCTGATCATGCTGGTCAACGATGTTTCACTGAGAGGGCTGATACCCGGTGAACTCGCCAAGGGATTCGGATTCTTTCACGGCAAACCTTCATCCGCATTCTCACCCGTTGCACTGACACCCTCTGAATTGGGAGAGGCATGGCAGGATTACAAAGTCCACCTTCCGATGCTGGTCACCTACAACGGCGAGGCGTTTGGCAAGGCTAATGCCGGAATCGATATGACCTTCAATTTTGCCCAGCTGGTCGCCCATGCTGCCAGATCGCGTCCATTGGCAGCCGGTACTATCGTTGGCTCAGGTACGATTTCCAACAAGCTGGATGGAGGAGCTGGCAAAACCATCGCAAACGGGGGCGTTGGCTACTCCTGCATCGCGGAAATTCGCACCATAGAAACCATTAATGAGGGCAAACCTTCCACTCCGTTTATGAGTTTTGGCGACACTGTACAGATTTCGATGCAGGACAAGGCCGGAAACAACCTGTTTGGCACGATAGACCAGCAAGTCATTCAGTACACGAATCCTGGTTCCAGTTAACAAAACGGGAGTTGTCAGCGGGCTGGCGCCCTGTGCATTGACGACTCTCCGGCTTAAAACAGCAAAATCGGACCAGTTTGTGCGTAGTAAATCGGGTCAAACTATTTTGAGAAGAACTAATGGGCGAATCCGACACCACGATCCAGGACGGTTTGGGAGCCGGTGCAGATGATTTTTACAACGCACTGCTAACACTGCACAACGGTCTTGATCTTGACCAAAGCACGACACTGAATGCCAGACTGGTGCTTCTGCTGGCTAATGAGGTGGGTGATTTGGAGCGAGTCAAAACCATTATGCAGCTAGCTCGCACGATCTGACAGGCAGCCTGACCTCAACTTGCCTCCCGCTGCCGCTCCCACAGCTGCAGGGGCAGGACTACTGCATTGAGAGCGCTGGTTTCACCGCCTTGTCACCGGTAACGGCCAGGCGATCGTCAGGCAAAGATCCATCAGGCAAACGTCAGGCAAATAACGTTTGATACTCATCCCTTAGTACATTTTTCTGTACCTTCCCCATCGTATTGCGTGGCAGCTCAGGCACAAAAAGAATATCTTTCGGCTGTTTGAATTTGGCTAAACCCTCCCCCAAAACCGCCAGCATCGTAGCTTTATCCAGGGATACTCCATCACGACAAACCACCACGGCTGTCACCGCTTCACCAAAATCAGCATGAGGTAGACCAATGACTGCCGATTCCAGAACCCCGTCCAGCTCATCAATCGCCAGCTCGACTTCTTTCGGATAGACATTAAAGCCACCGGAGATGATCAGGTCTTTATCACGCCCGACAATCGTGACATAGCCATCCTCGTCCAGAAAGCCCAGATCGCCGGTGACGAAAAAACCGTCTTCACGCATCTCTTCGGCAGTTTTTTCGGGTTTGCGCCAATAGCCTGAAAATACATTGGGACCACGCACTTCGATGGTGCCAATCGAACCTTGCGGAGTCGCCTTTCCGCCTTCACTGTCACAGATTCTGAGCTCCACGCCCGGCAACGGAAAACCAACAGTACCTACCCGCCGCTCGCTATCATAGGGATTGGAGGTGTTCATGCCGGTCTCGGTCATTCCATAGCGCTCCAGAATACGCTGCCCGGTTTTTGCTTCAAAATCCACATGTGTTTCCATCAACATGGGCGCGCTACCTGATGTGAACAATCGCATATGTGCGGCAAGCTTGCGGTTAAACCGATCATCGGCCAGCAGGCGGGTATAGAAGGTAGGCACCCCCATCATGGTGGTGGATTTCGGTAGCCAGGAAATCACGCTATCCACCGAAAACGAGGGCAAAAAGACCATACTGCCACCGGCGCAGAGCATCACATTGCAGGCCACAAACAATCCGTGAGTGTGATAGATCGGCAAGGCATGCAGCAGACAGTCGCTGGACTCAAATCGCCAGTAGTCAATCAGTACCCTGGTATTGGAGAGCAGATTGTCTTGCGTCAGCATGGCCCCTTTTGATTTACCAGTGGTCCCCGAGGTATACAAAATAGCGCCGAGATCTTCATCGGCACGAGCCCGGGTCTCGAAACTGTCGCCAGCCACATCAGCTGCATCGCTTAAACTTCCGCGCCCGTCCTTGTCCAGTGAAAGAATGTTGATGTTGCAGCGTTCTTTCCATAACGCTTCATCAGCAACGTCGCAGACAAACAGGCGAGGCTCGGCATCTTGTAAAAAGTAGTCAATTTCGGTCGGTGTATAAGCGGTATTCAGCGGTAGAAACACAGCACCTGTCTGCACGCAAGCAACATAAAGTGCTAACGCCTGGTGCGACTTGCTCACTTGCATGGCAACACGATCACCCGGCTTGACACCCTGCTCCACTATCACGTTCGCGATCTGAGCAACGCGCGAAAAGAAGTCCGTATAACTGATTTCAGTGCCATCACCTAAAATCAACAACGTTTTCAGCTGATCCGAATGCGTGCTCAATGCATCAAATAAACTGTTAGCCAATTTGCAATCTCCCGCGTAGTGCTTTTTTATCATTATTAAGTAAACGTGCTACTGATTTCGAATAAGCGATTTTATGCTCGCCAGCGTATTCCTCATGGTTGCTCACCACCTTGTCAAGATCGTAGAGGTAGCTCACCATCAAACCGGCAGACTGCGCCAGACCCTTGAAGGAAAGATCTGCAGCGGCTATCACCGCATCAAGACTGGCACCATTTCCCAGATGAAAACGGGCTACCGGATCCATTGGTTGTTTGTCCGAACGGCGCACCTCCACCAGATATTTGGCTGCAAGGCTGCACAACAACTGCATGTCCGGATGGTTATCATGGTCCAGGTTACCGTCAGACAGACTGACAGCGAGCTTGACCGCTTCTTGATAAACCTGCTTGTACTGCCCGGCACTACTTCGTTTGATCCATGGTACAAATGAAGGTACGGGCGACAGGGTTCGAAAGGTTTTCAGGTTGGGATAATGAGCTGCCAGCTCCAATGCGACTTGCTTGATCAGGAAATTGCCGAACGAGACGCCTCGAAGGCCGCTTTGACAATTGGAGATTGAATAGAAGACAGCCGTGCTGGCTTGAGAATCAGTGACCAGTTCGCGTTCACCGGCCAACAGATTCTGGATCGAATCTGGGCGCTCCGTTGTCAGCGCCACTTCGACAAAGATCAGCGGTTCATCCTGCATGGCAGGATGAAAAAACGCAAAGCACATTCGGTCGGATGGCAGCAGACGTTGACGAAGATCGTTCCAGTCATTGATGGCATGCACGGCTTCGTAATCAATGATTTTCTCAAGAATATTGGCTGGTGTATGCCAGTCAATCTGACGCAATACCAGGAAACCACGGTTGAACCACATCGAAAACAAATATTGCAGGTCAGCATCAACCCGCTTTAATTCGGCATGTTGTGCCAACATTGGCAGCAGACTCTGTCGTAACCTCACCAACCGATAGGTGCCACCAGGCACCCTGTTGATGCGTTTGAAAAGCTCAATACGACGTGATTCGGTGCTACGTTGCAAACGTCGCCAATTTACACCTGAATTACTTTCGCGATAGGCTGCCGCAGCTGCAATGGCATCGGCAGGATCGATATCAAGATCATTCGCCAGCCAATGAAAAAATTCAAGCTGCACCTGTTCATCGCTGTTCTCAAAGGTTTCCAACACAGCGAGCGACAGGCGATTGCCAGACACTTCACCGCGAGATGACATCAAGGACTCGCAGAGATTGCGCAATGACCTGCCATCTCGAAGGGGTTGTGCGTCGTCTTCCCGATCAAAAACCGAGAACAGCATATCCTGCAGAAAACTGATGCGACTCATCGCCGCTTACTCACTGTCATGCCAAACCTGCAACAATTGGAAAAATAGGGAGCAATGCTCTGTCTGCGGGCATGGTGTTTGAAAAATTGGACGTTAGCCGATCTCACCAACTGGAAAATCCGATTCATAATCTCAGTGGCATGATACCACTGGCTTGACGATTTGACCGTGACGCTGGTGCCAGAGTACCAAGCTGGCAGAGCCACTAAACCCGCCGCACCCGGCCACCCATTAATGTTCGCTTAACGACACATAAAAACCGATTAGCAGTAAGGAAGACCCACGGATAGGGCACAAAAATCAATGGGATTTGCGTCTGGAGACCAGCGAGATGCCCACTGAGACCAACAGCAGCGCCAACAGCACATTCCAGCCCAGTTTTTCATTCAGAATCAGCCAGCCGAACAAGACGCCAAACACAGGTGCCAAAAAGCTGAATGCGGCCATATCTGCGGCCGGGTACACCGACAGCACCCAAAACCAGCTAAGGAAACCGATCGACACAACGACCAATACCTGGAAAGCAAAAATGCCCCAAAGGAGTGGCGTTGGCTCCCGAAACCAATCACCGAACCACAGTGAAGCCAATAACAGCAAAGGCGCGGACACGCCGAGCTGATAGAGCAGCTGCATTTCGGGTCGAGCCCTGGCCAGCTGAGTCGTACGGGCCAGCATGGCGATGGCAGCCCACAAAAAAGCCGCAATCAGACACAATAGGTCGCCCAATAACGCTTGCTCGCTAGCGGGGTTGGAATTGTACGCCAAGGCGAGCATGACACCGAGAAGCGCCAAACCGAGTCCCGACAGCCTTTGTAGCGTCAGCCGTTCACCCGGAATCATAAAATGCGCAGCAATGGCCACCCAAATCGGCATGGTATAGAAAAGGATGGAAGCTCTGGCAACCGAGGTATAATCAAGTCCAACAAACATCAGCATAAATTCGATGCCGAAAAGAATGCCGGCGATGATGCCGGGGACCAGACTACCGTCACGGATGCTGAGTTTTTTACGTAACAATAGCGCGAAAATCAAGACCGGGAAAAAAGCGCACACTGAACGCAAACCTGCCTGAAAGATGGGTTGCAAACCATGATTGACAAGTTTGATCATCACTTGATTCAATCCCAGCAAGGCGGAAAAAGACACCAGCACTATTGCGCCAAAAGCATCTATTTTGTCTCTTTTTTCCATCTACGCTAGGCTACACTAGTATTGAGTCGATTGCGTTGAAGTTTAGTTCGTACTGCCCAGCAACTTGACAACCCGATAAACGCATGACAGACAGCTTTTTCACAACAAACGATAATCACTGGTTCACTCCAACTGCGCACAGCCGCGGCCCTTGGTCAGAGCACCATTGCCACGCGGGCCCACCAACCGGACTCGCCGCCAGAGCCGCCGAATTGCTGTTTCCAGACCAGCGACTGACCAGACTGACAATCAATCTGATGCGCCCAATTCCGCATGCCGGTTTTTTTGTAGAGTCAATCGTGATCCGCAAAGGGCGTTCCGTGTCCTTGTCAAAAGTCACTCTACAGGCCGAGGACGGCCAGGTGTTTGCACAGGCTGAAGGCCTGCACATGACTGAACAAACTGACGGTAAACTGGCTGCGTCCGGATTTCTTGCCAACGACGAATCCAGCCAACAGTATGGAACTCCTGAAGACGCCCTACCCGGACGTTTTCCGATAACCGAGATGCTGCATGGGCAACCCGGCTTTAACGGTGATGGAGTCGAGACCCGCTACCCCATCGGTCAGACACCTGATCCAGGCTCTACCATCGCCTGGCTGAAAACAGTGCCACTGCTGGCAACTGAAACACCCTCACCTTTCCAGCGGATCTGTCCGCTTGCAGATTGTGGCAACGCCTTCAGCCGACGTGCCGAACCCTGGCAGGTGAATTTCATGAATCCGGACCTGACATTGCTACTGTTTCGTGATCCTGTGGGTGACTGGCTGGGGAGTGACTCGACAGGACACTGGCAAAGCAATGGAATCGGCCTTGCTGATGCCACCCTGTTTGATAAATCAGGTATTGTAGGTAGAGCGATGCAAACTCTCCTGCTAAGAACGGTAGAGTCTGACAAACCGGACTGATCAAACTTGTCAATAGGCTGCATTGGCAGGCCAAAGAGTAAACCTGATAAGCAATCGGAGTTGGCAACAGACCAACCCGGCAAACTTTATGACTTTACGGAGATAACAATGATCAACGCCTTGAAGGGTTCTACACCCGGGGTACTCGTTCTTAGAATTCTGGTTGCAGCCATTGTGGTGTTCGGCAGTTACAACCCAACCGGAAAATCCATTTTTCACTGGGTCTACAACAATGAGGATCCGACCAACGCATGGGTCGTGTTGGGTGCTATTGTCGCCATTCTGGTGAATGTCGCACTATTTATTGCGGCTTGGAAGGCGCTCGGTAAACTCGGCACTGTGATCGCTTTAATCTTCTTTGCTGCACTCGTCTATCTGGCATTACAGGAAAATTGGGTATCAACTACCGATAATGTTTCGATGCAGTGGTTGGGACTGATTCTTTACAGTCTTTTTCTAGGAGTGGGGCTATCCGGAGCAATCTTGTGGCGTCGCGCAACCGGCCAAGTGGTCACTGACGAGGCAGACGACATCAACTAACCAACACAAATCCGACATTGTCGACGCAAATTGGCCGTGATCAAACTCTATCGGTCAAACAGACAACGATTAGAATTCCTGATTGATCTGTCCTGATCAAACAGTTGAAGATTTGGGTAACCTGTGATCGACAAATCTGGCGCTGACAGCGCTAAAACTTCAGAGCCGCCACCTGACGCCGGGAGTACGGGTGGCGAAGGCTCCAGCTTCAAAGCTCTGCTGAATCTCATTCGCTATGCTCGCGGGCATCGCAAACAGATTTTACTGGCGTCACTATGCTCGGTGCTTAACCGTTTTTTCGATGTCATGCCGGAAATTCTGATTGGCATCGCAATTGATGTTGTCGTCAATCAGGAAAGCAGTTTCGTTGCCAGTCTGGGATTTGCTTCTCCTCAATCCCAGATCATGGTTTTGGGCGTACTGACGTTTGTTATTTGGGCCGGCGAGTCGATTTTTGAATACTTGCACCTGATTCTTTGGCGTAACCTTGCGCAGACACTGCAGGCAGAACTGCGCCAGGATGCCTATGTCAATGTACAGAATCAGGACATGGCATTTTTTGAGCAACGAAGCTCTGGTGAACTGATTGCCATCCTCAATGATGACGTCAATCAGTTGGAGCGTTTCCTTGATGGTGGTGTCAATGAGCTCCTGCAGACTTTTGTTTCGGTGGTGCTGGTCGGTGCGGTATTTTTTATACTTTCACCACAAATTGCAGTATTGGCTTTTACACCAATACCCATCATCATTATCGGCGCATTTTTCTTTCTGCGACGTGCCAATCCCCTCTACGCAGATGTGCGCGAGCAAGTATCAAAGCTCGCTGCCCGGCTGGCCAACAACATTGGCGGCATCACAACAATAAAATCGTTTACTGCCGAACAACGGGAAGCCGAACAACTGGCACGCGCAAGCCAGCGTTATGTAGAAGCAAATCGCCGTGCAATAGCGGTCAGTTCTGCATTTATACCCGTCATCCGTATGGCAATTCTGGCGGGTTTTCTGTGCACATTTGTAGTCGGTGGCATGAAAGCGCTTGACGGTAGTTTGAATATTGGGGCCTATGGAGTTCTGGTCTTTCTGACCCAACGTTTGTTGTGGCCACTCACCGGTTTGGCACAAACGGTCGACCTCTACGAACGCGCAATGGCCAGCACCCGCCGTATCCTTAAACTCATTCAGGCCGAAATCACGATCAAAGACACAGGCCATGCTACTCTTGAGAGCCCCGGGCGGGGCGAGGTGGCTTTCCGCGGAGTCAGCTTCAGTTACGAGCAAAGCGGCGCCGGTGTCAACGGTATAGACCTGAAGATCCCCGCCGGAACCACCACCGCGCTGGTAGGTGCAACCGGCTCCGGAAAATCAACTTTGATCAAGCTGCTGCTTCGCTTTTACGAAATATCAGACGGTTCCATTACACTCGACGGCGTATCAATTTCAAGCCTCCCGCTGCAAACACTGCGTCAACACATCGCTTTGGTCAGTCAGGATATCTATCTCTTCGATGGCAGCATTTATGAAAATGTTGCCTATGCTGATCCGGACAGCAATCCTGAAGCCGTCATTGCGGCCTGCAAGGCGGCAGAAGCCTGGGAATTTATCGAACAACTGCCAGGTGGGTTGGAAACCGGGGTCGGTGAGCGGGGTGTCAAGCTATCCGGTGGGCAAAGACAGCGCCTGTCACTGGCAAGGGCAATCCTTAAAAATTCACCACTGTTGATACTGGATGAAGCCACCAGCGCTGTGGACAATGAAACGGAAGCAGCGATTCAAAAATCGTTGGCCGTGATCTCGCGCGATCGTACGGTGATCGTTATTGCTCACCGTCTGTCCACTATCGTACATGCTGATAATATAGTGGTTTTACAACGGGGACGTGTGGTCGAACAAGGTACCCATCAGCAACTGCTGGCAAGCAACAGCTACTATAAATCTCAATGGAACGTTCAAACCGGACTGTTCGAACCGGGCAAGTCATCGCTGGATTAAGCTGACTGGATCTTGTTACCCAAAATACTTATACAGAACACTTATCCGGAACATTTGCCCGGGTCAGAGTGACTGACCCGGACTTGAACTAATTAACCTGGAAGGTGGTGGAAACCTAGGCCTGGCCCCAGGGTGTAATGGCAGCCTTCAGTTTGCTGTAGCCATCAAGGTAACGAGGACGCTCACCTGAGTAGACTTCGTCGAACACGGACAGTTGCTGGTCAAGCCATCCAGCCAGCTTGCTAGTGGAGGGGTTGGCAGCCTTGTAGGCTTCGGCGATCAGTACGAAGTGAATTCTTGGATCATACGGGTTCTTGGTGCCACCAACAGTTTCATCACCGTCGAGCAATCTCAGCAACATGGCATCAGCTGATCCCAGTGTTTGTTCGAAGATGGGTGCTCCCTGCATACGATACATAACGCTGGTCATGTCATGCCCACTGTTCATGGTGAA
>CALFCE010000220.1 GCA_937951215.1 uncultured Granulosicoccaceae bacterium
GAATCCAGTACCTGCGCCGACATCTCGCGATCGGTCAGCCCGCCACAGAACTGGATAAAACGATCTGCGAGAGTGGATTTGCCGTGATCAATATGGGCAATGATGGAAAAATTTCTGATCTTGTCCTGCATTCAGGGAGGAATTGCCTTGATGTCGGTGGCATTCAGAGCGGCAGCCACCTTGCCTTGGTCTTCTGTGTACAAACTATTTTAATCGCAACTGTTCAAGCAGATGGTGGTTCGGCTACTTGAGCTCCAGGAGCCATCTCATCACCATCAAGTGCAGAAATCAGCGCATTCAGATCAAGAAAATGGTGGCAAATCTCACGATCTCCCAGATACAGGGCGGGCACCAGCACGTTAAATTTCTGCCGCAGGTGCTCGTCCCGATCCACGTCTATTATCCTGACAGTGAAATTATAGTCTTTCTCAAAGTCCTGTAATAGTGCAATCATATCCTGGCACAGATGGCAGCCTCTGCGGCTGTAAAGCGTCAGCTGACTGGACATGGTTACCAACGCGGCTGCGATTGGGGCTGCCGAAGGCGGTTGCGCAACACAATCAAGCCTGAATACTGGTCAGTTCTGGTCAATCTGAATCGCGAGGAACAACGGGCCGTCGCGGCGCTGCACCAGGACGGCGACTGAGCGGGTGTCACCCAGCTCCTTGAAAACACCATCAAAATCGCTGGTTGAGTCAACCGGCTTGTTATCGACCATCAGCAGAGCATCGCCAGGCTGGATACCTGCCTTGTCTCCGGGGCCATCGTTGATCACTTCAACAACCAGCACGCCACCCTTGTCGATGCCCATCTCTTCGCGACTCTGGTCACTGAGAGATTCAACCTTGATTTTAAACGGGTTATTACCCTCGGCCGGTCGACGCTGATTCGAGGCTCTACGCAATTCGGTTTCACCCGGCAATTCTCCTATCACCACATCAAGCTGTATCGGGGAACCATCTCGCATCACACGCAATTGCGCCGCCTGATTGACCGGAACCCGCCCAACCAGAGGAGGCAAACCGGATGACCGTTCGATTTTGCTACCATTGAAATGAGTAATCACGTCTCCGACCCGAAGGTCGGAATCCGCTGCCGGGCTGTCCGGCAGGATACGCTTGACCAGCGCCCCATAGGCGGTGTCCATACCAAAGGATTCTGCCAACTCTCGCGTCATCTCCTGAATGACCACACCTAGCCACCCCCGGGTGACCCGGCCATTGACCTTCAGCTGATCAGCAACGTCAATCGCCATTTCGATGGGAATCGCAAAAGACAGTCCCATAAAACCGCCAGTGCGACTGTAGATTTGGGAATTGACGCCAACCACTTCACCCGCAAGATTAAACAGCGGTCCACCGGAATTTCCGGGATTGATAGCAACGTCGGTCTGAATAAACGGCACATAGCTCTCTCTTGGCAGAGCACGCCCTTTGGCACTGACAATGCCCGCAGTAACCGAAAAATCGAAACCGAATGGAGAACCTATCGCCAACACCCACTCCCCCACTTTTAAATCATCGCTGACACCAATCTGCACAACCGGCAGTTCGGCAGCCTCAATTTTCAACAAGGCCACGTCGCTTTGAGAGTCTGTGCCGATCAGTTCCGCTACCAATTGACGGCGATCGTGCAAACGCACAATGATTTCCTCCGCACCTGCCACCACATGATTATTGGTCAATACATAGCCATCCGGAGAAATGATAAAACCCGAACCCAGCGAATCCCCCTCGTCCCGATCCTGGGGATTGGGTTGCTGTTGATCTTCAAGGTACTTGCGCAGCAAATCACCGAGCGGAGAATCCTCGAGATCGGGTAGCTCGAGATTCCCGCTGCTGCCAGCGTCATTGCGGGCGGCTGTGGTACTGATATTAACCACCGCTTTGTGGCTGTTTTCAACCAGCGTTGTAAAGTCCGGCAGATTGGATAGAGCCAACGCGCTGGTGCTGACAAGCATAAGCAACAAACTGAAAACGGCTTTGATGGATAGTGGTGTTGTGTTCATGGGCTATGAGTTCCTGATTCTTCCCTGGAATGCATTGGCTTGGGTAAGGCGATAAGGTGACTATCGTCAACCTTGACTACCACCGCGCTAATATATCCTGTTTCATATGCAAAGACCCCACCACATCTGGACAGGTAAAAGCCGGCTGAAAGGCCGATGACCAGACCGAAAAAAGCCGACAGATCAGGTGTTAGCCCGAGCAGTGGCCCGGCGTAATGCCCCGCTATTGCCCCAACAATGACCAGCAAGGCCGGCAGGAAGCCCCCGGCAACAGCGCAAACCGGCAATGCACTATCCGCCAGCTCAACCTGTACTTGTTGCCCGGGCCCTGCGTTCAGCGGGTTGGTTACATTGATACGTTGGGGGATTGATTTGGTTTGCTGTGTAAAAGGCCGTGCTGTCAGCAATTGCGCAAACAGCCCGGCCCCGCAGCCCTGACCACCCGAGCAGGTGACACAGGCCTCCGGCTGGTTGAATTCGACCACAGTGCCATGTTGGCCGACACTGTGTACCCGTCCCTCATGTATCACGGAATTGATTCCGGATACCGCGATGAAGATCGGGATGCTCTGAGACGAACCTAGCCTTCCTGACCTTCAATGATCACCGATTCACCGATGCGCTGCACCACGTTGGCTGGAACCTCACCGACGACGGTGATGAAGGCTGATTCGCGAGCAAGCCCGAAAGCATTGATAACACCCATGCGCGAGATACCGGAAGAGCCTGAATCATGTAACTCGGCCTCCATGTACTCGACATAAACCGATACCGAAGCCATACCGTCGCTGAGCGTAACGTGACTCAGCGGTGTATCTCCCATTGGCATGGGATTGTAGGTTTCGGCAATTTTGGAATAGCCATCTGGCAGATTTTCGAAACTGACAATGCGCTGCGGTTGCGGCGTCGGTACCACATCTTCAGGCTTTGGTTCCTGCCAGGTAAACGTATCATCAGCGCCAGTGGCCTCGAAACGAGCCGGATCAATCGAGTCAGGGTAACGGATATCGGTAAACATCAGTTGCTCAAGACCATTATCATTCTCATCCAGCAGCATCATGCGCAGCAGCATGCTGGTTTCTTTATCGATCCAGAACCGGTAGCCATAGCGATCACTGTCGGTCGGGGCGACATGAACAACATGGGTCTCGCGCCCGGCAACTCGGTCGGGAGTATCCAGAATAATTTTATAGAAATCGTTGTCTACCAGACTCGAGTTGACCTCAGGAATTAAATCTCTTGGTTTTGATTTGCTGACCACCACCGAACGACTACCTGGCCAGATGCAAGTCACCGTGTGGTTGTTGCGAAAAACTTCGCGCGCCTCGCCGTTCAGCGACGTCATGCGTTCCAGTTCACCGGATTCGTCCCTGGCATGCAAAATACGCATGGTTTCGACGTTGCCACTAATCATGTGCACAAACGTGCCTTCATAGTTCAGGGATTTCAGTGCTTTGGACATGGAGCGGACCAGATCCATCGCCACTGCTGACGAGTCCTTGGTCTCGTCAGCATGCGCGCTAGCTGAAAGACCGGCCTGCCCCAACAACAAACACAAGATAACAATGGCTTTTACACGCCGTGTGCTGGTGGTTTGACTATTCAAGAATTTTCTACCCCGAGTCATTAAGCAAATCAGGTTATTCAGGTTGATCTTGTTGAGGCACAGCATCATAGCCTACAAGACGTGAATAAGGCAGCATGCCGCCCATGTTTGCAGTAGGCGAGTTCTCAATATGCTGCGACAAAAACATGTTCAAGCGCTTCTCGGTGGTCTGATTACGCTTTTGGTTGGGAATAACCCAATAGGTACTGGTGTTGGCAACATAGTCCAGCGGTGATTCCTGCCCTTGCACCTGGATGACGGGTTGTGCACCGACAGTATCGCGAGAATTCACTACAGCACTGCTGGCAGGCGCAGTATTATCAGCAACGATAGCGTTACCAGTGGCGCTGTCTTCGGAATTGGATTGTTGCAATGTATTCAGCCCGACCAGGGAAACCAGCGCTACGCTGGCAGCGACAGCCAGACCACCAATGCCCGCTTTCCACTTGGGAGCTGCGTTGCCTGTTTTGGCAGATCGTCGCTGGGCAAGATCGTCACTACCACCCTGAGCCGCCCTCTGGGAACCCACATGAGAGACAGACTCTGGAGATTCCGGATTTACCGCAGCCGATGCAGTGTCTGACTGTATCCCGGCCGTTTGAGATCGGTTTGAACTTGAGCTGGCACTGGTGCTGGATTGTCCGGACTGCCGGGACTGGTTTCTGCCATGCAGACTGGTCACCTTGCCTGACGCACTCTTGTCGTCACGAGGAAAGGCGACAATCGGTGGCTCTTCAGCAATGGCTGCAGAGACTCTTGAGAAAAAGCCGGCATCCAGGCTCGAGCTGAAATCCTTGTGCATTACATCTCGTGCGAGGTGATAGCGTTCAAACTTGCTTTTCAGCGCATCGTCAGCCTCGAGCTTGGCCAACACAGCTGACAGCTGTGATTCGCTTTCCCACTCGTTGTCAATCAACGCTGACATGTGTTCGTTTACTGTCTTGTCATTCATAAGAGCGACCTGCTTCCTTCATCAACTAACGGCGCCAGATTGGAATCTATTGCTTCTCTGGCCCTGAATATTCTCGAACGCACCGTCCCTATGGGACAGTCCATCACATTGGCAATGTCTTCATAAGACATGCCTTCAAACTCTCTTAACGTGATGGCCATTTTTAAATCCTCAGGCAAATCATCGATTGTGGACTGAACAACTCCAGCGATCTCTTCAGTCAACATTTCCCGCTCTGGAGAGGCATACTCCCGCAGTGCGGTACCTCCTTCGAACTGCTCGGCGTCCTGGGCGTCAACCCCGGAATCCGAGACCTTGCGACCCATGGTGATCAAGTGGTTCTTGGCCGTATTGATCGCAATACGATAGAGCCAGGTATAGAACGCACTGTCGCCCCGAAAATTGGCCAATCCGCGATAGGCCTTTATAAACGCTTCCTGGGTGACATCCTGAGCCTCATGCGGGTCATGAACGTATCGCGACACCAGGTTTATGATTTTGTGCTGGTATTTGAGTACCAACAGGTCATAGCCGGTCTTGTCGCCACGCTGCACACGCTGCACCAACTCCATGTCCAGTTCTTTTTCGCCCAAACTCGCCCCGCTCTTGTCGTATTACTGCTGCATATCGACTTTTAAGTCATACCCTGCAGTCAGGTGATCAGCCAGAAAATCTATATGTCATCGGACGGCAGCGGCCTGCCACCAAAAGTACGATGCACTATAGCTAGTTTAGCACTCTGTACTAATTCACCCGAAGCTTAACCTTTTTATGCACAACAGAAGACTACAATAACGAAGATCCAAAAACACAAAAACCAGCCCAACCAGCTACATTCCATTTGCAGGTACCGATCGCAAACCAAAAATAGTTGCTTTAGTCGATTTTTTGCCCGAATCTCGGTATACGAGTTTCAACGAACATCATCGTCACAACATAAGACATGCTACTGGACAATAGTTCAGTGAATTTTGTGACAGATGGCAGGTTTTTTCCGTATTCGGGTGATTAAAACCCGACCAACCTTACTGAATAGTTGTCATACCATGAATTTCCCGCTAATCCTGAACCCGCAAGCACTCGATCCAGCCAAATTTCAGCCCTCATCCAGCAATATCAACCTCAGCGTGATCGATGTGAGCTCCCAGGAGCAATTCGAAACCGCGCACCTGCCACATGCCAGACACCTGCCGTATAGCCGCCTTATTCGCGGCAGCGGCAACGTTAATGGGCTGTTGATCGAGAAACCGTCACTGCAGCAACTGCTGCTCGATTACAACATCAGCGAAGATGGGTGGATCGTGGCCTATGATCAGAATGGCGGTACAGCCGCAAGTCGCTTGATATGGACCTTACACGCCTACGGCTTTTATCGTTGCAGCCTGCTGAACGGCGGGTTGGCGGGCTGGTTGAACGCCCATCCGGACCAAAGCGCGGAATCCGGAGCCTCTGAACCACCGGGCAAAACCGATGTGCGACCGGTTCAGCTGGACGCTGCCGCCACGGAATCAACCGTGATCGATACCAGCACGC
>CALFCE010000221.1 GCA_937951215.1 uncultured Granulosicoccaceae bacterium
AGGAGGCGATAAACTGGCTTGATCAAAATCACGTTGATATCTGTTTTCTGGATATTCGGATGCCCGGTCTGACAGGACTGGAGGTTGCAGCTGAATTATTGGAGAGGCGGAGTGCTAATCCAAACGACTCCCAGCGTGAAAAGAGCACCCCCTTGCTGGTGTTTGTTACGGCCTACCATAACTACGCAGTGCAAGCCTTTGAAGCCAACGCGGTTGACTATCTGCTAAAGCCCGTGACGTCCGATCGTTTGACACAGACCCTTGCCCGATTACAACAACGGCTTGGCAAGCAAAACGATCTGAATTATCAGGAAGAACTCGAAGAAAAATTAAAAAAAACGCTATCGAAATTATCTGAACTTGCACAAGATAAAAACACTCTCCACACCATCAAGGCAAGTGTGGGTGACCAGGTGCGCGTGATATCGATTGCCGATGTCGTGCTGTTAAACGCTGAAGACAAATACGTCGTGGTGCATACCCGGGAAAATCAGGCTTTGATACGAGAGTCATTGAAGGATCTTCTCCCTCAATTGCCATCAAAAACGTTCGTTCAGATCCATCGCAGCAGCATTGTCAATATGAACTACGTGGAATCCGCGAAAAGATCAGCCACCGGGAAACTGACCTTGAAACTGCAAGGCCTTGATATTGAGCCCGTCGTCAGTCGAACTCATCGGCATCACTTTAAAGCGATGTAGTTGATAGCGATGGAGTGCATACAGCTATCGCGACAACTGTTTCGCTGCTACAGTCAAAAACATGAGAAGCTGGTTACCGTACACTCCATTTATCGTTTTTGTGTTGCTGTTCCCGATAAACTGGGGCGGGCACTTGTGGCTGTATCCTCGCCTTGGCATTAGTGAGGAGACTGGCATCTCTATTTCCCTGAGCCTTATCGGAATCGGTTTGCTGTTGGGCTTAACGGGGTTGGCTTTCAGTAAAACCTTAAGGTGGTACTGGAGATTATTGATAGCCGTGGCCTACCTGCCCGTCATCGTCTGGTCATTGCTGCTATCCGGCCTGTAGAGCTATCTGGGCACCCACAAAAATTCAAGCCTCACTTTAGTCTCTGTACATAGCGTGCTTTGACCGGATTGAACCAGGTTCTGGAATATTCCACAGGCAACTTTCCCTGCGCCCAGCTCAACCGTTCGACATAGCCAAACACCTCCCCGACTTCGCTACCGAAACTGTCAGGTGTCCAATCGGGTAAGGGCTCAATTGATACCCGATCTTCCACCCGATGAATCCAGAAACCCAACCTGAGTTGATAATAGCGATAAAGCGAATCTCCGAGTTTCCCGGCATCAATCTGTCCAGAGTCTTTATCCAGCCAGATTTCTTCCAGTGCGATAGCGACTTGATCCAGACACCGCAACCGCCGCAATCGCGTCGCGTGATCGGAGGTGCCGAAATCCGGTAAATACGGGGGCTTTTTCAGTTCTTTGATTTGCAACACCTGAGCAGTGGGCAAACCACCGCCTTCCGGTAACTCGAGACGGAACATCGAATAAATACTGCGGGACTGTTCACCGAGCCGTACATAGTTTCCCGAGCCCTGCACTGACTCCACCAACCCTTGACTCTGAAGTTCGCTGAGGGCCTTGCGCAGCGTGCGAACGGTAGTCCTGAACTGCCTGGCGAGTTCACGTTCCGGGGGCAGGCGATCACCGTCCGCATGGCGGCCCGCGGCAATATCACGGCTGATTGATTCACTGATCTGCAGGTAAAGTGGAATGAGGGTTGAATCTGCAGGATTGGCTGGCGACACAGGCCCGTCTTCTCGATCGACAAAATTGATGCCCTATTGATTTACTTCAATCCACCCCGGGTGTCAACAAATACTCATTTTCAACGGACGCCAAGCATTGAACAAACAGTATCATCGATCAATTGATACACCATTGATTTACCCTATTTACCTCTGCTAAAGTGCATCAAAATTCTACAGGGTCTTAGCCATGACGGTTGTACCGGTTACCTCCAGCGATCTTGATGCCGCCGAAGTATCGTGGTTTTCTGCACTCTGTTCTGACGACTACCAGTTTCTGGGTGTGCCAGACGGTACGCTGCGCTCCTCCTGGAACCACTGCTCAGAGATTGTAAAAACAGCCGAGGCACAGGGCTTCCAAAATATACTTTGCCCCTCCTCCTACCAGGTCGGTCAGGATACGCTCAGTTTTGTTGCCGGTTGCGCCCCGATTACCAGCAAGATTAATTTACTGGCGGCAGTGCGATGCGGCGAGATGCAACCCATTATGCTGGCACGCACACTGGCCACGCTTGATCACATGCTGGAAGGACGCCTGACCGTCAATATTATTTCTTCCGACTTCCCGGGTGAAAAAGCCGACAGTGGGTTTCGCTATCAGCGCTCACGAGAAGTTGTGGAAATTCTCAAGCAGGCCTGGACGCAAGATGAAATCAACTATCAGGGAGAGGTCTACCAGTTCAGTGACCTGACAACGGATCCGGCAAGACCGTATCAAACCGGCGGGCCACTGCTTTACTTTGGAGGCTATTCACCTCCGGCACTTGAGCTGTGTGGCCAGCATTGTGACGTTTATCTGATGTGGCCCGAGAAAAAAGAAGAGCTGGCCGAACGGATGAAAGCGGTCAATGCGGTCGCTGAGCGCTACGAGCGCACACTCGACTACGGCCTCAGAGTCCATATGATCGTTCGGGATACCGAAGCTGAAGCCCGCGAGTATGCTGACTATATCGTGTCCAAACTCGAAGACGAACAAGGTCGTGCCATCCGCGAAAGAGCACTGGATTCAGGATCTCTGGGTGTCAGTCATCAAGCCAAAAATCGTGAGCTGGCTGCGGACGATGGATTTGTAGAACCCTTGCTGTGGACTGGTGTTGGTCGGGCCCGCTCCGGGTGTGGTGCTGCCCTGGTAGGTTCAGCGGAACAAGTACTGGAGCGATTGCAGGAATATCAGGACATGGGTATCCGGTCGTTTATTTTCTCGGGCTACCCACATCTCGAAGAAGCCGAACACTTTGGCTCCAAGGTGCTTCCGCACCTGAATAACTGTTCACTCCCTCATGTCTACGGACGAGTGCCGGATTCAGCGCCGGCCACTCCACTTGCCAACGGTGTACGACGCTAATGCAACGAATCAACCTGACCCCGGACCTCGACTTCAGCCAGCTGATTTATGGTTTATGGCGAATCGGCGATGACCCGGACACCTCACCTGCACACGTGGAATCGAAAATTCAGGCCTGTCTCGATCAAGGCATTACCACTTTTGATCAAGCTGATATTTACGGTGGGTACACAGCAGAGGCCATACTGGGTACTGCATTGACCAAAAACCCTGGACTGCGCAAGCAAATGGAGATCGTAACCAAGTGCGATATTGTGGCGCCGGCAGGCAGGCACAGTAGCAAACGCGTAAAACATTACGACACCTCCAGAGCTCATATCGAGGCTTCGGTGAATCAATCACTGACGGATATGTGTATAGAGCAGATCGACCTTCTGCTACTGCATAGGCCCGATCCATTGATGGACCACGTCGAAACCGGTGCGGCACTCGATGACTTGATCGCCAGCGGCAAGGTACGTTCTGTGGGGGTATCCAACTTCAGGCCCTGGGACTGGAAACTTCTGCAATCCGGCATGTCCAATGCGCTGGTCACCAACCAGATTGAGCTATCACTGTCCGCCATAGACCCCTTCACCAACGGTGATTTGGCGTTTCATCAGCAACAGGCACAGCCGGTAATGGCCTGGTCACCTCTTGGTGGTGGAGATTTGATAAGTGATGCAGGCGACATTGGCAAACAACTGGATAAATTGGCGACCGAAAGTGGCACCGACCGCGCATCTGTGGCAGTAGCGTTTTTACTGCACCATCCAGCTAAAATATTGCCGATCCTGGGAACAAACAATCTGGCACGTATTGCTACAATAAGCAGCGCTCTAAAGGTTAAGCTGGATCGGGAAAGCTGGTTTGAGCTCTATCAGGCGGCATTGGGAACCGAGGTTGCCTGATGAGCGCCGCACTCGATTTAAACAACTCGAGCTTTATACCCGATGCTGGCAACCACAGGCGGCTGCGGGATGCTTTGGGTTATTTTGGCACCGGAGTCACCATCGTTACTGCTGCCTCCGACAATGGTGTAGCGGCGATAACGGTGAACAGCTTTTCATCGGTTTCATTGGAGCCAGCCCTGGTGTTGTGGTCGATTGACAGACACTCCTCTCGTTTTGAGGATTTCTCGACAACGGATAACTACGCTATCCATATACTGAATGCAGATCAGGAATCGCTCTGTATGGAGGTCGCCAGAAATCCGCAACGACTAGACGATAAATCCATGCAAACAAACACTTATGGAGTACCCGTGCTGGATAAGTGCCTTGCTCGCTTCGATTGTACTCGTGAAGCATTGTACAAAGCCGGCGATCACTGCATCATACTCGGCAGAGTCAAGCAGGCCAGCCTGTTCGAAGAAAGTGCACCGCTGGCCTTTTATCGCGGGCGCACAGGCACTTTTGCGACACCCAGCAGCAGTCAAAGCTGATTAAGTCACCAGCACGGAGGACGTCCAATTAACGCATTGCGAACCTTGCTCCGTGGCCTCAGCTCAATCAACGACGTATTACTTGCCATCGGGCGCGGCATCGGTGTGTTTGCGATTGCCATTATGGTTCTGGTGATTCTGCTGCAAGTATACTGTCGCTACATTCTCGGAACCGCACTGCCCTGGCCTGACGAAGCAGCAAGATTCTGTATGCTATGGATGACCGGTCTGATGGCTCCCACCGCTTTGCGTAATGGAGGGTTTGTTGCGATTGATACGATCGAAACCCTCCTTCCCAATGCAGTGACTCGTGTACTGCAACTGCTTTTATTGCTTATATCACTACTCGTACTGATTACAGCGGTACAAATCGGCTGGAAAGAAGTTGGCGGACTTGGCGGCCGCTTCACCACAGCATCACTCTACGTTCCAACATCATTCAGCTTTGATAGCTGGTACCGTGTACCGCGTAGCTGGATGATGACTTCACTGCTGGTCGGTATTGTGCTGTTGATACTGGTCAATATCGAACTCATCCTGGGACGTTTTATCTCGCTATTCGACCATGACTATCGAGACACTGACGGTAGTGATATTTCGGTAGACCCTGCCACACGCACCATAGGAGCCGAATAATGTTGATTTGGTTTCTACCAGTGTTCCTGTTTTTATTGATGATTGGACTGCCGGTGTTTTTCGCGTTGCTTGCTGCGCCCGGCGCTTTGCTTTTCCTCAACGGGCAAGAGCGTGACATTACCCTGCTTTACCGCAATTTGTATAACGGGATGGACAGTTTCCCGTTGATGGCGATTCCGTTTTTTATGCTGGCGGGCGAGCTGATGAATCGCGGCGGCATCACTGCAAGACTGGTTGAATTCTCGCAGGCTTTGATGGGGCATCTCCGAGGTGGTCTCGCACACGTCAACATTCTTTCCTCGATGCTGTTCGCTGGCCTTTCCGGCTCCGCCGTGGCTGATACTTCGGCACTGGGTTCGATGCTGGTGCCGGCGATGGAGAAACAGGGTTATACGCGTCGCTTTGCCGCTGCAATTACTGCAGCCAGCTCTGTCATCGGCCCGATCATTCCGCCCTCGGGCATCATGATTATCTATGCCTACGTGATGGGCGAGAGTGTTGCAGCTCTGTTTCTGGCGGGCATTGTGCCCGGTATCCTGATTGGTGGGGGCTTGATGTTAATGGTCAAGTTTATGGCTGATCGCTACGGTTTCCCGGTTGCCAGCGAGCGCTATACCTGGCGGCAACGCGGTCGTGCCGGCCTCAAGGCCTTCTTCCCGTTACTGACACCGGTGATTATTCTTGGCGGGATTCTGGGTGGCGTATTCACTCCAACCGAAGCGGCAGCAGTTGCGGTTGCCTATGCCATGTTTATCGGATTGTTTGTGATCCGCAGTCTGACCTTTCGTGAATTACCCGATGTACTCACGCGCGCTGGTCTGACCTCATCGGTAGTATTGTTGTTGGTCGGTGCAGCAATGTCATTTAAAACGGTGGTCAGTCTCAGTCATGCACCGGAACAGCTGGCGGCTTTTATACTTACGCTGACTGAAAATCCATTGCTGCTTTTATTCCTGATTAATCTGTTGCTGTTTATCGTCGGCATGTTCCTCGATGCCGGGCCGGCGATTATCATCCTTGGCCCGATTTTGGGCCCGGTATTTATCAGCCTCGGGGTTGAGCCAGTACACTTTGCGATTATCATGTGTGTCAACCTCACTGTCGGACTTGCCACACCACCTATGGGGCTGGTGTTGTTTGTAGCCGCATCCATTTCGCGCGAACGGGTGACGACAATCGCACGCGCGATTCTTCCTTTTTTGGCCGTAGAGATTTTCGTGATCCTGTTGATCACATTTATTCCAGCGTTGTCGCTGACCGTCCCGCGCCTTACCGGGTTCCTTTAGTTAAGGCTAGCTAGATAAACTTTATAGATAAACTTCAAGAGAGAGGCTAATCAGCATGATAAAAAAACTAGTAACCACAGTGGCACTTGCCACTATTATGGGTGTGGCTGCCATTAGCAGCAGCTATGCTGCTGATATCAAAATCAGGGCAACCGCCAACTCCAACGAAAACGACGAAGACTATGACGGCCTGGTTGTTTTCAAAAACTACGTTGAAAGCGCATCCAACGGCGCGATTGAAGTAGAACTGTTTATCGGTACACAGCTTTGCTCTAACGGTGCCGAGTGTCTGCAAGGTGTTGCCGACGGCTCAATTGATATTTACATTTCTACCTCTGGTGGTGCTGCAGGCCTGTTCCCCTATGTTCAGGTATTGGATCTGCCTTACCTGATGGCCGATGACCGTGTTGCTGAGCATGTTCTGTCTGGTGACTTCACCCGTACCGTCCGTGGCATGGCACTGGAAGATTCCGACGATGCGATTCGTCTGATGACCATTGGTAATACCGGTGGTTGGAGAAACTTCGCCAACACCAAGCGCCGCGTTGCAGGCCCTGGTGATCTCGACGGGCTGAAGATCCGCACCGTTGTCGCCGACCTGCCACAAGAGCTGGTCAAGGCACTGGGTGCGGCTCCCACCCCGATTCCATGGCCTGAGCTGTTTACATCGTTCCAGACCGGCGTTGTTGAAGGTTCCAAAAACGGTATTACCGATATCATGGGTATGAAATTCCCTGATGCGGGCCTTAAATATCTGACACTGGATGGCCATGCCTACATGGGTGCACTGTGGTGGATGTCAAACCAGACCTTTACCGGCCTGTCTGATGATCACCGTCGAGTCGTGGTAGACGGTTTCTATGCGTTACAGCAAGCAACCTTTGCCTCTCCGAAGCGTAAATCCATCCAGGCTTACCAGGATTTCGTATCTGGCGGTGGCGACTTGTACGTACCTACCCCTGCCGAAAAAGCCGCTTTCAAGGAAGCTGCTGCACCTGTTTATGACTGGTTCAAGAAGAACGTAACTCGTGGTGAACAGGTATTTGATGCACTGACTTCTGCAGTAGCTGCGGCTGAAGGTGATATCAATGCTGCTCGTGATGCAGACGTTAAATAAGTCTGACTGGCGATGAGTGGTTTCGATATGGTGGTGCGTCCTGCACCGCCATATCGTTAACCACGGCGGCTGCGGATAGTATGACCGGCAGCTGGCAGTTGATAACATGCGCGAACTTATCCTACCCCTTCTTTTTGTTTCATCAGTAGCCTTTGCTGAACTGGAATCAGCCCGTGATTTAATGGACGAGGGCAGCTTTGAGGCTGCCTACAAAGAACTTTGGCCCGCCGCCCTGTCCGGTAACGCAGAAGCTGAAGAGCTGATCGGGGTGATGTATGCGATGGGGCTGGGAGTCGAGAGGGATGATCGACGTGCCTTTGAATGGTATCTGCGATCTGCAATGAAAGGACACCCGGGGGCACAATCCGGAGTCGGCTGGTACTACGAGGTTGGCCGAGGGCTGCCGGCCATTGATCTGGTACGCGCCTATATGTGGTACACACTCTCAGCTATCGGCGGCGACCCGGACGCTGCCATCAGCCTTGAAGAAGTGATCAAGAAGATGACGCGTAAGCAAATTGACGAGGCTCATATCCTGATTGATGACTACAAAGCCTGGCTCTATCCCAGACGCTGAATGCCCAGCGGCAAACCCAGATCAACGAACCCAGAGCAACGAACCCAGATCAGCAAAACATGATCAGCCAACAGACAACCACGCCCTGCCAGACCTTGCTCATCAAGTGGATCCTGCGGTCAATGACCATGATGGCGACTATTGTTGCAACAACCACCCATGCCACTACCCAACACGGTGTCGTGCTTACTGATACTGATTTTGCCATCAACAATCCACAGCAGGTCAATGTCGGCCGCCTGCTTTTCTACGATAAAATTCTCTCCGGTAATCGCAACATCAGTTGCAGCACCTGCCACCACCCCGCTTTTGGTACATCGGATGGCCTTTCACTCGGCGTCGGTGAAGGTGGTGTTGGTATTGGCCCCGCCAGAACAACAGGTGAAGGTGCTAGCCGGATAAAAAAGCGCGTGCCTCGCAATGCGCCGGCATTGTGGAATCTTGGCGCTAACAAAATAAAAACACTGATGCATGACGGCCGTATCAGCGAAGACAATATCTATGGCAATCGCTTTAATACGCCTGCACAGGAATGGTTACCGCATGGGCTTGAATCCGTTCTCGCAGCTCAGGCGCTGTTTCCGATTACGTCCGAAACCGAAATGGCCGGCAGTAATGTAGAGAACGAAGTAGCTGGTGCTGCCAATGATCGAATCGATAATGCCTGGCCGATTGTTGCCAAACGGGTTCGCAGCATTCCTGCCTATGCTTCGATGCTGGTCGAGGCTTTTGACTCGGTTGAGCAAGCAGAAGATATCAATATCACCCATATTGCCAACGCGCTGGCGGCGTTTATCGGTGAAGAGTTCAAAAGTTTCGATAGCCCTTATGATCGATGGCTAGCCGGCACTGCGACAGCACTCAATGCTCAGCAACAACAAGGTTTGGCACTTTTTAGCGGAACTGCCGGTTGCCATTCGTGCCACACAGGACCTTTGTTCAGCAATCAGTCTTTTAAAGCGCTGGCGTTGCCGGCCTTCGGGCCCGGTCGTACCCGACCGTTTGATCCGATGGCTCGCGATGTCGGGCGCATGGGTGAGAGCGATCGCTTGCAGGATGCCTATCGATTTCGAGTACCCATGCTTCGTAACGTGGCACTGACAGGGCCGTATGGGCACAACGGTGCTTATCCTACGCTGGAGAAAATGATCAAACATCATCTTGACCCGATTGCCTCGCAAGCCGGCTGGAAAACTGATCAGGTCAATCTACCGGCTGCATCCTGGCTTCAGGCAACAGATTTTATAGTCAGGGAAGATAAACTCGAAATGGCGCGGCAGGCGAGTCACATCGATATCAATCTGCCACCACTGGACGATACCGAGATCTCAGCCATTGTTGCCTTTTTGCATGCACTCACCGGAGATCAGGCCTCGGCTGTCGATTTTGAAATACCGGAGTCTGTACCCAGCGGCTTACCGGTAGACAAACCCGATATTACAAGCACTGTGACCGGTTCGATGTAGACAATCAGGACTGTTATTGGTGTTGCAGAATATTGAGCAATTTCCCCATCGGATCACGCACATAAATTCTCCTCACCCCCCATGGCTCCAGCACGGGACCATACACCGGCTCAATGGCATTTGTGCTCAGAGCCTCCAGCACCGCATCAAGATCATCCACTTCAATCGACAGGTCAGGCACATCTGTGCCTGATCCACCTTCAGACGCTACACTAATCTGCACCGACGCACTCTGATCGGAACCGAAGGTCTGAATCCAGCCCAGATCCATCAGTAAATCCAGCCCCAGAATATCCTGGTAAAAAGCCGAAGCTTCAGCGTGGTCTGTCGTGGCAACATTGGCCACAATACGTAATACCTTCATCGTGCTACCTCTCATACTTGGGCGACCAGCGAGTAAGCCGGGCTGTGCGATCCATTACAATTAGCATGTTATTGCGAATTTGCTCTGAAAATCAGCTCCGAACAAGTTACTGTTTTATTGTCCTGGATTTTATTAAACTGAATTTTGTTGATCTGGCTTTATGGTTCTCAACTTTAGTCAAGGATTTAATATGACGCCTGAAACAAGCATTATGCAAGCAGAGACACCCCACAATTGGGTTCCCGGAATCGTTGGTATCGCCCTGCTTTGTATAGCGACCTTACAGACAAGCCAAGCTGACGAACTACCTTTCAAACCAGGCTTGTGGGAAACCATCACCGATCTTCAATCTGATATCACAGGCAACCGCACCACAACCTCAACCGATTGTATTACTGAAGAATTATTTGATACCAAGAAGCTCGGTGATCAAATGAAAGAAG